>JBDSAJ010000108.1:0-16903 GCA_039922235.1 Umezawaea sp.
AGCGTCCGCCGCACGCCGCGAGGCCCGTCGATGATCAGCACCAGCGCCATCGGCACGAACACGCCCAGCAGCGGTGTCTGCCTGCCGACCATCGACGCCAGGTCGTGCACCGGCAGGTTCGTGACGGTCGCCAGGGTCGTGATCGGCACCGCGAGCGCCCCGAACGCGACCGGCGCCGTGTTCGCGACGAGCGCGACCGTCGCCGCCTTCAACGGCCGGAAACCCAGCGCCATCAACATGACGCTGGTGATCGCCACCGGTGTGCCGAAACCCGCGAGTGCCTCCAGCAGCGCGCCGAAGCAGAACGCGATGATCACGCCCTGGATCCGCTGGTCGTCGCTGACGCGGGCGAACGACCGCCGCAGCACGTCGAAGTGCCCGGTCCGGACGGTCATGTTGTAGATCCAGATCGCGTTCACGACGATCCAGAGGATCGGGAAGAACCCGAACGCGGCCCCCTCGGACGCCGCGAGCAGCGCCTGGCCGACCGGCATGGGATAGGCGACGACCGCGACCAGCACGGCGATCAGCAGGGAGAGCAGCGCGGCGAGCCACGCCCGCATCCGCACCACGCCGAGCAGCACGAACAACGTGGCCAGCGGCAGGACGGCGAACAGTGCGGTCAGGCCGAGGGAACCCGAGACGGCGTCGAGGACCGGCTGGTACACGTGCTCCTCCTCGTTGAGGGAACGTGCTCACCCGAGACGCTAGGGTGAGCGGCGTGCGGCGGTCAACCGGTGCCGGGGATTGGTCCTTTGTGGACTCCCGTGGTCACGGCCTGCTCTCGATGAACTGGTAGTCGCGGTGGATGAGGCCGTCCGGGTCGAGGAGCAGGACCTCCAGGCCGACGCCGCCCAGGTCACCGTTCGGGGACACCATCTCCCAGGTGAACTTGACGACGTCGTGCAGCCGGTCGGCGTTGCCGCGGGAGCGGAAGGTGAAGGTCCCCGGCGCGACGAACTCCTGGTGGGCAAGGGAAACCCGCCGCTCCAGCTCGACGTGCCCGCGCGCCTCGAAGACGGCGGAGCCGAAACCGAGCTCGCCGGCCGTCCGCCGCACGTCCAGCGGAGCTTGCAGGACGTGCGAGCCGTTCTCGGCCCAGAGCTCGCGGACGGCGGTGCGGCGCAGGTCGGCGTCCGGCTCGTTCCAGAGCGCCACGTAGCGGTCGGTCAGCACCTGCGGGTCGATCTCAGCCACGACGAGTCCTTCGGTAGGTGTGCTCGGTTCGACCACGACCCTGCCGCCGCGACGGGGGCCCGGCAATTCCCTGCGGGGAATGGTCGAGCGGCGGTCGCACGGGTAGACAGGGCGGGTGATCACAGGATCGAAGCCGGACACCTTCGCGGGCGCCCTGCGCGCGTGGCGCACCCGGCGGCGGGTGAGCCAGCTGGAACTCGCCGAACGCGCGGGCACGACCCAACGGCACGTCAGCTTCATCGAGAGCGGCCGGTCGGCGCCCGGCCGCGGCATGGTCATCCGCCTGGCCGAATCGCTGGAGGTGCCGGTCCGGGAGCGCAACGCCCTGCTGCACGCGGCGGGATTCGCGCCCGCCTACCCGCGAACCTCGCTCGACGATCCCGGTCTCGAACCGGTCCGCACCGCGCTGGAGCGCATCCTGGCGGGCCACCTGCCGTACCCCGCGGTGGTGGTCGACCGGTTCGGCGACCTCGTCATGGCCAACGCGGGCTTCCACGCCCTGACCCGCGGCGTGGCGCCCTCGCTGCTCGCGCCACCGGTGAGCGTGCCCAGGGTGCTGCTGCACCCGCAGGGCCTCGCGCCCCGGATCGTCAACCTCGACGAGTGGGCCTGGCACGTCATCGACCGGCTCAACGCCGAAGCGGAACGCAACCCCCACGACCAGCTCCACCGCCTGGTGGCCGAGCTGGCCGACCTCGCACCGGACCGGCCGCGCCACCCGGCGCCCGACTACCTGGGCTTCGCCGTCCCGCTGCGGCTGCGCGCGGGCGACGACGAGTTGCGGCTGATCACGACGTTGACCCGGTTCGGCACCGCGGTCGACGTCACGGTCGCCGAACTGCGGCTGGAGGCGTTCCTGCCCGCGGATGGCACCACGGCGGCGCTGCTCACCGAACTCGTGGGCCGATGAATCGCCCTGAACGGCACGAAACCCGGCAAGGGGTCGCGGCCACCGCATTAGGTTCGAGGGCATGGAACGTTCACTCCGCGCCATGGCGGACCTCGCCACCCCCATGGCCATCCGCGTGGCCGCGACGCTCGGCCTGGTGGAACGCGCGGGAAACGCGGGGGCGACGGCGGAGCGGCTGGCCGCCGAGACCGGCACCTCCGCGCCCGCGCTGCTCCGCCTGCTCGACCACCTGGTCGCGGTCGGCGTCTTCGACCTGGAGTCCGGCCGCTACCGGCCGACGGACCTCGGTTCCCAGATGGCCGAGGACGCCCCGGAGGGGATCAAGCCCCTGCTGGACATCAACCGCGCGGGCGGTCGTGCCGATCTCGCCTTCGTCGACCTGCTCGGGACGATCACCACGGGCGCTCCCGCCTACGTGCACCGGTACGGGCGTGGCTTCTGGGAGGACCTCGAAGCGGAGCCGGAGCTGCGGCGCTCGTTCGACGCCCAGATGCGGTGGCGGTTCCAGGTGCAGGCACCGCAGATCGCCGAACGCTTCGACTGGAGCCGCTTCCCCGACATCCTCGACGTCGGCGGGGGTGAGGGGACCGTGCTCGCGGCGATCCTGCGCGCCCACCCCGACGTTCGCGGCCGGGTCCTGGACCTGGCCCCGTCCGCCACCGCCGCCATCGGGAAGTTCGCGGAGGCCGGACTCGGAGATCGGGCGGGTGCGGTGTCCGGCAGCTTCTTCGACCCGTTGCCCACGGGCGCGGATGCCTATCTCCTGTCCGACATCCTGCACGACTGGGACGACGACCACGCCCGCGCGATCCTGACCGGGTGCGCTCGGGCCGCGGCCCCGCACGGCACCGTCGTGGTGATCGAGGCCGTGCGGGGTCAGGGCGCCGACACGGCGATGGACCTGTTCATGCTGATGTGCTTCAACGGCCTGGAACGGACGGTCGACGAATTGGCCGACCTGGCCGCGGACTGCGGACTCGTGCTGCACGCCTCGGGCCCGGTGTCGGACGGGCGGACGGCGCTGGAGTTCCGCGTCGGCTGAGGGCCCGGCGCCCCGTTGCCGGGGCGCCGGGCGGCGATCAGAACTCCACCGGCAGCGTGCACCAGGTGCTTGTTCAGCCCCGCGGGACCCGTTCGGTAGCCGGGGACGAGGTCCGGGGTTTCCGCACATCGGCTGACCGGTCCGGTGTGGACGGTTCCCGGAGGTCACGCGTGAGGAGCGCGACGAGGAACGCCAGTGCCAGCCACACGTAGGTGTTGCCGACCACGTGCTGCCACCACGTCCAGTCGAGCTCGCGGTCGCCGGTCTTGGGCAGCAGCCAGTGCGGGCCGACGGCGAAGACCAGCGCGACCACCACCCTCGTCCGGCCGTGCAGCACGAGCAGCGCGGGCGCGACCCACACCCAGTGGTGCGACCAGGACACCGGCGACACCAGCAGACCGGCCGCGGCGACTGCCACGACCGCGGTGAGGTCGTCGCGGACCCGTGGCAGCAGCACCATGGTCAGCACGAGCACCACCGCGCACAGCACCGGCCACACGAGGTCGGGCGTGCCGAGGCGGAACAGCAGGCCGTGCAACGACTGGTTGCCGCTGTAGGCCAGTCCGCCGACCCGCTGGGGATCCAGCACGGCGTGGAACCAGAAGCGCCCCGAGTCCCGCGGTGCCAGTGCCCAGCCGAGTCCGCCGCACACCGCGAACGTCGCCGCGGCCGTCAGTGCCGGACGCCACCGACGGCGGGACAGGAAGAACAGCACGAACACCGCGGGCGTGAGCTTGACGGCCGCCGCGAGCCCGACCAGCAGGCCACGCGGCCACGGCGTGCGGGGCAGCAGGCAGTCGGCGGCGACCAACCCGATCAGCAGCAGGTTGACCTGGCCGAGTTCCAGGGTGCCGCGCACCGGTTCCAGCAGCAGAGCCACCGCCGCCAGGCCGAGCCCGGTGCGCGGGAGGGTGTCGTGCCGCGCGGCCACCTGGCAGGCGACCGTGAAGAGGACGAGCCCTGCCGCCGTCCACAGCGCCACCGCGACCGGCCACGGCGGCAGGGCCATCGCGCTGAACAGCACGGCGGCGAACGGCGGATAGGTGAACGGCAGCTCGCCGGGAAAGCCGTCGTAGAGCCGACCACCGGACAGCCAGACCTCGCCGCCGGTGCGGTAGACGCGCAGGTCCACCAGCCCGGACCCGAGACCGCGCACGACCACGTAGACCAGCGCCACGGCGACGCCCGCGCACCACAGCCGGCGGGCGTCCGCGCCGCGCAGGCGGGCCACGAGATCGGGCTCGCTCATCGCGAGTACCTCCGGGACAGCGCCACCACGGCCGCGGCCGTGGTGGCGGCGACGAGCGATCCCGCGCTGTTGTTGAGGAAGTCCTGCGTCTGGCACAGGCCGCGGTGCGTGAGCGGCTGGAGGAGCTCGATCGCGGCGCTCAGCGCGATCGCCGCACCCGCCACCACGAGGGTGCGGCGGACGGCGAGCACCGCGAAGAACACCAGCGGCACGAACAGCAGCACGTTGATCATCTCGTTGCCGCCGGCCATGGAGAACCCGTCGATGTGGCAGAACTGCGTTTCGCGGTACACGACGCCCGGCATCGACGAGTAGTCCGGGAGGGTGCGCGAGAACGTCGCGCCCAACACCACTCCCAAGGAGAGCCCCGCCGCCACCGACGGCACCCGGTGCCAGCCGAACCGCTTCGCCGCCTGCCACCCGCCGAACCCCAGCAGCACCCCGCCGAGCACCACACCACCCGCGATGAGCGGGTTCTTCAACGTGAACAGGATCGTGTGGATCGTTCCCCACACACTGCCAACCATCGGTTCCGCACCTCTCGTCCGTCGTTCTTTGTGGACGATCGTGGCGGCACGGGGCCGGTGCGCGGATCAGCCGCAGAGCCCCTGCGGCTGGCTTCCGGGCCGATCACCGGTCGGCCGATCGGCCGACCCGCGGCGGCCGCGGCACAACGGGATCAGGGGTCGACGAGCCGGGTGCGGAAGGCCCAGGACACAACTTCCACGCGGTTGCGCGCGCTGATCTTGCCCTGCGCGGCGGCGAGGTGGGTCTTGACCGTCGACAGCGACAGGTGCAGGGCGGCGGCGATCTCCTGGTTGCCCAGCCCGCCCGCCACCAGCCGCACGACGTCCTGTTCACGGGAGGTCAGCGGTTCGGTGTCCGGTTCCGGTGCCCGCCGGGAGTACCGGTCCAGCACGCGAAGCACCACCTGCGGCGAGACCAGGACATCGCCGCGCGCGGCCGACCGGATCGACTCCACGAGCAGACCGGGACCGGCGTCCTTGGTGAGGAAGCCGCTCGCGCCGTTGTCCAGCGCGGTGTGCAGGTACTCGTCGGTGTCGAAGGTCGTGACCACGACGACGTTGGTGAACGGCGCCAGCTGCCGGGTGACCTCAAGGCCGTCGAGGCCGGGCATCCGGATGTCGACCAGGCACACCCGGGGTTTCAGTTCCTTGGCCAGGGCGACCGCGCTCACCCCGTCGGCGACGTCGGCGACCACCTCGATGTCCGGTTGCGCCTCCAGGATCAGCCGGAACCCGGCCCGGACCATGTCCTGGTCCTCCGCGATGAGCACGGTGATCACTGGTGCACCGCCAGCGGCAGCTCGGCCGTCACCAGCCAGCCCGTGCGGCCCGCCCCCGCGTGGAACCGCCCGCCGAGCAGCTCGACCCGTTCCCGCATCCCCACCAGTCCGAACCCGCCGGATTGCGCAGGCCGCGCGGCGCCGTCGTCCACAACGGACAGCCGCACGGCCGTCGGGGTGAGCTCCACGTCGACTTCCACCACCGTCGCGCCGCGGGCGTGCTTGGCCGCGTTGGTCAGCGCTTCCTGGACCAGGCGCAGCACCGACCGGCCGAGCTCCGGCGGCACCTGCGCGGGCAGCTCGATCCGGGTGCGCACGGGCAGTCCCGCGGCGCGGGCCCCGTCGACGAGCGCGGTCAGGTCGGCGGCCAGGTCCCCCGTGGCCGTTCCCGACGCGCTGTCGCGCAGCGTGCCGACCAGTCTGCGCATCGCCCCCACCGCCTCGGTGCCGCCGGTGATGATGCCGGGCAGCATCCGCCGCGCCGCCCCCGGATCCCGTTCGGACACCACCAGCGCCGCCTGCGCCTGCACCAGCATCCCCGTCACGTAGTGCGCGACGACGTCGTGCAGTTCGCGCGCCAGGTCGAGCCGTTCGTCCTGCCGCACCCGCTCCACGGCCGAGGTGGCGGTGGCCGCCCGTTCCCCGTCACGCGTCCGCAGGAGCACCCCGTAGCCGACGGAGAGGACCCCGAGCAGCACCACGACCCGCGAGCCCCCTTCCGTCAACCACGAATGGTGGCCGTAGCGCAACAGGGTGGCGTGCGCGCAGACCAGTGCGACAGAGCCGACGACACCCACCACCACCGGCGGCCGCGCCGTCCGGACCACCCTCGCGACCAGCACGAGCACCGCCACCGACTCGGCGATCCCCAACCGCCCCGGCGCGAGGTCGAATCCGTTGAGCCCGTGAATCCCGGTGGTGTCGAGGAAGACCGCCCGACCCGGCCCGCTGATCAACGACGTCGTGACGAGCACCGACGCGCAAACGCACACCGTCGCCGCGACCGGCCGGTGTGCGCACAGCGCGGCGACGCAGGTGAGCGCAGCGAGCCCCAACGCCACCAGCTGCCTGCCTGTCAACGGCTCGGCCTCCAGGACCAGGACCTGCGCACCGAGCGCCAGAACCAGCACCATCCCGATCGGCCATGATCGCCGCAGTTCCCGCATCCCCGCGACCTTAGGGATCCGGACGGTCCCCGCACCTCGTCCGTTCGGCCGACTCGGATGACCGTTCGGCTGGCTGGGTCGTGGTCGCGGGCGTAGACCGCGAGAACGTCCTCCATCGCCGCGGGCGGGATCGTCCAGCACTTCCTCAGGTGAGGACGCAGTGCCGTTTCTTCAACACCCGCCCGATGGTGGAGTGACCCAGATCCGGGATGTCCTCGATGAGCGCGACGTGTTTCTCCAGTGTGCGCCCGCGCGTTGCGGGAACCCCCTGCGCATGACCGACGACCTGCCGCCGCCCGCGCCGCCGCGCAGCGCGCTGACGTTGAGGCTGTGGGTGGCGGGCTTCGGTGTGCTGCTCAACGGCAGCGCGGCGGTCCTGCTGTTCCGCGCGGACTACCCGGCGTTGGGCGTGCTGTGCGTCGTGCTCGCCGTGGGCTTGGTGGTGGACTTCGCCTGGGTCGTGCACCGCAAGCGGCGCGGCGATCCGGGCTGAGCCGCCAGTGGTCCGTGGTGCGCCAACGGCCGGTGAATGTCGCCGGTTCGCGGGCCGTGTTGTTAGCGCTAACGGTTGTTTAGCAGTCTTGTCGGCGGCAGAAGGCTTGCGCTACGGTGCTCCTGGGAGCGCTCCCAGATGTGCCTGTTCGGCACCTGGTGGCAACCGGTACGGGCCCTGCTCGCAAGGAGGCGAAGCATGGATCTACGTGCACGACAGGTGCCCGGCTCGCCTTCATTCCGCTCCAGACCCGGCTCGGCCCCGGTTACGGGCGCCGACCGGCGCGTCTAGGAACGCCTTCACTTTGGCGCAGGTCGAGCGTCATAAGCGGGCATGGTGCTGAATCAATTCCGTTAGCGATAACAAGGCGAATCGCCTTGCGTTTCGTGGGGAGGAACACCATGCGAGATCCCCTCGCGACCAGGAAGAGCACGGCTCCCCGCTCGCGCCTCCGAGCGGTGTGGGTGGTGGTGCTGCTGGGTCTCGGCGTCGTGCTTCCGGCACCTGTCGCGTCGGCAGGCACCTGGCAGCAGGGACAGGTCGTCAGGCTCGGCGCCGACACCACGCCACCGACCGCGCCGGCCAACCCCCGCACCTCGAACCTGACGTGCACCGGGGTGACGTTCTCGTGGTGGGCATCGACCGACGACGTCGCGGTGGCGTTCTACGACGTCTACCACGACGGACAGCTCATGACCTCGGTGCCGGGCACGGCGCTGTCGGCCGAGTTGACCGTCGTGCCGGGGGCCACCTGGGGCCTGTACGTCAACGCCCGCGATGCCGCTGGCAACGTCTCCCAGGCCAGCACCACGGTCACCGTGACCGTGCCGCAGTGCCAGGCAGACACCGAGCCGCCCACCACCCCCACCGGCGTGACGGCGACCGCGTCGGGTACCGCGGTCGTGGTGCGCTGGACGTCGGCCACCGACAACGTCGGCGTCACGGGCTACGAGGTGCTCCGCGACGGCACCCAGGTCGGTTCGACCAGCGGCGCGGCCACGACCTCGTTCACCGACAGCGGCCTGGCCCCGAACACCCGCTACCAGTACCGGGTACGGGCGCGCGACGCGCAGGCCAACCGCTCGGCCGCGAGCGCGCCGATCACCGTCACCACGGGCGCCGCCTGCGCCACGGCGCTGTGCTCGGTCACCAGGGTCGCCACCGAGACCGACCTGCCGTGGGGCCTGACCACCCTGCCGGACGGGCAGGTGCTTTACGGCCGCCGCGACGCTTTCGAACTCGTCCGCCTCAACCCCGCCACCGGCGCGAAGACCAACCTCGGACGCGTGCAGGGCGCGGCGGGGACCGATGGTGAGGGCGGGGTACTGGGCATCGCCGTGGCCGCCGACTTCACGGCCGACCCGTGGCTGTACGTCATGCACACCAGCCCGACCGACAACCGGGTGGTGCGCATCCGCTACACCGACGGCGTGCTCACGGGCGCCCCGCAGGTGCTGCTCACCGGCATCCCGCGCAACAAGTACCACAACGGTGGCCGACTGCGCTTCGGGCCCGACGGCAAGCTCTACGTCGCGACCGGCGACGGCCAGAACGACGACTGGGCCCAGGACCGCGCCAACCTCGCGGGCAAGGTCCTGCGCATCAACCGCGACGGCACCACCCCGTCGGACAACCCCTTCGGCACCCCGGTGTGGAGCTACGGCCACCGCAACCCGCAGGGCCTGGCCTTCGACTCCCAGGGTCGGTTGTGGGAACAGGAGTTCGGCAACTCCGTCATGGACGAGACCAACCTGATCGTCCGCGGCGGCAACTACGGCTGGCCCACCTGCGAGGGCACCACCGGCAGCTGCGGCGACCCCGGTTTCGTCGCACCCAAGCGCACCTACCCCGTCGCCGAGGGGTCGTGCAGCGGCATCGCCGTGGTCCGCGACGCCCTCTACATCGCCTGCCTGCGCGGAGCGCGGCTGTACCGGGCCGAGATCTCCGGTGACGGCCTGACCAACGTCGAGCAGTACCTCACCGGCACCTACGGGCGGCTGCGCACCGTGGAACCGTCCGCCGACGGCGGCCTGTGGCTGACCACCAGCACCCGCGGCGACAAGGACAGCATCGTGAACAACAGCAACGAAAGCATCCTCAAAGTCGAGCTCGGACGGTGAACCGGCCTTCCGGATCACGAAAGGAAGTCGCCATGACTCACCACGGGATTTCGCTCCACCGTCGCAAGTGGACACTGATGGCAGTGGCGATCGCCGTGGCGGGTGTCGTGGCACCCGCGACGTCCTATGCCGCAGTCGCCTCACCGTGCACACCGGGAACGGTCTACGGTCCGCCGCTGCCGACGCAGGCGGTCACGTCCCAGCTCATCCGGGGAGGGTTCAACTTCCTCGAAGGTCCTACCTGGGACCAGCGAACGGGCACCCTGCTGCTGTCGCACATGCAGAACCCCAGCGGCCCACAGGGCGTGCAACCCTCGGCAGTGCTCCGGTTCACGCCACCGGCCACCTTCGAGACGTTCATCGCCAACTCCGGCAGCAACGGCCTGGCGGTCACCCCCGACGGCACGCGGCTGCTCGCCGCCACCCACGACAACCGCACCCTCTCCTCCTACAACCTGACCGACCGCGGCCGGACGACCGTCGCGCCCAACTACCAGGGGCGCGCGTTCAACTCCCCGAACGACCTGACCATCGGCCAGGACGGCACCACCTACTTCACCGACCCCAACTACCAGCGCGGCAACCGCCCCGACGAGCAAGGCGGCAAGACCGGCGTCTTCCGCGTCCGCAACGGCGTGGTCAGCCTCGTCGACAACACTCTGCCCCAGCCCAACGGCATCGTCCTGTCACCCGACGGCAAGACGCTCTACGTGGGGGCCACCGGCGCCAACGCGATCATGAAGTACACCGTCTTCCCCGACGGCACCACCGGCAACCGCGCGACCTTCGCGACCATGCGGACGCCCGACGGCGCGACCATCGACTGCGCGGGCAACCTGTACTGGGCCTCCTACGACGAAGGGCTCGTCCACGTCTTCTCCCCGTCAGGTGTGCAACTCGGCACCATCTCCGCCGGGCGCAACACCACCAACGCGGCGTTCGGCGGACCGGACGGGCGGACCCTGTTCCTCACCTCCGGTGTCTCCGGCGGCGGGTTCGGGCTCTACCAGACACGCCTGAACGTGCCCGGCAATCCCTACTGAGTGGCAGTTGGGCTGAGGCAGAAGCAGGTTCGTGTGTACCGATGACAGCGCAGGGTGGTGTGTACCGTGCTTCGGTGCCCATGATCGAACGACTTCGGCTTGACCATGCCGCTGCCGTGCTCGTGTTCGAGCGGGAGAACCGCACCTATTTCGCGGCGTCGGTGTCCGACCGGGGTGATGACTACTTCACGGGATTCCAGCAGCGGTTTCGCAGCCTGCTCGCGGAGCAGGAGGCCGGTGTGTGCCATTTTCATGTCGTGGTCGGCGACAACGCCGAGGTGTTGGGCCGGGTGAACCTGGTCGATGTGGCCGATGGCTCCGCCGAGTTGGGGTTCCGGGTCGCGCAGAAGGCCGCGGGCCAGGGGTTGGCCACGGCCGCTGTACGCCGGCTGTGCGGGATGGCGGCGCGGGACTACGGGCTGCGGAGCCTGCGGGCGTCCGCGGCAGCCGACAACGCCGGCTCCAGGGCTGTGCTCAGCCGTGTCGGGTTCGTCCCGACAGGTGAGGAGATCCTCTTGGCCGGCCGTCCCGGGCATCGCTACCTGCTGTCGCTGGTCGGCTTCGTGCCGCCGAAGGAGTGCTGACCGGCACCGCCGCGAGCTGTTGCTGTGGTCGCTCGGGGGCTTCGCGGGCCTCTGGTTGATGTGGGTCGCCTGGCTGGTCGTCTACGCCGTCGCCCTAGGCCACGCTCGCTTCACCAGGTGACGTTCTGGCCAGGTGGCACGGTCGTTCCTAGCGGCTGAGGATGGTGTCGATGACGGACGTCACGCGTTGAGCGTGAGTGGCCAGGTTCCCCATGAGCCGGTTGCGGATGGCGAAGATGCCCGTCGGGCCGAGCCGGTACAGCAATGCGCGCACGAGTAGCTGGTTCCAGTCCTCACCTGCTGACCACTCGTCCAGTATCGACAGCGGCCCTCCGTGGAACGTCACCGCGTCTGTGGCGGCGATGGCGTTCGCCATGCCTGCCGGACGGAAGTACGGCGGCCAGTCGATCACGGCCGGCACGTGTCCGTCGACGAGCATCACGTTGGGCAGGACGTCCCCGTGAATCACCTGCGGCCGCTCGGAGACGGGGGACAGGTGCTTGCGCAGCCGTTCGATGACCGCCAGGGTCTCGTCGTCGCCTTCAGGCTCGATGCCTTCCCAGGCCAGCCGGTCGCCGAAGGCCCATGGGTCGTCGCGGTCGTCCATGAAGCCGGGCCTCGGGAGATCACGGATGCAGGCGTGGAACGCGTTGCTGGCTTCCCTGATCTTGTCGAGCTCACCCGGCTCCGCATCGCGGCCCTGGATGAGCAGCTGGGCACCCCAGCCGTCCGACGACCAGCCAGTCTCACCCTGGCCGTGCGGCATCACCGGCTCGGGGACCCGCACGTGGGTGGCGGTCCAGTTCGCGTAGACCTCGCACACCCAGGTGTGCTCCGGAACGCATCCCACGGGCTTGAGGAACAGGCGGCCATCGGTCCAGGTGTGCTCGCCGCGCGGCATGGGGCGCAATTCATCGGCTCGCACCCCGAACGCCCGCACCGCCCGGCGTGTCGGGCCACTTCGCCGCCAAGCCCAGTCCGCCTCGTCCAGCAGCCGCAGGGCCATGGGCGACTGCCGACCGTCCTTCTCCGACCCGACCATCGCTTCAGACCTCGCAGACCACACGCGTGGCTGCCCCGTGCGAAACAGCATGCGCCAGCATAAGGACCCCTGCGTTCGCCCATACCATGTCCCTGGGCAGCATCGACGTGGTGCAGGTCGCCGTCGAGCGAGCTCGAACCTCATCGCAACGCCGCGTCGAAGATGGCGCGGTTGGCGCTGGTGTAGGCGTGTTCACGCTCGGACCAGGAGATGCGGGAGGTGACCTGCTCGGTACTGGCACCACCATGGCCGGTCAGGCGTTCTGCCCACCAGCGCGCGTTGCGGGACTGGCGGTCGAGCATCGCGTCGACGACATCGGCCCGGCCGGCGGCGGTGAGACCGTAGGCGTCAGCGAGGATCCTCACCTGGGCGGCTTGGGCAGGGGGTGCGTTGGTCTTCGAGGAGACGCACCACGTCCAGGCCAGGTATCCGAGGTCGTCGAGCGGGTCGCCGGGCGCGGCGGTGTCGAAGTCGATGAAGCCGACCGGTCGGCCGTCCTGGAAGACGGTGTTGTTCGGGCCGGGGTCGTGATGGCAGATGACCGGATGTCCTGCGGTGAGGCCGCTGTCGCGGGTTGCGTCGTGCAGCGAGCGGAGGAGGGCTCCGGCGGCGGCGACCTGGGT
Organism: Umezawaea sp.; assembly: GCA_039922235.1. Lineage (GTDB taxonomy): Bacteria > Actinomycetota > Actinomycetes > Mycobacteriales > Pseudonocardiaceae > Umezawaea. The sequence goes on from JBDSAJ010000108.1 coordinate 12,776, forward strand.
ATCGGCCCAGCGTTGGAACTTGGCGGGCACCCGGCCGGGTAGGTAGCTGAAGGTGTCGCGGCCGGCGTCGTCGAGTCCGAGGTAACGCGGTGCGCCGGTGAACTGGAGTTGCTGAAGTCGGGTGAGTAGTTCGGCGACGAAGGCTGATGCGGCCGTGGTGGGCCGTCGGACCGTGTCGCCGACGCGAACGACGCCGGGAGTGATACGTCCTCCGGTCAGAGGGACCTCGGTATCAGGTGTGCCGGCCACGTGTCGTTCTCCATTCCGCGCGTCGGTGACCGGCCCATGGTGCGTTCTTGACAGAGGTCCGTGCCGTTGTGGTTGGTGAGCGCCGCAGTTCTTCACCCTTCATCACGATGCGCGCGCGGGTCGCAGCCTGACCCGGTGGCGCTGAACGTCGACTTCGGCGATCTTCACCGTGATCGCATCTCCCACCTGAACGATCTCATCAGGTGAGTCGACCGGCTTGCCGGAAAGGTCTGATAGGTGGAGGAGGGCCTCGATCCCCTCGGCGACGCGGACGAAGACGCCGAACGGGACGAGTTTGGTGATGTGTCCCGTGACGACCTCGCCAACGTGGTCGGCGAACCGGATGAGGGGGTCTTCCTGCAGTGCCTTCAGTGACACCGCCACTTGGCCACGGCGCGTGTCCGCGTTGAGCACCTCAACGGTGATCCGCTGTCCCACCTCGACGATGTCCGAAGGATGATCGAAGTGTGCCCAGGACAGCTCGGGGACTCGGATGAACCCGGTGCCGTTGTAGCCGGTGGCGTTGTCAGCGGGCTCGCCGTCGAGGTTGACGAAGACGCCGAAGTTGCGGACGTCCGCCACTGTCCCAGTCAAGATGTCATCGCGCCGGATGCCGACAAGGAAGGCCCGGAGTGCCCGGTCCTCGCATGCCTTGGCCGACAGCTCGACGCATTCCCTTCGCCAGTCGACGCCTATCACCTCGACCTCGATCGTCTGGCCGACTTCGACGATCTCCGCTGGGTGCTCCGCGCGACGCCATGACAGCTCGTGTCGAACTATGCGACCCGCCGCGCGATGCGGGTCCCTTGCCCCTTCAAGGTCCACGATGACTTCAAGGCCATCGAAGCCTGCCACCGTTGCCATCCTGGCCTCGCCTGGCTGAACAGAGTTGAGGAACGTTCGCAGAGTCTCAGTCGGCTCGGGTTCGGTCACGCCTTCGACCTTATGCAGTGCGCCGTTGTTCCGTACCGCGCCGTGCGATCGCTCCCTGAGATCGTCGGGACCAACCGGTGATTGGCTTTCGCTCAGCCGGATGCAGGTGGCTAGCCGCGGGCGCGCATGATGATCAAGTCGCCGTGGCCGCCGTAGCCGAGGACGGGTTCGGCGTACTGGGTGCCGTTGAAGGTGATCAGCCACCAGTCGCGGCCGACGGGGAGCAGCACCGGGTGGGGGATGTTGGTTCCGTACGGGGCGTCCAGGGTGCCGAGCTTGCGCATCGACAGGTCGTGGACGGGGTAGGTGCGGGCGTCTCCGTCGCTGGCGAACAGGTACCACTGGTGGCCGACGCGCTGGATGATCGTGCCCTCGGTCTGGTCGACGGTCCGGTCCGCGCCCACCAGCGTCAGCGCCTCGGCGTAGTCGGCGCCGCGTGGGCCCATGGCCAGGGCCGGGTGGAAGATGAACGCGGGCTGTTGGGCCTCGCTCTCCACGAACGCGAGTCGCCAGCGGCCGTCGACGCGGGTCAGGGCGGGGTCCCACGAGCTGACTGCGGTGGGCAGCGGCAGGCGTTCGGTGGGGATGACGTGGACGCCGGAGAGCACGTTCGCCCTGGTGGTGGCGTGCCGGACGTGGACGCCCTGGAAGGCGAAATCGCCCCAGGAACTCATGAGCAGGATGAACCGGCCGGTGCGGTCGTCGTACACGATCTGCCCCGCGTGGTCGCCGAGGACGACCCCGTCGCGGGCGAAGAACAGCACCGCGACCTGTTCGAAACGGGTCGGGTCGGCGAGGTCGAGCGTCCAGACCGCCCAGTGCGCCTGCTGGAAGAACCCCAGCCCGGCGTTGGTCATCGTCAGGTACAGCTTGCCGTCGCGGATGAACGGCCTGCCGTCGGCGTGCTGCACGACGTGCGGATCCCGCACCCCGGCCTGCCCGAAGTACCCCGCCCGCACCCGGCCGAGGCGCACCCGACCGCGACCGCCGTAGGCGTAGTCGAGCCCGCGCAGGACGTCCGGTGCCCGCAGGTCGATCAGGGCGCGCACGCCGTCGCGCTCGGTCAGCACCGGGGTGTCGTCCACCAGGACGGTCACCGCGTTCTCGTTGACCACCACGCCGAGCCGGAACGGCCCGTCCACGTCCACGTCGGCGGAGTCCACCACCGTGGTCGTGCCGCCGACGGTCACCTCGATGGTCGCCCGGCCCGCCGTCGGGTCCACGGTGCCCACCACCGACGTGCCGCTGCCCGCGAGCCCCGCCACTACGACGCCGTCGCCGCCCAGCACGTCCACCAGCACCGTGCCGAACGGCGCCCGCGGGCGCACACCGGTCTTGACCAGGGTGTTCGACGCGGGGGACGCGGTTCGGTCGTACTGGGTGAACCGGGGCGCGATCAGGTCGAACGGCCGGTACTGGTGGGTGATCTCGAAGTGCAGGTCGAACGGCGTCAGGCCCGGTTCCGCCGTCGCCGTCGCCTGCCCGAGCAGTGCGGGCACCATGGCGGCTGCGCCGACACCGCGCAGCAGGGTGCGGCGATCGATCCCGTTCACCATCGTCTGCCTCCTTCGATCGGCTCACGACATGTACCCGGAATCGGTGGGCGAACACCAGTGGATGATCGGAAATGGCTCGCGGTCTGTCCGGAACGGGTCAACTCCGATCACCCAGCCGTCGAGCCGAGTTGCTCCGAGAAGGCGGGAACATCCACGGCCCGCTGGGACGCATCGACGGCGGTGATGCCCGGTATAGGGAGGATTGCGTTCCTGGGTGGGGTGGCGGCTGCTCGAATTGTGCCGACCGGCACGTACCCCCAGGTGAGGATCACCCTGATGAAGAACGACACCGCTGTCGCTGTCGCCACGGCCCCACCGACGAGACCCGCCGGGATGGCCCAGCTCGTGCTGCTGCTCGCGGGCAGCTGCATGGCGGTGCTGGGATCGGTGCTCATCGCACCCGTCCTGCCGCAGTTGGCCGCGCAGTTCGCCGACACACCAGGCGTCGACCTGCTGGTGCCCATCGCGCTCACGGTGCCCGCGCTGATGATCGGGCTGGCCGCGCCGTTCGCCGGGATCGTGGTGGACGCGGTCGACCGCAAGCGGCTGCTGCTGGTGAGCATGGTGGTCTACGCGGTGCTGGGCACGGCTCCGCTGTACCTGGACTCGCTCGGCGCGATCGTCGCGTCACGGGTGGGGGTCGGGCTGTGCGAGGCGGCGATCATGACGTGCTGCACGACGCTGATCGGCGACTACTGGTCCGGCGCCCAGCGCAGCCGCTACCTGGGGCTGCAGACGTTGGTGGCCGCGCTGGCCGCCACGGTGTTCTTCGTCGTCGGCGGGCTGCTGGGGGCATCGGGCTGGCGCACCCCGTTCTGGCTGTACGCCGTGGCGCTGGTGCTCGTCGTGCCGATGGTGCCGCTGCTCTGGCAGCCTGCCCGCCCAGTGGTGGCCCCAGGCACTCGACGGGTGCTGGAGCCGGTGCCGTGGCGGGCGCTCGCCGGTCCGTGCGCCGTCTCGTTCCTCGGCGGCGTGTGGTTCTACGCGCTGATCGTGGAGCTGTCGTTCGTGCTGACCGGGCTCGGCATCGGTGATCCGGGGACCATCGGCGCGGTGTCGGCGGGCATGTCGTTGGCCACCGCGGCGGGCGCGGTCGTGTTCGGCCGGTTGGCCGGTCGTGGACCGAAGGTGTTGCTGCCGCTGGAGTTCGTGCTGACCGCGGTGGGCCTCTGCCTGGTCGCGGTCGCCGGGTCGTTGCCGCTGGTCGTCGCGGGATCGCTGCTCGCGGGTCTGGGCACCGGCATGCTGCTGCCGACGCTGCTCACGTGGGCGATGAGCAGGCTGGCGTTCGGCCAGCGCGGCCGCGGTACCGGGATCTGGACCGGATCGCTGTTCATCGGCCAGTTCCTGTGCCCGCTGCTGATCGCCGCCGCAGCGGCGATCACCGGCG
>JBDSAJ010000109.1:0-12023 GCA_039922235.1 Umezawaea sp.
AGGGCGATCCCGACCGTGCGGGCGCTGGAGGTCGTGCTGCAGCTGCCGACCGACTCGCTGACCGCCCTGATCGGCCCCCGCCGGCCACCGCACGCGCCCCGCCGCGCGCCCGCCGCGTTCGCCGAACTGGCGTCGGCGTGGGCGGACACCGCGCCACTGCTGTCGGAGTTCGACGCCATCCCCGAGTCGTCCCGGTCGAACGCCGACCTGGAGATGCTGTGCGTGCACGACGCAGTGCTGATCGGCGGCCAGCACGAGCAGCGCGCCGTGACGACCCGGCTGGTCGTCCGGGCCCTGCGCGCCGGACCCGACCGCTACCTGGCCGTGCACCAGGGCGACGAGGACAGCCGCGTCGACGGCGCGATCATCCGACCTGGTGAAGGCTGCCGCCAGGGCCGCCTGCGCAGGCAGGTCGCGTCGCGGGGACTGGCCGTGGAACTGCTGTTCGACCGACGGCTCGCCGAAGGCGAGGAGCACGTCTTCAGCTACACCGTCCTGGACGACACGGGCGGCCCCACGCCCGGCCACCACCGCAAGTTCCGCGACCCGTGCCGCAGCTACCTCGTGCAACTCGGCTTCCACCGACGGGCGTTGCCTGCCAGGTGCACCAAGCAGTTCCGCAGCGGTCTCATGGCCACACCGGTGGACGTGGAAGAACTGGTGTGCGGCTTGGGCGGGGTCGTCAGCGCCTACTTCAGCGATGTCGGCCCCGGCACAGCGGGTGTCTCCGTGGAATGGAGTTAGGAAGAGACACCCGCCTGCCAAGAACTCAGTACCTGTAGTGGTCCGACTTGTAGGGGCCTTCGACGTCCACGTCGATGTACTCGGCCTGTTCCTTGGTGAGCTGGGTCAGCTCGCCGCCCAGTGCCGCGAGGTGGATGCGGGCCACCTTCTCGTCGTGGATCTTCGGGAGGCGGTAGACCTCCTTGTCGTACTCCTGGTTCTTGGTGAACAGCTCGATCTGCGCGATCACCTGGTTGGAGAAGGAGTTCGACATGACGAAGCTCGGGTGGCCGGTGGCGTTGCCCAGGTTGAGCAGGCGGCCCTCGGACAGCACGATGATCGACTTGCCGGTGGGGAAGACCCACTCGTCGACCTGCGGCTTGATGTTGATCTTCTTGACGCCGGGGTAGCGGGCGAGGCCCGCCATGTCCAGCTCGTTGTCGAAGTGGCCGATGTTGCCCAGGATCGCCTGGTGCTTCATGCCTGCCATGTGCTCGGCGGTGACGACGTCCTTGTTGCCGGTCGTCGTGATGACGATGTCGGCGATGCCGAGCACCGACTCCAGCTTCTTGACGTCGTAGCCGTCCATGGCCGCCTGGAGCGCGCAGATCGGGTCGATCTCGGTGATCACCACGCGCGCGCCCTGGCCGCGCAGCGACTCGGCCGCACCCTTGCCCACGTCGCCATAACCGCAGATCACGGCCACCTTGCCGCCGATGAGGACGTCGGTGCCGCGGTTGATGCCGTCCACCAACGAGTGGCGGATGCCGTAGCGGTTGTCGAACTTCGACTTGGTGACGGCGTCGTTGACGTTGATCGCCGGGAACAGCAGGGTGCCCGCCGCGGCCAGCTGGTAGAGCCGCATGACGCCGGTGGTGGTCTCCTCGGTCACGCCGCGGATGCCCTCGGCGATCTTGGTCCACTTCGACGAGTCGGCCGCGAGCGAGGCGCGCAGCGTGTCGAGGACGACCGTCCACTCCTCGGAGTCGTTCTCGTCGGGCTGCGGGACGACACCGGCCTTCTCGTACTGCACGCCGTTGTGGACGAGCATCGTGGCGTCGCAGCCGTCGTCGAGGATCATGTTCGGGCCACCGTCGGGCCAGGTCAGCATCTTCTCGGTCGCCCACCAGTACTCCGGCAGGGTCTCACCCTTCCAGGCGAAGACCGGGACGCCCTTCGGCTCCTCCGGCGTGCCGTGGGGGCCGACGACGACGGCCGCGGCCGCGTGGTCCTGGGTCGAGAAGATGTTGCACGACGCCCAGCGGACCTCGGCGCCCAGTGAGACCAGCGTCTCGATCAGCACGGCGGTCTGCACGGTCATGTGCAGCGAGCCGGAGACGCGGGCGCCCTTCAGCGGGTAGACCTCGGCGTACTCGCGGCGCAGCGTCATGAGACCGGGCATCTCGTGCTCGGCGAGCCGGATCTCCTTGCGGCCGAACTCGGCGAGCGAGAGGTCGGCGACGGCGAAGTCGAGCCCGTTGCTGGTTCGGAGCCTCGCGGCCTCGATGTCGGCGGTCATTCGCAGTTCCCTCCAGGGCAGCACTAACGGGTCAATCGACCCTACCGCCGCCACGCCGGGCCGGTCCGTTCGCCGTGATCGGGTGGCCGATGGCCCACTATGGCCCTTCGACCTCACCACGCGGAGCTGCAGTAAGGATCGACGATGCTCATTCCAGGCCCCGACACGCGGGTCGTCGAACTGCGGGTCCACGGCGTGCAGGGCACGACCCCGCAATCACTCGTGGACGCGGTGGCCGCGGTCGACGTGGCGGGTGACGGGCTTGGCCGGATCGTTCGGCCCGCCGACCGGCTGCGCAGGCCGGTGCCGGGTCCGGTGCTGCAGGCCGACGGGCGGCCGATCAGCCGCGTGGTCGAGGGGTACGTGTGGGGCGCGATGACGTCCGGCGGCTGGGCGAAGGCGACCTGGGCGGTGCTGTTCCCGTTCAGCCTGGCCAACGTGGCGCACTGGATGCTGCCGCCCGTTCCGGAGCGCGACACGCCCGCGCACCTGCTGGGCATCGGCCTGCGGTCGCTGCTGCGGCTGGCCGCGCTGCTGCTCACGGTGCTGCTGGTGGCGCAGGCGGCAGTGGTGACGCTGGACCTGGTGGCCGCGCAGTGCCTCGCGCCGGGCGCCGCGTGCCTGGCCGACGTCGTGCCCGCGTCGCTGCGCACGGTGCCGTGGCTGCGCACCGCGCTCGGGCTGGCGCCGATCGCACTGATGATCTTCGTGCTGGCCCGGCTGTCCGCGGTGGACTGGCGCATCGACCGCCCGGAGCGCGATGGCGTTGAGGCTTCCGTGCTGCCCGGCGCGCACGTCGCCACCGACCCCGACACCCCCGCGCTGCGCTCGCTGCACGTCGTCGCGGCGCTCGGCGCGCTCACCGTGATCGCGCTCGGCGGTCCGCTCGGGTGGTTGGTCGCTCCTGGAGTGCACGGTGTGGCCATCGCGGTGACGTGGGTGCTCGGGTTGGTGCTGGTCGGTGTCGCCGCGCTCGGCGCGATGCTGCTGGATGATCCGACCGGGGGTGCCCCGCATCGCGGTGGTCGTTGGCTGCGGGCTGGGCTGGGCCGTCTCCCCCGGCGTTGGCTGCTGCTGGGTGCGGCCGTGTTGCCGCTGGTGTCGGTGGGTCTGGTGAACCAGTTGCCGCCGCGGATGCCGGGGGTGGACGTCGGTGTGCAGGTCGTCGCCGCGCTGCTGGTGCTGGTGTGCGTGTTGTTCGGTGTGCTGCTGGTGCCCGCTGCGCTGCTCGCGCGGCCTGCTTGGGCGGCCCACCCCCGTGAGCTTCGGCCGTGGGCGGGTGGCTGGATGGCTGCTCCGGTGTTGGTCGTGGCGGGGCTGCTCGGGGGCGGGTTCGGTGCTGGGGTGGCGTTGACCACGCGGTGGGTGCTCGGTGGTGGGCTGCCGCTGCCCATCGGCTACGGCTACATCACGCTGCTGTGGGGGGTCGCGGGTGTGCTCGGTCTGCTGGCCGGGATCGCGGTCGTGGCTACCACCGGGATGGTCCGCTGGAGTTCCCTGCGGCGGGATCAGGAGTGGACGCGTGAGGCGTCGCTGCTGCATTCCGGCCGTGCGCGGGATGTCACGCTGGCTGCGCGGGCGTGGTGGTGGGCTCGGTGGGAACGCAATCACGGCCACCACGTGGTGTTGATCCTCGCGGGTGTGCTGGTCGTGGGTGCCATCCCGGCGATCGCGTTGCGGCTGCGGCAGATCGAGCCTGCTGCGTGGACTCGTCCGTTTTCTGCGTTCGGGGTGTTGGTGTTGGGGGTGCTCGCCGTCGCGTTGCTGCGTGCGGTCTGGTTGGCGGCTCGGCGGCCGCAGTCCGGGCGGCGGCTTGGGATCATGGCGGACATCGCGTCGTTCTGGCCGCGGGAGGCGCATCCTGTGGTGCCGCCTTGTTACGCGTTGAAGGTTGTGCCGGAACTGGTGGCGAGGGCTCGTGAGCATCTCAAGGATCGTGGCACCCGTGTGGTGCTGACCGGGCACAGTCAGGGCAGTCTGCTGGTTGCTGTGGCTGCTGCGCGGTTGTTGGAGGAGTTGCCGCCGGAGGATCGTGAGCGGGTGGGGTTGTTGACTGCGGGGTCGCAGTTGCAGTGGGCCTATCCGAGGGCGTTTCCGGCGGTTGTGCCGGTTGGTTCGTTGGCTGCGTTGGCCGGTGGGCTGGATGGGCGGTGGCGGGCGCTGTGCCGTGGGACGGATCCGCTTGGTGGGGCGGTGACCACGTGGGGGCGGCAGGTGTTCGACGGGATGCTGCTCGGGGTTGGTTACCTGCCTGATGGGACGTCTGGAGCGCTGCCGCCTGCTGTGCGTGGGCCGAATGGCGCGTTGGTGCTGGGTGGGGATCACTGGTTGCCGGATCCGCAGCGTGGGCCGTTTCCTGGGAGGCGGTGGGCGTCCGGGGTGTGTGGTCATGCTGATTACACGGCTGATCCTGAGTGGGATCGGGCTGTGGCCATCGCGGCTGGGCTTAGTCGGGTTGATTCGACTGATGATCCGGTGGGGTCGGTGCCGTCGTTGCCGGTGGCTCGGCGGGGGTCGCCGTTGCCTATGTTCAACCCGGCTTCGCAGGGGTCGGAGGGGCGTTTGCCTTGAGGGTTGGGGTTGGTCGGACCTCGGTGTGAGGACCCACCCCGCTCGCGCAAGTGTCTTCATGGCCGGCCTCGAGGGCGCTTCGGATCGGGGCGGTGGGGGGAGTGCGGCTCTCGCCGCAAAGACGCTTGTCTGCGGCGAAGTGGTGGGTTGGGGTTGTTGGCGTCGGCGATGCGGTGGCTTGGACGTTGGCGTAAGTCATGCGGTGGCTTGGAAGTTGCCGTCGGCAATGCGGTGGCTTCTAGGGGTGTTGGCCCCACAGGCGCCAGGCGCGGGGGCTTTCGCGTTCGTGGTGGCTGTCGGCCTCGGCGAAGCGTAGGCGGATGCGGGCGCCGCCCAGCCTGCCGCGCTCTACGTGGATGGTGCCGCCAGTGCGTTCGACCGCTGCTCTGGCGATGTCCAGGCCCAAGCCGGTGGAGCCGCGGCCGCTGGCTCCCCGCAGCAGTGCGGCTTCGGGATCGGCTATGCCGGGGCCGGCGTCGTCTACGACCAGGGTGATCCAACCCGCGTGGCGGACGACTGCGACTCCGACCTCTGTGGACGGTGGTGTGTGGTGGAAGACGTTGTCCATCAAGGCGTCCACGACTGCGCTGAGGCTTTCGGCCGAAAGGGCTACGGGGGTTGGTTCGTACGGTAGGTCGACGTCGCAGATGCGTCCTTGATCCTCGGCGTAGGCGGTCCAGAAGACCATGCGGGAGCGGACGACTGAGCTGACGTCGCAGGTGTCGCCGAAGTCGGTGGAGGCCTGCTGCACGGACTGGATGATTCGGTCCACGTCGTGTTCCATGCTGGTCACGGCTCTGCGGATGCGTTCGGCCACTGGGCCGGAGCCCACGGATTCCGCGTCCAGGCGCAGGGCGGTCAGCGGTGTTCGCAGGCGGTGTGAGACGTCTGCGACCATTTCCCGCTCCTTGGCCAGCAGGCGTCCGGTGCGGTCGGCTGCGGCGTTGATCGACTCGGCTAGCGCGACCAGTTCGGCTGGGCCGGTGAGTTTGATCCGCAGGTTGCTGTCGTGCAGGCCGATCTCGCGTGCGGTGTCGGACAGCACGCGGACCGCGTCCACGGCGGGGTGGACCAGTCTGCGGCCCAGCACCACCGCGGCGGCTGCGCCGATGGCTGTCACCAGGAGCAGGAGTGCGATTCGCACGACCAGCGCAGTCGTGACCACGTTGGCGGGTGCGGTGGTCACGACTATGGCGGTGTCCTTCGGCGAAGTTGCCACGCGCAGGCCGTCCGTGAGCACGGGTGTCGTGTTGCTGACGCCGATCGTGGTGCCGTCGGGCAGGTACACCGCCAGTCTGCCCTCCGCGCCCGCGGTGGTGCGGGCGATCGCGGAGCGCACGGCGTCGTGGTCGGTCGTCACGGCGAGCACCGCTGCGGTCAGCTCGCGCGCCTGCTCGTCGGCGGTCGTGGCGGCGTCTTGGGCGTCCATGACGACGAGTACGACGGCCAGCGCCAGTAACAGGGCAACGGCGCCGGCGGCGGTGAGGCCTAGTGCCCTGGTGACCAGTGCCCTCATTCCGGCGCCGACAGCTTGAGGCCCACCCCTCGGACGGTGTGCAGGTACTTCGGGTTGGCGGCGGTCTCACCCAGCTTGCGGCGCAGCCATGACGCGTGCACGTCGATGGTCTTGTCGCCGCCTACGTGCGGGTGGCCCCACACGGCTTGGATCAGTTCGCGGCGGGTGATCACCTTCGACGGTCGTTGCGCCAGATAGGCGAGCAGGTCGAACTCACGCCTGCTCAGCGACAGCATCTGGTCGCCCAGGCGGGCTTGGCGCTGGCCCAGGTCGATGTGCAACTCGCCGATCGTGAGCACGTCGACGGCCTCGGGTTTCGGGCGTTCGGCGTCGGTGCGTCGGAGCAGCGCGTTCATCCGCGCGGCCAGGTGCACGCTGGAGAACGGTTTCACGATGTAGTCGTCCGCGCCCGCGTCCAGCGCCGAGACGATGGAGCTCTCGCCGCCGCGGGCGGTCGCGATGATCACAGGTACGTTGCTGACGCCGCGGAGCATCCGGAGCGCCGCGATGCCGTCCAGGTCGGGCAGGCCGAGGTCCAGCAGTACCAGGTCCAGTTCCTGGTTCGCGGCCTCGCGCAGGGCCGCCACGGCCGTGCTGACCGCCTGCACCACGTGCCCCAGTTCGGTGAGCGCGTGCACCAGCGCTGCTTGGACCACCGGGTCGTCTTCGACCAGGAGCACTTTCGGCATGCTTGCACAGTAGGCACCCGTGAGCCGTCGGGCGAGTGCCGGTGAGCGCGGGGGTGCGGCTTATCGCGATTGTGCCGACGCCTTAATCCTCCCTTAGGCGAGTGGCACCTACGGTCGTCGGACCGGAGCCGTCGTGTTCCGGATCACAGCGGCAGGGCTTGATCGCCTGCGAGGAGATGGTCGTGGCAGAAGTCGTACTGACCGGGCTGGGCAAGGTGTACTCCGATGGGACGCGGGCCGTCGACGATCTCAACCTGGAGATCCGCGACGGGGAATTCCTGGTGCTCGTCGGGCCTTCCGGCTGCGGGAAGACCACCGCGCTGCGGATGATCGCGGGACTGGAGCACATCAGCGAGGGCACGGTCCGCATCGGCGCGACCGTCGTCAACGGGATGCCGTCGCGGGACCGGGACGTGGCGATGGTGTTCCAGTCCTACGCGCTCTACCCGCACCTCAACGTCCGGGAGAACATCGGTTTCGGCCTGGCGCTGCGGAAACTGCCGAAGAAGGAGATCGAGCGCCGGGTGCGCGAGGTCGCGGAAGTGCTGGAACTGCAGGAACACCTCGACCGCAAGCCGCGTGCCCTCTCCGGCGGCCAGCGCCAGCGGGTCGCGATGGGCCGGGCGATCGTCCGGGAACCGCAGGTCTTCCTGATGGACGAGCCGTTGTCCAACCTGGACGCAAAACTGCGGGTTCAGATGCGCGCCCAGATCGCCAGGGTGCAGCGGGACCTCGGCGTCACGACGGTGTACGTCACGCACGACCAGACCGAGGCCATGACGCTGGGCGACCGGGTCGCGGTGATGAAACGCGGTGTCCTGCAACAGGTCGGGCCGCCCCAGGAGCTGTACGACCGGCCGGTCAACCTGTTCGTGGCGGGCTTCATCGGCTCGCCCGGCATGAACCTGGTGACCACCCGCCTCGACCAGGACGCCGAGGGCCGGTACTGGGTGGCGTTGAACTCGGACGCGCTGCTGCTGCCGGAAAGCGTGCTGCACCAACGGCCCGCGCTCGCCGACCACGTCGGCAAGGACGTCGTGCTCGGCATCCGCCCGGAGGACATGGAGGACGTCGCCCTCGCCGACGCGCAGGAGGGCCAACTCCTGCACTCGGTGGCCGACCTGGTCGAGGCGATGGGCTCGGACGTGCTGGTGCACTTCCCGATCGACGCCGAACCGGTCGTCACGGAGGACACCAAGGAGCTCGCGCTCGACGCGGGCACCGACGACCTGCCGTCGTTGAGCAAGGGCAAGGGCACCGTCATGGTCGGCCGGTTCAGCCCCCGCACGCGGATCTACGAGGGCCAGCCGGTGGCGGCCTGGGTCGACACGTCACGCCTGCACTTCTTCGACCCGGTGACCGGGTCATCCATCTGGAACAGGTCAGGAGATCAGCGATGAGGCTGAACAAGGTTTCCGCCGTGCTCGCCGCCGCCGCGGTGGTCAGCGCGACCGCCTGCACGTCCGGCGGCCCCGGCACGTCCGGCAGCGGCACGTCGGGCACGAGTCTGGAGGGCCAGACCGTCGACGTCATCGGCCCGTGGTCCAGCGACGAGCAGCAGAAGTTCGAGAAGGTCATGGAGGCGTTCAAGACCAAGACGGGCGGCACGGTCACCTACACGCCCGCCGGCGACGAACTCCCGACCCTGCTGCAGACGAGACTCCAGGGTGGCACACCACCCAGCGTGGCGATGGTGGCGCAGCCCGGTCTGCTGGTTCAGCTCGCCAAGGCGGGCTCGCTCAAGCCGCTGTCCGCCGACGTCGAGAAGGCCGTCACGGACCACAACGCGCCGATCTGGAAGCAGCTCGGCAGCGTCGACGGCAAGCTGTACGGCGTCTACTTCAAGGCCGCCAACAAGTCGGCGGTCTGGTACAGCCAGAAGTCGTTCGACCAGGTCGGCGCGCAGGTCCCGGCGACGTGGGAGGAGTTCATCGCCACCGGGAAGTCCATTGTGGACATCGGACAGGCCGCGGTCTCCATCGCGGGTGCTGACGGCTGGACGCTGACCGACTGGTTCGAGAACGTCTACCTGCGCACCGCGGGCCCGGACAACTACGACAAGCTCAGCAGGCACGAGATCCCGTGGACCGACCCCTCGGTGCGCAAGGCCCTCGAAACGCTGGCGCAGCTCTTCGGGGACGAGCGGCTGATCGCCGGCGGCAGTGCGGGCGCGCTGCAGACCGAGCTCGCCAAGTCCGTCATCAACGTATTCGGCGACGAGCCCAAGGCCGCCATGGTGTTCGAGGCCGACTTCGTCGCGGGCGAGATCACCGCCAACACCAAGGCCAAGGTGGGCGAAGACGCCAAGTTCTTCCCGTTCCCGTCCATCGGCGGCAGCAAGTCCGCGGTCGTGGCGGGCGGTGACGCCGCCGTGGCGCTCAAGGACGACGAGGCCACCAAGCAGTTCATGGCGTTCCTGGCATCCCCCGAGGCGGGCACCATGTGGGCCGAGCTGGGCGGTTTCCTGTCCCCCAACAAGGGCATCGCCGCGGACTCCTACCCCGACGACGTGACCCGCGAACTGGCGAAGCAGCTCGTCGAGGCGGGCGACAACGTGCGGTTCGACATGTCCGACCTCGCCCCGTCCGCGTTCGGCGGCACCAAGGGCGCGGGCGAGTGGAAGGACCTCCAGGACTTCCTGGCCGCCCCGGCCGACCTCGACGGCGCCACCAGGCGGCTCGAGGAAAACGCGGCCAAGTCGTTCGGGAAGTGAGCATGACGGTTCCTGGCCTGGCCCGTGCGAGCGCGAGGGGTGCTCGCAGGGGCGGGCTGCCCCCAGTCGACGACCCGTCGATGGGGCGCTCGCCCAAGCTCGCGGCGGTGTTCCTGCTGCCTGCCGCGCTCGTGCTGGCGGCGCTGGTGCTCTACCCGCTGGTGTACTCGCTGATCCGCAGCTTCTTCGACCGGTCCGGCGACGAGTTCGTCGGGATCGGCAACTACGTCAACACGTTCACCGACGACCGCACGCTGACCGCGTTCAAGAACAACGTGATCTGGGTCGTCGTGGCTCCCGCCGCCGTCACCGGGCTCGGGCTGATCCTGGCCGTGCTCACCGAGCGCATCCGGTGGGCGACGGCGTTCCGGCTGGTGCTGTTCATGCCGATGGCGATCTCGCTGTTCGCCTCCGGCATCATCTTCCGGCTGGTGTACGCGGAGGAACCGGACCAGGGCGTGGTCAACGCGGCCGTGGTCAGCGTGCACGACCTGTTCTCGCCGTCATCGGCCTATCCGGGCGCGCGGCCCCGTGACGGCGCGCCGTTCGTCTCGACGCCCGAGGGCTACACCAGCCGCGAGGCGTTCCAGTCCGGCACGGCCGTGACGGTGCCACTGGTGGGCTACCCGCCCAACCAGGTGCCGCCCAACGCCACTGCGGCGACCGCGCCCTCTGCGGGCACGACCGAGCTGCGCGGCGTCGTGTGGCTGGACGTCTCCGTCGGCGGCCGGGCGAGCCAGCTCGACGGCACGGAGAAGGGCCTGCCGCGCATCGCGATCGAGGCGGTGCGGGACGGCAAGGCCGTGGGGCGCACGACGTCCGGTGACGACGGGCGGTTCACGTTCCCCGGCCTGGCCGAGGGTTCCTACCAGCTGCGGCTGCCCGCGGAGAACTTCGAGCTGCCGTTCCGCGGCCTCACCTGGCTCGGCCCGTCGCTGATCACCCCGGTGATCATCTCTTCCTGGATCTGGATCATGACCGGTTTCGCGATCACGTTCATCGCCGCGGGCCTGTCCGCGATCCCGCGCGACGCGCTGGAAGCCGCCCGCGTCGACGGCGCCACCGAGGTGCAGGTGTTCCGCCGCGTCACGGTCCCGCTGCTGGCGCCGGTGCTGCTGGTGGTGTTCGTGACGCTGGTGATCAACGTGTTGAAGATCTTCGAGCTGGTGTTCGTCATCGCGCCGGGATCCGTGCAGGAGGAGGCGAACGTGCTGGCGCTGCAGATGTGGCAGGTGTCGTTCGGCACCGGCGGCGACCAGGGCGTCGGCAGCGCCCTGGCCGTGATGCTGTTCCTCCTCGTCGCCCCCGCGATGATCTTCAACATCCGCCGGTTCCGCCGGGAGCAGTCGTGAGCGCGGTGACAGCGCCCGAGCAGGTCCGCCTGGTCGAGGTGACGGTGTCCGGCGCCCCGCGCCGCGGCTTGTCCTCCAGGTTGGCGGGCAAGCTGGGCGACGGCACGATCCAGGTGGTGCTGGCGCTCGTCGCGCTGTTCTGGCTGATGCCGGTGTTCGGCCTGCTGGTGTCGTCGCTGCGCGACGAGACGGACAACAACGCGGGTGGCTGGTGGACGGTCTTCACCAAGCCCGCGCAGCTCACGTTGGAGAACTACGAGGGCCTGCTCCGCAACGAGACGGTGCTGAAGTCGTTCCTCAACACCGTCTACATCACCGTCCCGTCGACGATCCTGGTCGTGGTGATCTCGGCGCTCGCGGCGTACGCGCTGTCGTGGATCGAGTTCCCCGGCCGCGCGTGGGTCACGACGATCGTGGTGGGGCTGCTGGTGATGCCCGTGCAGGTCGCGCTCATCCCGGTGGCGAAGCTGTTCGGCGCCCTCGGCCTGTTCGGCACGATCACCGGCGTGGTGCTGTTCCACGTCGCGTTCGGGCTGCCGTTCGCGATCTTCCTGCTGCGCAACTTCTTCGCCGGCATCCCGCGCGACCTGATCGAGGCCGCCCGGATGGACGGGGCCCGCGAGTGGCTGATCTTCGCGAAGGTGGTGCTGCCCATCGGGAAGCCCGCCATCGCATCGCTCGCGATCTTCGAGTTCCTCTGGGTGTGGAACGACCTGCTGGTGGCACTGGTGTTCGCCGACCAGGACTCCGCACCGATCACCGTCGCCCTGCGCGGGCAGCTCCGCCAGTTCGGCACGAACATCGACCTGCTGTCCTCCGGCGCGTTCCTGTCGATGATCGTGCCGCTCGGCGTGTTCCTCGCGTTCCAGCGGTATTTCGTGCAGGGAGTGTTGGCCGGGTCGACGAAGTAACCCGAGTGGGCCGCACCGGAACACCCCGG
>JBDSAJ010000110.1:0-3831 GCA_039922235.1 Umezawaea sp.
TCAACGGGGCCGTTCGAGCGCCGCCTACAGCGTGGTGGCGTCGATGGCGTCGATGTTGGGCAGGCCCTCCTGGGTGACCGGGGTGAACTGGATCGCGCTGCTGCCCGCGGGCAGCGGGATCGTCAGCGTCCTCGAGAACCAGGCGGACCAGTTGCCGGTGACCTCGAACGAGACGGACGCCACCCTCGTGCCGTTGACGAGGACGACGGCCGGTCGGGCGGCTGTGCTGCCGTTGGCGAACCGGACCACCACCGTCGCGGAACCCGCCGTGGACGAGGTGACGGTGAACTGCGAGTAGGCGCCGAAGGTGTTGGTGGCGTTGCAGAAGCCGGACCCGGAGTAGCCGGGCCAGTTCGAGTCCACGGTGCCCGAGCAGACCGCCGGTGAGGTTTCGGCTTCGAAGCGCGCCGTCACGGGGCCCGGCGCTGCGGGCGGCGGCACGGCAGTCAAGGCGGAAGTCGTGGCGGGAGTGGTGACGGGGGTAGTAGTGGCAGGAGGCGGCGGGGGCGGTTCGTCCGAACCGCCGCACGGCGCGCCCCACAGTCCGAGGTTCGCCTGCTTCGCCGTCTCCTGCGCGTCGCTCACGGCGGTGCGTGCCCCCGCGTCCGCGCGTCCGTGCCCTCGGCCGGCCATCAGCACCGCGAAGTCCTCGCCGTCGAGTATGACGACGTCGGCGTCGACCCGTACCTGCTTGCCCAGCAGGGTGGTCTTCGCGAAGGTCAGCGCGGCCTCGGCCCAGCACTGCCCTGGCCTGCCAAGGCCACCGACGACCACTTGCTCACCGTTCGACCCGGTGATCGTGCGGCCGTCCACGACATCGGTGACGGTGACCGTCCGCACGGCGACGGGTACGGCTGTCTGCGGCGTGCTCGCGTTCCTGGTGGAAGGGGAGGTGGGTGCCGCACCTGCGGTGTTCTGCTCCTCGGGCGAGTTGGCGATCGACAACGTGAGCACCAGCAGGAGGTACACGACCAGAAAAGTGATCACTTTGCGGTGGAACGAGTCGAGCTGCCGCCAGCGCCGCAGCAGTGGGGACGTACTACTCACAAGCGTTCCCATCTTTGTCATGATCGTGTCTGGCTGCTGTGACAAGAACTACGGGCGGCACGCCCGGAGGTTCACCCCCCATGAACAACGGATGTGTCACGGTGCGGTGGAGTCGCGGATGACCCGAGTGACCAGGGGCATGGTCGGCTTCCACCGATGCTACCGGCTGGTAACATAGCTGATGTGAAGGCTTCCCGTCTAAGGCTCGGCATGAACCTGTGGCCACCGTTCCTGTTCGCGGGCATCCGCGTTGTCGAGCTGTCCGACGACTACCGCTACGCGAAGGTGCGGCTGCGCATGCACCGCTGGAACCGCAACTACGTGGGCACCCACTTCGGCGGCTCGCTGTTCGCGATGACCGACCCGTTCTGGATGCTGCTGGTGCTGCACCACGTCGGCCGCGACCACCTCGTGTGGGACCAGGCGGGCGAGATCACCTTCGTCAAACCAGGCCGCGGCACCGTCTACGCCGAGTTCCGGCTCACGGACGAGCACCTGGCCGAGGTCCACTCGCTGGCGGCCGACGGCGGCAGGGCGCTGGTGTGGTTCGACACCGACGTGGTGGACGAGGGTGGCGAGGTCGTCGCCCGCACCCGCAAGCAGGTCTACGCCCGGCGCAAGAAGCGCGAGTACTCCACGGCCGACTAGGTCCGGACTTCACCGCCGGAGGAGCGACAGGATCGCCTCCGACGTCGCCACGGCCCAGACCGGCGTCTCCACGCGCTCGCACCTGTGGTGCTTGGCCGCGATGCCACTGCCGACCAGCAGCGTGCTGGGCGACGCGCTGCTCACCACCTTGCGAGGCATCGCCAGGACGCGGGTGGTGGCGGGTTGGTCTCGTTGAAGCGTCGGGCTGGTTCGGTGCGTGGTGGATCGGTTCGCGTGGAACACGTCTTGGGCGCTTCCGCCTCGATGGCGATGGTGGCCGACGTACAGTTTTTCCAGGTAGCGGCGGCGGATGTTCGGCCTCGCGTTCCGAGTCGCGCCAGGGGCACGCGGCACGAGGCAGGAGAGGCCGGTATGACGGTTGTGGCGGTGGTGCTGCTGGCATCCGGCGGCGCGTTGACCGTCCTGATGCCGGTGTGGGCGTTGCTGACCTGGAGTGCGCGTCGGGAGCGCAGGCGGGTCGCGCGGCTGTCCGTCTCCCGGTGCGCTGACGTGACCGAGTCGGGCAACCGGTTGTGCGCTGTCGAAGGGCGGAGCCGGCCCGGCCCCGCGGGACCGTTGACCGCGCCGCTGTCCGGTGAGCCGTGCGTGTGGTACTTCAGCCAGGTGTTCGAGCGCACCAACTCCGACGGCCGGTCCACGCAAGTGGTCTGGGAATCCGGTGGTGCCATGGCGTTCGCGGTTCGCGACGAGACCGGATCGGTGCTCGTCGACGGGCGCCTCGTGCATCCCGGCCACCCGTCGAGCCGGGTCAACCACAGCCCGCCGGTGCGGCGCGTGGTGAGTGAGGACGTGAACTCCGCGCGGCACAGCACCCACCTGCAAGGCTTGATCGCTCACGGGGTCCTGAGCGAGCAGTCGTTCAAACGCGGTTGGCTGTCCGGAACGTCAGGCTGGGGCGTGCGGGAGTACGTGCTGCCGATCGGCGAGCCGCTGCACGTGCAGGGTCGAGCCGGGTTCTGGGACGGTCGCCCGGTCCTCGGTGAGGCACGGCGCAAGCACCTCGTCATCGGCGGCACGCACGCGCAGTTGACCGACCGCATCGAGGAGGACGTGCGGACCGGCTCGGGATGCCTCCTGATCGGCACCATCGCGGGTCCGCTCCTGATCGTTGCCGCCTACCTGCTGGTCCGGTGGAGCCTCGGCTGAGGCCGGTGTGCAGGTGCTCAGGCACGACATCGAGGTGTCAGCCCGGCTCGAACACCGACGCCTCGGGATCAACCGCCCGGTCAGTCGGACATGGGCACTTCGATGATGAGTGCGCCGGCGAGGACGGACGCGGCGATGTCGAGGATCTTGCTGTTGGTGGCGCGGGCGTGTGTCCGCATCGCGGAGAAGGCGTGGTCCACGGAGACGTGGAGGCGTTCGGCGAGGATGCGGCTGTTGAGGGCGTACTGGAGTTGTTCGGTGACCAGTTCGTGGCGGTGCACGATGCGCTGGTGCAGGATGCCGATGGTGGCCACCGTCCGCCAGTGCCTGTCCCAGTTGCAGTGACTGGTGGTCCAATGCTCCCGGAGTGGCGCTGAACAGGTTCACGGTGCCGATCACCTTGTCGCGCCGCGGTGGCCGATCGCCTCGTCCTGCCAACTCACCCAGGACCGTGTCCAGGCGGGCGGAACTTGCCGCTGTGGTGGCGCAAGTGGTCGCTGATGGACGTGACCCGCGACATCACCGTTTCACCGGTGCCCGGTCCGGTCTGTTCGAACGCGTCGATCCGCTTCACCAGCTCTCGGGCGCGGCGATCGGAACTCCGCCGGGTGGCCTCGTTGCGCAGTGATCGCAGCCGAGCGGTGGTGCGGGCCGAGGCGAGGCCCTGGCACAGCTCGATCGCGTGCTTCCCCACGGCGACCGCGTCGTCGAGCTCGTCGAGCACCAGGTGGCAGGTTGCCAGTGCGATCAGGCAGAACGCCTTGCTGCGGGTCATGTCCTGGTTGAACCCGTCGATCGCGGCGGACAGCGCGGGAACCGCGAGCCGCGTGTATTCGGGGTCCACGGTCAACGCCAGCTCGGTGTAGACCACGCCGGTGATCCCGAACAGGTCGGTGACGGTGAAGAACGACGCCCACGCGGGCGATGCGGTGTGGGCGGCGCGGGCGAACTCGTCATCCGCGCGCCGCA
>JBDSAJ010000111.1:0-9406 GCA_039922235.1 Umezawaea sp.
GCGGTCCTGCGGCATCATTCGCCTGTTCCACAAAGGATGCTTGGGCACGGTGCCGCAATCAATCTTCTTGTTGGCACAACACGGTTGTCGGCACCGTCCGCTACACCTGCGCCGAGGTCGTGGCCAGGCAGGCGGCGTCCGCTCGCGCGGCGGCGATCGTCCGCTGGTCAGCGCCGCACACGCGCAGGCACGCTTCGGCGATGGCGTGGCAGTCCGACGTGTCGGGCACGCGGGTTCGCCTTTGCTGGATCACGACTTCGACGAGCTGGATCAGCATTTCTCCCCGGCGCGCGGCCGCGGCCGACGCCGGGTCCTCACCGGCGACCTCCGCCCCGAGACGGGCATAGGTGTCCTGGAGTTCCGCGCGGTCCTCGCGGAACATGTCGTACCGCTCGAGTTGCACTTCGGGCAGCAGGTAGAGCATCCCGATGTTGTGCGGCGCCGTCGCGAGCGTGTGCGCGTCGGCCATCGCCAAGGCGTAGAGCGCCGCCTCCGGTGCGGCGTCCTCCAGGGCACGGGCCGTGTCCAGGCTGGGCCGCACGGAGGTGCAGAGCAGTTCCAGGAGGATGTCGTCCTTGCCTGCGAAGTGGTAGTAGAGGGAGGCCTGCCTGATCCCGACCCTCTCGGCGATGGCGCGGGTGGAGGTCGCCGAGAACCCCTGGTCGACGAAGAGCGCGGCGGCTGCTTCGAGGATCTGTTCACGTGGCGACCGGCCACCACCGTCGTCGGGCGCATGGCGCGGGCGGCCGGGACGGGGACGGGTCACCGCGCCATTGTCCTCTCTGCCCGATGTGCCGCGAGGTAGCCCCGCCATCCCCTGAACGAGGTGATGTCGTCGGCGCCCTCAAGAGCCCACGGTTCGGCGAGGAAACCAGGGACGGTGTCGCCGCCGGAGAGCTCGACGGCGCCGATCACCATCGGTGCCGGCACGGCGGCGACGAAGGTGCCGAACCCCGCCGCCGGGAGCCGCCAGACCTCGCCTTCGATCGAGGCACCGCCTTCCCGCACCCGGACCAGGCCGGGCTTGGGCGGTGTCGTGGCCAGTGCTCGCAACCGGTACACCGCGGCGGTCCGCGCCTGCCGGACCAGGGTGCCGCCTGCCTGCACCAGCTCCTTGTTCAGCGGCTGGCCGCTGAGGTGCGCGCCTGCGACGAAGAGGTCGATGGAGGGTGCGAGCAGTCTCCTCGCGAGATCGGCCAGGGCGCGGTCGCCGAACGCGGCACCGGTGAACATCACCCCGAAGGGCAGGCCGTCGACGAACCCCGCGGGCACCGCGAGCGAGGCGAGGTCGAGCAGGTTGGCGAAGTTGGTGAAGCGGCCCAGCCTGCTGTTGACGCCGACCGGGTCGGCGGCCACCTCGTCGAGGGTGGGGTGGCAGGTGGTGGTCGGGGTCAGCAGCGCGTCGCACCCGGCGAGCAGGGCTCGTCCCGCCGCGTCGAGGCGGGCGAGCGTGGCGGTGTCGGAGGCCCACTGCGCAGCCGACGGCACCGCTCCCGCGAGGATGATCGCGGCCACGGTGGGATCGAGATCGGAGCCGATCCGGTCGCGGTGGGACTCGATGTGGGCGCCGACCGCGGCGTAGCGCTCGGCGACGAACGCTCCTCCGTAGAGCATCCGCGAGGCGTCCAGGAACGGTGCGATGTCGACCTCGACGATCTCCACCCCGGTGGCGCGCAAGCTCGCCGTGGCGGCCGTGAAGGCCTCGCGCCAACCAGGTGCCATCTCCCCCAGGTGCTCACCCGTGGGCACGGCGACGCGCGGCCGCGGCGGCAGCACCACGTCCGCCCGCGCGGTGCGGGACAACGGATCCGCTGCGTCGGGTCCGGACATGAGCTCGGCGACCAACCGCCCCAGGGCGAGGTCGCGGGCGAAAACCGTGACGCAGTCCAGGGAGTAGCACGCGGGAACGACTCCGGTGATGGGGACGAGCCCCTTCGTCGGCTTCACGCCGATGACACCGTTGAGCGCGGCGGGGACACGTCCGGAACCCGCGGTGTCGGTGCCCAGGGCGGCATCGACGATGCCCAGCGCAACGGCGACCGCGGAGCCCGCGGACGAACCCCCGGAGATCCTGGCCGGGTCCCAGGCGTTGCGCACGGCGCCGTAAGGGCTCCTGGTGCCCACCAGGCCGGTCGCGAACTGGTCGAGGTTGGTCTTGCCGAGCACCACGGCGCCCGCGGCCCGCAGTCGTGCGACCGCCGTGGCGTCCGAGTCCGGCAGGTAGAGGTACGAGGGCGCCGCCGCGGTGGTCGGCAGCCCGGCCACGTCGATGTTGTCCTTGACCGCGATCACCCGGCCCGCCAGCGGCAGGTCCTCGCCCGCGGCCAATCGCGCGGCGACGTCCTTCGCCTCGGACAGCGCGTCCTCGCGGGAGCGCAGGGTCACCCAGATCTCGGGGCGACCGGCCGCGTCGAGCCGGTCGTAGGCGGCCTCGACCGCGGCAACGGGATCCGGCCTCACGGCTGCACCGCCGCGAGGACCTGGCCAGGGCGGACCTCGTCGCCAGGACTCACGTAGAGCTCGACCAGTCTGCCCGTGACAGGTGCGGTCACCTTGGCCTCCATCTTCATCGCCTCGAGCAGGAGGACCGGGTCGCCTTGGTCCACTGTGGACCCTGGATCCAGTGCGAGCCGCCAGACCGTCGCGGCGAACGGTGCGGTCACGGCGACCGCGCCGGCGGGCAGGACCACCTCCGGTGCGGTGATCTCCTCCGGTTCGTCGTGCCGGTCGAACTCGCCTGCGAGGCGCCAGCGCGCCTTCTCCTCCTCGAACGCCACCGTCTGGCGTGCCCGGAAGGCCGCGATGTCGTCCGCGTTGGCTTCGAGGAAGCGAAGGTGATCGGCGATCGAGAAGGTTCCGTCGACCGTCTCGAAGTCACCACGTCCGGCGTCGGTCTCGGCACGCAGTTCGAGCAGCTCGTCGGCGCCGACCGGGTACCACTCGATCCGGTCGAAGAACCGCAGCGCCCAGGGGTGCTCGGCGAACAGCCCACCACGGCGGTAGCGGTTCCAGACCTGCACGGTGCGGCCGACGAACTGGTACCCGCCGGGTCCTTCCATCCCGTAGACGCACAGGTAGGCGCCGCCGATGCCGACGGAGTTCTCGGCCGTCCACGTCCGCGCGGGGTTGTACTTCGTCGTCACCAGCCGGTGCCTGGGGTCGAGCGGTGTCGCCACCGGGGCGCCGAGGTAGACGTCACCGAGCCCCAGCACCAGGTAGGAGGCGTCGAAAACCGTTCTGAGGACGTCGTCGACCGACTCCAAACCGTTGATGCGACGGATGAACTCGATGTTCCACGGTGTCCACGGCGCGTCCGAGCGCACGCCTGCCATGTACCGCTCGATCGCCAGTCTCGTGGCGGGGTCGTCCCAGCTCAGCGGCAACCTCACCGTGCGGGACGGCACCACGAGGTCCTGGGTGGGCGGCACTTCGCCCTCCAGGTCCTGGAGCAGCCGCGCGACGTCGGACGCCTTGAGGCGGGCGGGGTCCGTGTGGACCTGCAGCGAACGGATGCCCGGTGTGACGTCGATGATTCCTTCCGGGGCGTGCAGCGCCAGGGTTTCCTGGAGCGCGTGCACCCGCATGCGCAGGGCGAGGTCGAGGGTCATCGGCCCGTACTCGACGAGCACGTTGCTGTCGCCGTCACGGCGGTAGGTGACGGACGGGCGGTCGTCCGTCTCCTCCAGCCTGCCAAGGACACCGTCGTCACCGTCGCCGCCCGTCGTGACGACGTGCGGGACAGCACGCCGTTCGACCAGTGACGCGGCATCGGCCTCGCGCACTCGGACGAACCGCACCGCGTCACCGGGACGCAGCTGCCCGAGCTTCCACAGGTCGCCACTGGCGACGACGGCCGGACAGACGAACCCGCCAAGGGAAGGGCCGTCGGGACCGAGGATGACCGGGGTGTCGCCGGTGAAGTCGATGGCGCCGATGGCATAGGGCGTGTCGTGGATGTTCGACGGGTGCAGTCCGGCTTCACCACCATCGGGCCGGGCCCAGGCCGGTTTGGGACCGATCAGGCGGATGCCGGTGCGCGCGGAGTTGTGGTGCACCTTGAAATCGTTGGCGTAGAACGAGTTCATGTCGTCACGGGTGAAGAACTCCGGTGCCCCGTGCGGTCCTTCGGTCACCGCGACCTGCCAGCTGCCGGTGATCGCGGGACGGCGGTGCGCCGGGGTCGGGCCGCCGATCGTGGTCAGTCCGGGGTTCTCTGCGGCGTCCGGCGAGTGCAGGCGCAGCACGTCGCCTGCCAGCAGCGCGCGACCGGCGTGGCCGCCGAACCCGCCCAGGGTGAACGTCGCGGCGCTGCCGAGGTAGGCGGGTACGTCCACGCCACCCCGGACGGCGAGGTAGACGCGCAGTCCGGGACCGGCGGCGGTGCCGACCGTCAGGGTGCCACCGGCGGGGACGTCGACCGGTTCCCACTGCGGCACGGGTTCACCGTCCACATCGGACTGCACGGGTGCGCCGGTGAGGCAGACGACCGACGGGACCGAGAACCGCAGGACCGGCCCGGTCGCCGTGATCTCCAGCCCCGGTGCCGTGGCGGGGTTGCCGACGGCGAGGTTCGCCTCGGTCAGCGAGACCGGGTCGAACGGACCGCTCGGTGGGACACCGACCTGCCAGTGCCCGACCCTGCCCGGAAGGTCCTGCACCGTCGTCATCGTTCCAGGGACGAGGACGTCGACGCGGGGATCGGGGTCGGTGGTCCGATCGAGGGTGGAGGTCGAGTGCGCCGCGGCCCGCAGGTCGTCGGAGTCGGTGAGTGCGCGCAACAACCCCAGGTTCGTGACGATCCCGTCGACGCGGGAGCCCGCGAGCGCTTCGCCGAGGAGGTCGAGCGCGGCGTCCCTGGTGGGTCCAGCGGCGATCACCTTGGCCAGCATGGGGTCGTAGTAGGGCGATACCTCCAACCCGGTCTCGATCCAGCCGTCGACCCGAACACCGTCGAGATCTCCGGGGAAGACCGCCCGCGTCACGAGCCCCGAGGACGGCAGCGACTCCTTCGCGGGATCCTCGGCGTAGACACGGGCTTCGAACGCGTGCCCGTCCGGGACCCACGGGGAGTCGAAGACCCGGCCAGGCAGGCCGTCCGCGCCGTCACGGGCCAGTAGCAGCATCAACTCGACCAGGTCGACGCCGAAGACCATCTCGGTGACGGGGTGTTCGACCTGGAGCCGCGTGTTGACCTCGAGGAACGAGGCCTCCTGGCGAAGCGGGTCGTAGATGAACTCCACGGTGCCCGCGCTGCGGTAGCTCACCGACGCGGCCAGGTCCCGCGCCGAGGTGTGCAGGAGCTCGCGGACGTGCTCCGGCAGGGCCGGAGCGGGCGCTTCCTCGACGACCTTCTGGTTGCGGCGCTGCAGCGAGCAGTCCCGGTCGCCGATGACCGCCACCCTGCCGAGCCCGTCACCGAAGAGCTGCACCTCCACGTGGCGGGCCGGGCGCACCAGCCGTTCGACGAACACCCCCGCGGAGCCGAAGTTCTGCTGTGCCAGCACAACGACCTGGTCGAACGCCTCACGCACCTCGTCGGCGGTGGCACAGGCCCGCATGCCGATACCACCGCCGCCACCGGTCGCCTTGACCATCACGGGCAGTCCGATCCGTTCGGCCTCGGCGACGGCCTCGTCCGCCGACGACAGCAGACCGGTCCCGGCGAGCATGGGCACGCCCGCGCGGCGCGCGATCTCACGAGCGGTGTGCTTCTCCCCGAACGCGGCGATCTGCTCGGAAGTCGGGCCGACGAACCGCAGGCCCGCGGTCTCGACGGAGCGGGCGAACGCGACGCTCTCGGACAGGAATCCGTAGCCGGGGTGGATCAGTCCGGCGCCGCTGCCGAGAGCGGCCTCGATGATCGCGTCGGCCCGCAGGTAGGAATCGCGTGCGGGAGCGGGACCGAGCCGGACGGCGGTGTCGGCCTCCCGGACGTGCGGAGCGGCGCGGTCGGCGTCGGAGTAGACGGCGACCGCCTTCATGCCCAGTGCGTGCGCGCTGCGGATGATCCGGCGGGCGATCTCGCCCCGGTTCGCCACCAGGACGACGTCGTAGGAGGTCATGGCCGCACCACGATCATGCGCAGCGGCGTCGGGTTGAAGTCGTTGCAGGGGTTGTTCATCTGGGGGCAGTTCGACACGAGCACCAGGACGTCGGTGTCGGCACGCACCGCGACCCGCTTGCCGGGCGCCGACATCCCGTCGACGATGCCGAGCGCGCCGTCCGCCTCTACCGGGACGTTCATGAACCAGTTGAGGTTGGACACCAGGTCGCGCAGGCCGAGCCCGTGCTTCTGGCCCTCGGACAGGAAGTTCTCCCGGCACCCGTGGTGGAACATGACGTGGTGGCCGTACCGCAGCGTGTTGGACTCCTTCGAGCAGGCCCCACCGATGGTGTCCTGCCGGTCGATCTCGTTGCCGACGACGGTCATGAGCGGGTTGCCCAGGTTGCTGCGCAGCACCGTGCCCGTGCGGACGTAGGCGTTGCCCTGCCAGGCCAGCGTGTCGGGCACGCTGTAGCGCTCCTCCGGGTCGGCCGCGGCGTAGATCAGGCAGTCTCCCGACTGGTTTCCACCGACGTCCACGATGGTCAGCACGTGACCGGCGCGCACCACGGCGGACCAGGAGGCGTTGGGAGCGACCCGTTCGTCGAGCACGACCTCGCCGGGGACGAGTGGTCCCGACCAGTCCAACGACACTGAGTTGGTCAAAGTCCTCGTGCCTCCGCGTAGTCGATGGTGTTCAGGTAAGCCCGGTGCACTTCGGGCGTGGCCTGGAAACGGTCGTCGTCCGGTCCCGTCGGCGCGGTGCGCCAAGCGTGCACGCGCAGCGGTCCGGCCGTGTACTCCGGGCGGGGGTCCAGCGGGTGCGGCACGTTGGCCACCAGGATCAGCAACGGCAGTTCGGCCAGCAGTTCGACCGAGGTGCCTTTCCCCGCCGATCCCTGCCACACGAAGCTTCCGTCGGCGTCGACCTGGATTCCTTGGAAGAAGGACGCACTCGGCGGGAGGTCGCGCGGCGTGAGTCCGTGTTTGGCCGCGGCCTTGACGAACAGTGAACGGCCCGCCGGGGACGGCCCTTCCGGTCTGGCGTCGCCGTACTTCTGCTGGTTCCACGCCTCGGTGCTCGTTCCGCAGAACGCGTCGTGGTGGCCGGACGTGTCTTCGACGATCGTCGCGAGCACGCGGCCGTCACCCGACAGCAACGGGTGCCCGGCACCGAGGTACGCCTGCCAGGGGATCTTCAGGGTGTCGGCGACGTTGAGCCGCTCGACCGGTTCCAGCGCGTTGTAGACGATCACGTGCGCGCAGGCGTCACCGGTGGGGTCGTCGAACCGGATCCGGGTTCCCCTGGCGAGCACCTTGTGCGCATATCCACCAGGGGCAACGGTTTCCGCCCAGGTGAGCGCTTCCACTCCTGCGGGCCGGTACGGGCTCGACGACGCCGGTAGGTATGGCATCCAGTCGCTCGTTCGCCCGCCTCGTGCGCGAGCGTCCGCCCTGGCGTTGAGAACGGAGTCGGTCACTCAGGCCTCCTGAGCGCTGTGCGGGACGTGGCGCAGCTCGATCCGGCCGTGGACCCGGTGTTTGTAGACGAGGTAGCCCGCACCGACCGCGAGGCTGAGGGTGATCACGAGCAACGCGCTCCAGCGCAGCCACCAGGTCTCGCCGGTGAGGTCGTAGATCTCCGGGCGCGGCCACAGCAGGTTCACCGCCATGCCGATCTGGTAGACGACGGCGAGTGCGTTCAGCGGGATCCCCCACGCGCCGAGGCTGAACTGGGGCTTGCCGTGCTCGTCGACGCCGACCGGCCAGCCGTCGGTGGAGCGGTGCCGGATCCGGACGACCAGCAGCGGCAGCGTCACGCCCAGGTATGCGAGGTAGAGCATCGCGATGCACAGGCTGGACAGTGCGGTGAAGATCGCGGACTGGCCGATGTTGACCACGAGTGCGATCGCCGCGCCCACGCCGACGACGATCGAGGCGCCGACCGGGGTGCCGGTGCGCGGGGACACCTTGCCGAGCCCGCGGTGGAACGGGAAGGCCTTGTCCCTGGCCATCGAGTAGATCATCCGGGCGCCCGCGGTCTGGATGGCCAGCGTGCACGCGAACACGGCAACGGCGACGCAGCACAGGAACAGGCGGCCGAGAACACCGCCCAGGCGTTCGGTGAGGACCCAGGAGAGCCCGCCGGCCGCCAGGTTGCCGTCGGTGAGGCTCGGCGCGGCCATGAGCGCCCCGACGATGAGCAGCGCTCCACCGACGGCGGACGCGATGAGCGCGCGCAGGATGGTCTGCGGGGTCGTCCGCCGCGGCGCGTGCGTCTCCTCGGCCAGCTCACCCGCGGAGTCGAACCCGACCATCACGTACGCGGCCATCAGCGCCGAGGCGAGGAACGCCGGGAGGTAGCTGCCGCCGCCGGTCCAGCCGTCGTGGGTGAACACGACCTGAGGGCCGCGCTCGGGCAGGGCGAACAGGACGAGGACCAGCGCGACGACCGCGACGATCTCGATCGTGACACCAATGCTCGTGGCCGCGGCCATGTGCCGGACTCCGGCGACGTTCACGACGGTCGTGATCACCAGGAGGATCACGCCGAGCAGGACCGCGTTCTGCGCACCGGTCGCGGAGGCCACCGACGAGTCCGCGCCGGGCCCGCCGACGATCTGGAAGCCGGACCAGATGCTCGGCAGGACGACCTGGATCGCGATCGCGGCGGCCGCGACGGTGAGGATCTGGCCGATGACCATGACCCAGCCCGCGAACCAACCCGCGGTCGTCCCCGCCAACCGGCTGGACCACTGGAAGATCGCGCCCGAGACCGGCCACCGCGCCGCGAGTTCGGCGAAGCACAGCGCGACGAGCAACTGCCCGGCGAACACCAGCGGCCAGGCCCAGAAGAACGAGGCACCACCGAGCCCGAAACCCAGCCCGAAGAGCTGGAACACCGTGGTCAGGATCGAGACGAACGAGAAGCCCGCCGCAAAGGACGCGTACGTTCCCACGCCCCTGCGCAACTCCTGGACGTAGCCGAGTCCAGGGGCACCGGTGTCACTGAGCGACGTGCTCATGGGTCCTCCGAGAGGCCGGACGGAATATCTGTCGATTGACAGGTATGACTGTCCGACTCCCCCATTTCGCCTTCCGGTGACGCCGCGTAAATTCGCGGTAAACCGTCTTGATCAGCTGACCGATGGGCGAACGGACGCGCCGTCGCGGCGCGCGATCACGGGCCGAGCGAAGCCACCTGCGTCTCCTGCTGCTGCTTCGCCTGCTCAGGGACCTTCTCCGGCGATGACGCAACGCTGTCGGGGCGTGCGGGGACTCCAAGGTGTGAGGACCACTGCGGAGCGAGAGCAGGAGCGGAGCATGCGGGCAGAGCCCGAGAACGCCGGTGAGGAGGACGAT
>JBDSAJ010000112.1:0-7933 GCA_039922235.1 Umezawaea sp.
AGGGGAGGCCGTGATCGCGGCAGGACACGTTGGTCCGCCGGCGGTTGAGGTGGTCACGGCGGCAGATGCAGGTCTTCACGCGACCTCACCTCGGCCGGTGGCCTTCTCCCGCGACGTGAGGTACTCGTTGATCGCGGACTCGCGGAACCGCACGCTGTTCCCCACCTTGAAGCTGCGGGGGCCGCGGCCCTGGTAGCGCCACTTGTAGATGACACCGGGGGTCGTGCGAAGGCGTTCGGCGGCTTCCTGGACGTTGAGCAAGGGCTCGCTTCCCTTACGTGGCATGGGTTTCCTCCTCAACGGCAGGTTGGAGCAGGTCGGCTGATTGGGTTGCGAGAGCGCGGTGTGCGGCGGCCCGTTCCACGCTGGGAGTCGAGGGCAGGGACCGCAGGTAGGCGAGGTCCTCGGCGGCTTGGTGCTCGTCGACGGGCTGGCGGTGGTGGCGTACCAGCACCACCACCGCCGCCGCGAACACCAGACCGACGGCCACCAGGAGCAGCCCTGCGACCAACCACGGCCCCGCAGCAGGCGCGTGCGCGGTCTGGTCAGCCACGGGTCACCAGCTCGCCGTCGACCACGTTCTCGCGGTACCAGACCAAGGCGTCGCCGACCACGCCCAGGTGCTCGATCGTGCCGACCTTCCGGGTGACCTGGTTCCGCAGTTCGGCGGGCAGCAGGTACCAGCACGACGGGCAGGCGAGCAGCTGCTTGGGGACCTGCACGCCGCAGCCACCGGGGCAGGGGTGCGCGTTCGAGCGCCTGGGACGGGAGCGGTCAGCCACGGTGGCGCACCGCCGCCCGACTGCCGAGCCAACCGGCCCACTCGTTCCCGGCGCTCATCGGGTGGCGTCCGGGCGCGGGGTCGAGCCGGTGGCCGTGACGGTGGTGTGCGGCGTCGTGGCCGGTGCGTTGTCGCTGCCGACTGCGGACACCGCGACGGCCGCCAGGAGCAGCGCGACCACGCCGAGGTTCATCGCGCGGCGAGGGGGCAGGAGCGGCATGGTGTCCTCGATCGGTTGTGCGGTAAGGGATGCGGTGGCGGTCACGTCGTCCACCACCGGTGTTCGAGGTGCGCCCAGAGCACGATGCCGATGAGCACCAGCACGGTCGTGCCGCTCATCACCAGGCGGCCGAGCGTGAGCGAGTCGACGCTGGCCGTGGCCGCCATCGCGAGCGCCAGCGCGGCCCCGCCCAGGAGCACGGGCATCGCCAGGCCGACCGCCAGCGCGGCGACGTCGCCGATCAGCTGCACCAAGAACTTGAGCGCGTGCCACAGCAGCGCAAGGGGGTCACCAATCGCCTTCATTCGGCACCGTCCTGCGCGGCGGTCTGCGCCACCCTGGCCTCGGCGTCTGCGAGGCGCTTGCGGTACCTGCTGACCTCGCCCTGGTAGCGAAAGCTCGCTTCCCACAGCGCGGACCAGATGATCCCGGTGCCGGGTGCGACAGCCTTCGCGGCGTCGTAAACCTCGACCAGCGAGGTGGAGGCCGTGATCATGGCCCGGTAGTAGGTGATCCACTGCTGGTCAGTGGGATGCGCCGGCCGCTCGTCCATGACCTGGGTGCGGAGGGCATCGGCGGCCTGGAACGCGTCGTCGAAGCCGGCCACGGTCTTGCGCTTCGGGATCGTCACAGGGCACCGCCAGCGGGGGCCTGGGCGATGTCGGCGGCCGTGTTGTTGGGCCAGAGCAAGACCACCGGGGCGCCGGGGCGCAGGTGGTGACGTCCGGTGTCCTCGTCGGCGGGGGCCTGGTCGACGGCGGGCAGCTGCTCGCCGCGCGCTCGGCTTGCGCCGGTGAAGGCGTTGGCGATCAAGGCGGCACGGAACTCGCGGGGGAACGGCGACCGCTCGTCCGGCAGTAGCGGCCCGGTGCTGGCTGGCTGTGGGATCCTGGAGTGGTTCATGGAGGTCTCGCTCTCCGTGTCGTTGCAGGCCGTTCGTCCGCTCCGGGGGCAATCCGGGGTGTGTCGGGCGGCCTGCTTTTTTTGTGGTCAGGCCGTGGGCCCATCAGCTGCCAACAGCTCGCTACGGTCGTTGACGCCGAGGGCGTCGCAGAGTGCGGCGAACACGGGCGGGCTGACGGCTTGACGGCGGCCGAGTTCGATGTGGCTGACGTAGCCCTCGGAGATGCCGCACTTCCCGGCAAGTTCAGCCATATAGAGGCCAGCGAGCTTTCGCTTAGCCCTGATGGCCGTGCCGTTCACCGCGACACCGGCGGGTTCGTTGCCGAGTGGGTGAAGGGTCTGCGCCATGCGGGCGACACTACAGCTCTATACAACTCACGACAAGTTCGTATGTTAGGTGAAGCTGAGACACGCTGTGACCAGGTGCGCTATACATGACACGACTGCAATCATCAGAACCATGGAGTCGGGGATGGCGCTGAGCCAGCAGATCGCCAAGCACCGCAAAGCCCTCAAGATCAGCGGCAGCGAGGCAGCACGACGAGCCGGGGTGCACCGGCTCACCTGGAGCGCGTGGGAAAAGGGCTCGGCCGATCCGGAGGAGCACAACTACGCGCGCATCGAGGAGACCTTGTGCTGGACGCCCGGCGACGTAGTGCGGGTCCGCCAGGGGCAGGCGCCAACCGTGATTCGCGGCGACGTCAACGCAGGGGAGATCAACGAGGCTCGCGCCGTTCTCCTCGCTGCGACGCCAGAAGAGTTCGTTGCCCGGTTTCGGGGTGCCGAAGAGGTCTACCTCCAAGGAGGCGATCGCGCTGGCGCAGACCGATGGCTCAGGAACGCGCTCACTGCGCGAGAGGAGGCGATCAGGGCAGAGGCAACAAAACGTGACGACTCATAACCCGAGCGCTAGCGGTCTCCGCCAATCGGGTAGATCACAAGAAATTCAGCCGATTCCACGCAACTTGGAAGCGGATTGGTGGTTAATAAGTACACACCGCCGTCAAATCCGGGAGTGATCATGTTGCGGGCGAAGGTATGGGGGCCCATCGCAGTCGTCTCATGTGTGGGATTGGGCTGGACTAGCATCGACCTCATCGTGCACAGGCCTGACCTGCGTCCCTGGGTCGTGTTTCTGCTCCTGTTAGGCGCATCCGCAGTGAGCACCTCGTTCTACTTCGTCGGCTCACGCGTTGAGCGCATCGTTCAACGTGAGCTGTCGGCCCGCGCGTGGAGGGCCGACATTTTGGCCTTCGATCGCGACGAACGCAAGTACCACTAGAAGTTATCGCCGAAATCCCACGGCACGCTGAATTAGCCTATTTGGCGTACTGGAAATAGCGGAGAGTGAGTAGCGATGTCCGGTAACTATTCGTGCTGCCTGAAAACGGGGGAGAGCGGCCATGGCGCCTAAGGACCTGTGGCACAAGACCCACAAGACCGCCGACGGCAAGACGGAGAAAGTTCGTTCGAAGCGGTACGGCCGCGGCTCCAGGTGGCGGGTCAGCTTCGTCAACCCGGAGACCGGGCTACCAGCCACGCAAGCGTTCGACCGCTTCACCGACGCCACGACGTTCGAGAACAACATCAAGGCCGACATCAGCCGCGGTCAGTTCGTCGATCCGGTGGTCGGGCGCCAGCTCGTGAGGGACTACGCGGAGGCGTGGCGTCTCGACCAACTGCACTCGCCGCGAACACGCGAGAACGTGGAGAACTGCGTGCGCCTCCACATCAACCCCGTGTTGGGGCACCTCGCGATGGCTGCCGTCCGCAGCTCGCACATCAAGCGATGGGTGAACGACCGCAGGGAGGTGCTGAGCGCCAGTACCCTCCGGGTCCAGTACGTCAGCGTCTTGGCACCGATGTTCAAGCAAGCGGTGATCGACCGTGTGATCGGCTTCTCGCCGTGCACCGGCGTTCGCCTGCCAGAGGTCGAGGACGTCGAGTACTTCATCCCACCGGTCCAGAAGATCTACGACCTGGCAGCCGCGCTCCCTGATCGCCTGCGGCCTGTTCCGCTCATCGCTGCGGGCATGGGATGGAGGGGTGGTGAGATCTTCGGGGCCGAGTTGAACGACGCGACGGATCGCACTGCACTCGACTTTCTGGCGCGGGTTGGACGGGTGCGTCAGCAGATCAACAAGGTGGGCGGCGAACCGCCTTACCTGGACACCCCGAAGACCGGCATGAGTGTTCGTACCAACGATCTGCCTGATGTGGTTGCCGAGGCCGTCTCCGAGCACATCAGGTTGTTCCCGCCCAAGGAGATCGAGGTCGTGGACAAGAGCGATCCTCGGGCGGTGGTGGTTCGCAAGGTGCGGCTGCTGTTCACGAGCGGGTGGGACTTGCCCATGTACGGCGCGAAGTGGGCGTCCGTTTGGCCGGATGCGGTCAAGAAAGTTGGCCTGCCCCAAGGGTTTGGGCTGCATGGGCTGCGGCACTTCTTCGCGACTGCGCTGATCTACGGAGGAGCGTCGGTGAAGACGGTGCAGGTGGCGATGGGCCACAGCAAGCCCTCGATCACCCTCGACCGGTACACGAGCTACTGGCCGGACGCGATGGATTCCGGCAGGAGCGTCATGAACGACGCACTCAAGATCCCTACGGGCCGTGCAAGGGCCATAGTTGGTTGATCTTGTACCGAAATCGTACCCGATGGTGCACAAGCTCGCGTCCGGCCAGGTCAAGCCCGTTTCAATGTGCTCGATCAGTCCTTCTGGTAGAAGTAGTACGTGGCGCTGTAGTACACGTTCTTGAACGACTTGTCCGCCGGGTCGCACGGCGTGGCGGGTGCGACACCGCCGATGGTGTTCAGCCGGTGGATGTAGGTGACGCCGGAGAAGACGCCCGTTCCGGTGCTGTCGAGCCCGGTCAGGCGCAGCAGCGGGACCGCGCCGTCGCGGGAGGTCGAGCTGACGGCGCCGCCGCCGTGCACCCGGCTCCGGTCGCGCAGCGACTGCCAGTACGGGCCCGCAGGGAGGCCGGCGTCGATCCCTCCGAAGTGGACACCGATGTCGCCTCTGGCCGAAAGCCTCGCCTTCGGCGCGTGCAACGTCCACGTGCCCGCGGCGCCGCACTCGTACACCTGGAAACCGACCGCGTCGTAGCGGGCGGAGACGTGGTTCCCGGCGGGAACCGCGAGCTCCGCGGGCACGGTCGGAGCCGTGATGGCCGGGGAGGCTTCCGCGACGGCCGGGGCCAGCGCGATCAGACCGCCCGCGACCGCCACGGCGGCGGCCGTGAACCTGGTGCTGGAACGACGTTCGGAAATCATCAGCAGTTCTCCAAGGGTGGGGAAACCGATCGCCGTCAATCTAAGGGGAATCAGGCGGAATTAGTCCTTTTGAGACGACATTCCAGGTGAGTTCACCATTGGACAGACCGATCGTTCCTCCTGGTGTCAAACGGTTATACCGCAAGGACGCAATATTTCTGGACTCCACTGTGGATTGGTACAGGTCGGGTGGAATGAATGATGTCGTCGATGCGTGGAATGCCCGGATGATTCTCTGTCCTGACGAATTGACCAGAGTTGCACATCTGGTCAATTGGGTGCACCATCGTGGTGTGGCGGGCAGAAGAGTGCGGGCGGACGACGTCGAGGGCCGACGGGCGCGGGTCGAAGCGGTGCTGGCCGCGGCGGGCGAGCTGATCGAGCGGTGGGGGTACGACAAGACCACCGTCGAGGACGTCGCCAAGGCGGCGGGCATCGCGAAGGGAACGGTCTACCTGCACTGGAAGACCAGGGAAGCGCTGTTCATCGCCGTGCTGCGGCGCGAGCGGGTGCTGATGCTCGCCGCCGTGCGCGACCGCTTGGCGGCGGAACCCGGACCGCGGGCGCTGTTCCGGCACCTGGCGGCGGCGCTGATCGGCAGGCCGCTGCTGCGCGCGGTGCTGCTCAACGACCTCGCCGTGCTCGGCAGGCTGGCGGAGCGGATGCGGTCGGGGACTGAGGCCCGGTCGTCGTCGTTCACCGACTTCCTGGACACGTTGCGCGACCACGGCGCGGTCAGCGGCATGTGGGACGAGCGCGGGCAGATCACGCTGGTCAACGCGGCCTACCTCGGCGTGCTGACCACGGTGTCGCTGATGCCCGAGGAGTTACGGCTCTCGGATGACGAGCAGGCCGACCTGATCGCCGACACGATCGCACGCACGCTGGGCCTGACCGAAGGGGACGACCCCGCCGCGCTCGACCGGGCGACCGCCGCGTACTTCGAGTCGGCTTTCGCCGTCGCGCAACGGGAACTGGCCGAAACCATGGGACTTGACGGGGGAGGAAGCACGTGAACGTTATGGTTCTGCCACTGGCCGACCCGGCAGCCGACCTGTCGACCGCGGGCGGCAAGGGCGAGTCGCTGGCGAAGCTCGCGAACGCCGGGCTGCCGGTGCCACCGGGATTCCACGTCACCACGGCCGCCTACCGCGCGTTCGTCGCGCACCACGACCTGGCCGCCAAGATCGACGGCGCTCCACACCGCGAGGTCGCCGACCTGTTCGCCGCGCACGACCTCCCGCCCGAGGTGGCGTCCGGCATCACCGCCGCCTACGCGGACCTGGGGGAGGGGCCGGTCGCAGTCCGGTCGTCGGCCACCGCCGAAGACCTGCCCGACGCGTCGTTCGCCGGGCAGCAGGACACGTTCCTCGACGTCAGCGGCACGGCCGCCGTGCTGGACGCGGTGCGGCGCTGCTGGGCGTCGCTGTGGACGGAGCGCGCGGTCGACTACCGCGCCCGCCACGGCATCGCGCCCGACGACGTGGCGATCGCCGTCGTGGTGCAGCGGATGGTGCCCGCGTCGGCCGCCGGGGTCCTGTTCACCGCCGACCCGGTGACCGGCGCGCGGGACCGGCTGGTCGTCAACGCGGTGCGCGGCCTCGGCGAGGCGCTGGTCTCCGGCGACGCCGATCCGCAGGTCCTCGTGCTGGAGGGGCGGGAGATCACCGAACGGCACGGGGAACCGGTGCTGGACGACGGCACCGCGCTGGCGCTCGGCGCGCTCGGCCGTCGGGTCGAGGAGCTGTACGGGCACCCGGTGGACGTCGAGTGGGCGGTTCACGACGGCGAGGTGTTCGTCCTGCAGGCCCGGCCGATCACCGTGGCCGCGCACGAGGAGTGGAACAGCAGCCTCGACGGCGACTACCTGTGGACGTGCGCGAACCTCGGCGAGGCGATCCCGAGCGTGATGACGCCCGCGACCTGGTCGCTGGTCGAGGTGTTCATGTCCGAGACCATGTCGGTGCCGCGGCTGGGCCCGCACCGGATCGCCGGGAACATCGGCGGCCGGTTCTACCTCAACCTCAGCGTCGCGCTGGGGGTGAGCGCGGCGCTGGGCATCGAGGACTTCGTGCGGAAGGCCACCGAGCAGGCGTTCGGCCGACTGCCGGACGACGTGGCCGTCCCGCCGCTGCCGATGTCGCGGTGGGCCGTCCTGCGGGAGGTGCTGCCGACGGCGCTGGCGTTCCTGCGCAGGCTGCGGCCGTACCAGCGGGACCTGTCCGCGCTCGTCGACGCCGCCCGGCAGCGGTCCGAGGACCTGCGCGAGCGCATCGGCCGGATCGACACGACCGCGGAACTGGCCGCGCTGTGGCGGGCGGACGTCGACCCGCTGCTGCGCGACACCAGCCGGATGCTGGCCGCGGGAGCCCGGCTCGACGGCGCGGGACTCGTCCGGATCCGGCCGTGGCTGCTGAAGCTCGTGCCGGAGGGCGACGCCAACGCGCTGCTGACCGGACTGCACACCGCCGCCGGTCCACTGGCCAGCCTCGGGCCGGTGGTCGGCCTCGACCAGGTGGCGCGCGGCGAGATCAGCCGCGAGGACCACATCCGCGACTGGGGCCACCGCTGCCCGGACGAGTTCGAGATCTCGGCGCCGCGCCCGGCCGAGGACCCGGCGTGGCTGGACCGCGAGATCGAGGGGGTGCGGGGCGCGGTGACCGACGTGCGCACGTTGCTGGCCCGCCAACAGGAGGCCCGCTCCGCCGCACTCGACCGGTTCCGCACCCGGCACCCGCGCAAGGTCGCCAGGCTG
>JBDSAJ010000113.1:0-2507 GCA_039922235.1 Umezawaea sp.
GGCAAGGTGCAGATCACCGGCCTGCCGCTGACCCAGGTCAACGCGACGGTGCTGCAACTGGGCTTCGTGCTCGGTGGTGTGGCGCTCGCGGGTCTGCTCATCGCCGGGCTGGCGGGCGCGGTCATCGTGCGCCGCACGCTGCGGCCGTTGGAGCGGGTCGCGGGCATCGCGACACGGGTGTCCGAACTCCCGCTGCACGAAGGAGAAGTGGCGCTGGCGGTTCGGGTGCCGGAGCAGGACGCCGACCCGAACACCGAGGTCGGGCAGGTCGGGCTCGCGCTCAACCGGATGCTCGGCCACATCGGCAACGCGCTGACCGCGCGGCACGCCACCGAGACCAAGGTCCGCCAGTTCGTCGCCGACGCGTCGCACGAACTGCGCACCCCGCTGGCCGCGATCCGCGGCTACGCCGAGCTGACCAGGCGCAGCAAGGCCGAGGTGCCGCCGGAGATCGCGCACGCGATGAGCCGGGTGGAGTCCGAGGCGGACCGGATGACCGTGCTGGTGCAGGACCTGCTGCTGCTGGCCAGGTTGGACGCGGGTCGGCCGCTGGAGGACGTCGAGGTCGACCTGACGCGGTTGGTGCTGGACGCCGTGAGCGACGCGCGGGTCGCGGCGCAGGGGCACTCCTGGCAGTTGGAGCTGCCCGCCGAGCCGGTGACGGTCATGGGCGACGGGGACCGGCTGCACCAGGTGCTGGCGAACCTGCTGTCCAACGCCCGGACGCACACTCCGCCGGGCACGACCGTGACCACGGGCTTGTCGGTGTCGCCGGGGCGCGGGGTCGAGCTGACGGTGACCGACGACGGGCCGGGGATCTCGGCCGAGCTGCTGCCGGACGTGTTCGAGCGGTTCGCGCGCGGCGACAGCTCGCGTTCGCGGGCCGCGGGCAGCACCGGGCTGGGGCTGTCGATCGTGTCGGCCGTCGTCGCGGCGCACGGCGGCACCGTGGGCGTGGCCAGCGAGCCCGGCAAAACCCGGTTCACCGTGCGGCTGCCCGTCCGCCGGTGACCCCGTTCGGGGTGTCCGAGCGCGGGTTTCGCGGTGTCCCACTGAGGGTTTCAGGGTGTCCGAGTGAGGGACTCGCGGGGGTTCGGCGCACAGGTGACGCACAGGCGAGGCACAAGGAGCGCTTAGCCGCGGGGACGAATGTCGTCACCATGACGGTTGTCGACTCCCCAGCTCACGCTCCTTCCGCGCCTCCGGAACCGCCGCCCCCGGCGGTCAGAGACCCGCGCTGGGTGCGCCCGGCGCTGCTCGGGTTGCTGGCCGCCACCGCTGTGCTCTACCTGTGGCAGCTCGGCGACTCAGAGTGGGCCAACGCGTACTACTCGGCGGCGGCCCAGGCGGGGTCGCAGAGCTGGGAGGCGTGGTTCTTCGGGTCCACCGACTCGGCCAACTCGATCACGGTGGACAAGACGCCCGCCGCGCTGTGGTTCATGGGGTTGTCGGCGCGGCTCTTCGGGGTCAGCGCGTGGAGCGTCCTGGTGCCGCAGGCGTTGATGGGTGTAGCCAGCGTCGGTCTGCTGTACGCCGCGGTGAAGCGGACGTCCGGGGCGGCCGCCGGGTTGATCGCGGGTGCCGTCCTGGCGCTGACGCCGGTCGCGGTGCTGATGTTCCGGTTCAACAACCCGGACTCGCTGCTGGTGCTGCTGCTCGTGGCGGGTGCGTACTGCACGGTGCGGGCCACGGAGAAGGCCAGTTGGCGGTGGCTCGCGCTGGCCGGGGTCGCGGTCGGGTTCGCGTTCCTGGCGAAGATGCTGCAGGCGTTCCTGGTGCTGCCCGCGTTCGGGCTGGCGTACCTGGTGTTCGCGCGCGCCACGATCGGCAGGCGGGTGCTGCACCTGCTGGGCGCGTTGGGGGCGATGGTCGTCGCGGGCGGCTGGTGGGTCGTGGTCGTCGAGCTGGTGCCCGCGTCCTCGCGGCCGTTCATCGGTGGATCGCAGACGAACAGCGTGCTGGAACTGGCGTTGGGCTACAACGGGTTCGGCAGGCTCACGGGTGACGAGGTCGGCAGCGTCGGCGGCGGCGGTGGTGGCGGCTGGGGCACGACAGGGTGGTTCCGGCTGTTCGGCAGCGAGATGGGCAGCCAGATCGCGTGGCTGCTGCCCGCCGCCGCGGTGCTGCTGCTCGGAGGCTGGTGGGCGGCCGACCGGGCCGGTCGCGCCGCACTGCTGGTGTGGGGCGGCTGGCTGATCGTCACGGCCGCCGTCTTCAGCTACATGAACGGGATCATCCACGGCTACTACACCGTGGCGCTGGCGCCCGCGATCGGCGCGGTCGTGGGGATCGGGGCCGCGGCGCTGTGGCGCAGGCGGTCCGACCCGATGGCGCTGGCGGCGTTGTCCGGAGCGGTCGCGCTGGCCGCGCTCCAGTCCTACCTGCTGCTGACCTCGTGGTCCAGCACGCTCGCGATCGCCGTGCTGGTGCTGGGTTTCCTCGCCGCGGCCGGGTTCTTCTTCAGCCCCAAGGTGTTCGTTCCGGTGGCACTCGTCGCGGCGCTGCTG
>JBDSAJ010000114.1:0-11940 GCA_039922235.1 Umezawaea sp.
CTGTTCTTCTACGGGGTGTTCTTCCTGCTCGGGCAGGTGCTCAACGCCCGCGAGCAGGGTTACCTGCCCGAGGCATCGCACTTCCTGGACCGGGCCGGGCGGATGTGGGCCGATCTCGCGGAGCCGGGGGCGATGGGCCACGTCCGCCGCCTGGCAGGCACGGTGTACCTGGAGATGGGTGACTACCCGGAGACGTACGCCGCCCTGAACGAGGCACGGGCGCTGTTCGTGGCGACAGGCTCCCTGCGCGGCGAGGGACTGACGCTGCGCAGCCTGTCCATGTACCACCGGGCGCGCGACGAGTGGGCGCAGGCGGAGGCCTTCGCTCGCGAGGCGCTGGGTGTCTTCGAGCAGACCGAGGACAGGATGCTGGTGGCCTACGCCGAACGTGCGCTCGCCAAGGCGTTGCTGCGGCTCGGGGACTCGACCACGGCGCGGCTGCTGGCGGAGAACGCGCTGACGGTCTGCCGCAACCTCCCCGACGCCTTCGGCCATGCGTGCACGCTCCGCGTCCTCGGCGAGATCCACTTGGCCGACGGCCGCCTCTACCAGGCCAAGGACTGCCTGGAGGACTCGCTGCAGCGGTGGACCGACCTGCGCACCGAGCTGTTCCGGGCGCGGACGTTGCACACCTTGGCCCAGGTGCACGACGCGCTCGGCGACGGGCCGACCGCGCAGCAGATGACCACCGAGGCCGTGGCGACGTTCCGCACCTACGGCGCCCGCGAGTACCGGGAACTCACCGGCTCGCTGTAGCGGCGGCTACAGCGTTCCTGAAGGGCGCCGGTGCACGGTTACGTGTACTGCCCGCCTCATGCCGGAGGAACGAACACCCATGCCGCCGTTCGTGTCGTTGTCGGACCCCCGCGTCGCAGCCCTGCCGGTTCGGGAGTGCGGCGAGCCGCTGGTCGACCTGCGCGAAACGGGCGCCCTCCGGATCGACGCCCGGCTCGCCGACGAGCGCGGCGCCCACGCGCACGTGCGGCTCAGCATCGCGGACCTGCTCGTCGCCGCGCAGTGCCAACTGCCACGCGGTCTGCGCCTGCTGCTCATCGAAGGATACCGACCCCCTTCGCTGCAGGAGCGGTACTTCGCGAGCAGCATGTCCCGGATCGCGAAGGCCAACCCGAACTGGTCGACCGAGCGGCTGCACGGCGAGGCCGCGACCTACGTGGCACCCCCCGATGTCGCACCGCACGTCGCAGGCGGCGCCGTGGACCTCACCCTGTGCACCGTCGACGGCGTCGAGCTGCCGATGGGGACCGAGGTCAACGCGACACCGCCCGAGCACGGCAAGGAGTGCTTCACCGCATCCGCCGAGATCGACGCCGAGGCCCGCGCCAACCGGACCATGCTGATCGACGCGATGACCTCCACCGGCTTCGTGAACTACCCGAGCGAATGGTGGCACTGGTCCTACGGGGACCGGTACTGGGCTTTCG
The DNA here is from genome assembly GCA_039922235.1 of Umezawaea sp. Taxonomy (GTDB): domain Bacteria; phylum Actinomycetota; class Actinomycetes; order Mycobacteriales; family Pseudonocardiaceae; genus Umezawaea. The sequence continues at coordinate 1,443 of JBDSAJ010000114.1, forward strand.
TCACCGGCGCAGGCCACGCCCGCTACGGCCCGGCAACGCTGGAGCCAACTCGGCAGTCGACCTAGGACCTTCAGGATTTCCTGGTCCTCGTTGCGGGACAACATGATCGGGCAGTGCGAGGGCATCCTGCCCGTGGTCAACCCAGCTTCGCCCGAAGGAAGTCCGTGACCAACGCGGCCAGGTGAGCGGGCTTCTCGGCGAGCATGTTGTGCGAACCGTCGAACTCGACGACGTCCTCCCGACCGGCCAGGTCGGCGAGGACACCCTTCTGGAAAGCGGTGTAGTACTCGGCGAACGGCTTCTGCGGCTCCATCAGCCGGGTGGAGACCACGGCGAGCGCCGGCACCGTCAGGTCGTCGTACAGGTCGCGGACCGAGCCCTTGGCCACCAAGTCCTGGATGGGCCGCAGGTCCGGGTCCATGGCCTGCGCCATCTGGTCGAAGACCTCCTTGAGCCTGGCCTGCCAGCTGTCCACTTCGGACTGTCCGAGGCCGGGGAAGGTGTCCGGGATGCCGTTGCCGTCGAAGTTGACCACGGCAGGGCACTCGGGATGCCTCTTGGCCCACCGGACCGCCACCGCGCCACCCAGCGACTGGCCGACGACCGCCGGGTTGTCCAGGCCGAGGTCCTCGATCTGGTCGAGCATGGACTCCCACGTCCACGGGCTGTGCAGGTCGATCGTGTGAATGGGGAACTCGTCGGGCAGTGCGAAGTTCCGCCAGCAGTGCGAGCTGGCCCCGGCACCGTGGATGAGCAACACGTTAGTCATGTCTTCTGTCCCCTCGACTGGATGCGTTCCTGGATGGAGGTGACGACGACGCCGCCGTCCGGGTGCCGGGCGAGCTTGTGCCGGTTGACCAGGTCGTGCACGCCCTGTCGGGTCATGCCCAACATGTCTCCGGCGACCGCGTACGACACGGCCTCCTTGCCGGGGAACCCCATCTGGGTCAGGGCGATCCGGCCCAGCGGTGTCCGCCACCAGCCCGGTGGCGGGTCGAACACGTCGTCGCTGGGGTACAGGGCGCCGATGATCGTCGCGATGGCGTACGTCGGGCTGGGCCCGACCAGTCGCCGCGCCCACACCTCGGCAGCACGTCGGCAACGGTCGCGCACGTCCGTCATCGGGTCCTCCAGCAGGATCTCCAACGGATCCAGCAACCTGTTCGACATCACCGTCGTCAACTGCTCGACGAGCCCTGGTGGGATCATCACCAACCTCCTTGACGTTGAGTGTCAAGTACTTGACGAGCAGTGTCAAGCACTTGGATGGCCCGCCCCAAGGCGGCGAGTTCGACGAAGCGACCGACCAGAGGAGGCAAGACGGCGGCTGGATGCGGTCGGGAAGTCGCGGTACGTTGGGAGCGCTCCCAGAACGTGTCGTTCACCCTGCTTGAGGAGCCCAACCATGATGCGACAGCGTTGTCGCCCGGCCACCCTGCTGGCCGGACTGCTCATCCTGGCCCTGTCCGCGTTCCTGCTGCCTTCGGTGTCTGCGGCAGGCACATCCCCCACCCGCCCGGTGCCACTCACCGAGCTGACCGTGGTATCCGAACAAGTGGCGTCCGGTCTGCGGCGTCCGGTCGCGATCACCGGGCTGCCGGACGGCCGGATGCTGATCGCGGAGAAGGACGGCACCGTCCGCGCCTACCACCCCGACACCGGCCTGGCCGCCCAGCCGGTGCTCGACCTGACCGCCCGGATCGACACGTCGGACAACGAGCGCGGCCTCCTCGGCATCACGCCCGCGCCGAACTTCGCCCGGACCGGGATCATCTACGTGGCCTACACGAGCCTGCCTGCCGGCGCGCTGACCCTGGCGCGCGTGCCCCTCGGCGCTCCCGAGCGGCTGCAGGTGCTGCTCACCCAGGAACACGCCGAGTACGGCAACCACAACGGCGGACAGGTCGCCTTCGGCCGCGACGGGTACCTCTACTGGTCGACGGGCGACGGCGGCCACGCCAACGACCCGTTCAAGACCGGCCAGAACCTCGGCACCCTGCTCGGCAAGATCGTGCGGATCGACGTCAACCGCACCTGCGGGGCGAAGCCCTACTGCGTGCCCACCACCAACCCGTTCGTCCGCACGCCGGGCGCGCGACCGGAGATCTGGCTCTACGGGCTGCGCAACCCGTGGCGGTTCTCCGTCGACCCGGTCGACGGCTCGCTGTGGATCGGTGACGTCGGCCAGGGCCTGGTCGAGGAGATCAACCACATCCGCCCGTCGCAGGCCGGGGCGAACCTCGGCTGGTCCTGCCGGGAGGGCACCCCGGTGTTCGACCCGCAGCAATGCCGTCCGGGCATGCGGTACACCGACCCGGTCTTCGAGTACGACCACTACGACGGCAACTGCTCGGTGACCGGTGGCGTGGTGTACCGGGGGTCCCGGACCCCGGAGGCGTGGGGGACCTACGTCGCGAGCGACTACTGCTCGACCCGCGTGTTCGCCGTGCGCCCCAATCCCCAGGGCGGCTACGAGTCCGCCACGATCGGCAACTTCCCCACCCAGCCGACCGCGATCGGCACCGACGTGCACGGCGAGCTGTACGTGCTCAGCGACCTCCCCGGGTGGCTGAACCGGGTGCGGTTCGAGCGGGTACAGCCGGCCCTTGGCGGGGTCGCGAACCGCTGAATCCCCGCATCCGCAGGACCTTTGGGGACGGCCGCAGCCTGCGGCCGTCCCCTGCTCACTCCGGCGCAGGCCTCGCTGCCGTCGAAATCGTCGATGACGACCGGCACGGTCGGCAGGCAGCTCACGACGTTGGCCCGCGGTGTGCAGCCAGCGCCTAGGACCTCGCGGAAAGCGCTTACCTGTCGTACCATGAAGCGGCTTGAAGACCTCAAGCTGTCACCTGGCCCTCTCCCCCGATGGCGTGCCAGGCAAGAGAAGTAGCCGAGTCCAGGTTGCGCGCCTGGCGTTCGGGTCGGACCGCACCCTGCGGTCCTGGAGCGGTGCGACTTCCAGCGCTGGCCGCAGCCGCACGACAGCTCGACCGGAACCGCACAGTGCCCTGCCCGGCGGTCGCCTCGTCCCAGGCCGACTCTCGCCGGTACTTCGCCTGCCAGGAGGTCATCCGTGAACGGACAGCTGAAGGTCAGCAGGTGGCTGGCCCGGCTCAGCCTCGTGGTGCTCACCGCCGCCGGCACCGCGGTGGCCGTCGCACCACCCGCGCAAGCCGCACCCGGCTACGTCTACACGACGTTCAAGGGAGACGCCGCGGCCGACCAGGAGCTCTGGGTCTACTCATCGGCCAACGGCACGAACTTCGACGTACTGGCCGACACCAGCTACCGCGGCCCGTCCGGCGTGCTGCGCGACCCGAGCATCATCCAGCACAACGGGCTCTACTACGTCGCCCACACCGTCCAGTCCTGGACCACGAACTCCACGTACTTCAGCATCGCCTCCAGCCCCGACCTGGTGAACTGGACGCACGTGACCAGCGTCAACTCCGGCATCGCCAACACGCGATTCACCTGGGCACCGGAGTTCTACGTGGAGGGCGGCACCGTCCGGATCATCGTGAGCACCTCCCAGACGACGTGCTCCGACTGCTTCCGCCCCTACGTCTTCACCGCCCAGAACAGTGCGCTGACCTCCTGGAGCCGACCGGCGCAGATGGGTGGCCTCGGCTACAACCACATCGACACCTACGTGGTGAAGTCCGGCAGCACCTACCACGCCTTCACCAAGAACGAGACCACCAAGTACATCGAGCACTGGACCAGCGCGAGCCTCACCAGCGGGTGGGGCAACCAGGGCCAGTTGTGGAGCTCGGGCTACGAGGGACCGGCCGTGCTGCGGATGAGCGACGGCTCCTGGCGCATCTGGATCGACAAGTACACCAACGGCGGCATCTGGACGGCCACCAGCTCGGACCTGAACTCCTGGTCGGGTCTGAGCCAGATCACGTGCCCGGGTTGCCGTCACGGCACGATCCTGCCGGTGGCCGACGTGCCCGGCTCGACACCGGCCTACCGCGTGACCAATCGCAACAGCGGCAAGGTGATGGACGTCGTGTCGGCCTCCACGGCGAACAGCGCCGAGATCAAGCAGTGGCCCTGGAACGGCGGCGGCAACCAGAAGTGGCAATTTCAGGACACCGGCAGCGGCTATTTCCGCATCGTCAACCAGAATAGTGGCAAGTGCCTCGACGTGGCGAACAGCTCGACCGCCGACGGGGCGAACGTCATCCAGTACACCTGCGGCAGCGGTACCAACCAGCAGTGGCAGTGGCAGGCCACCGGCAGCTACTTCCGGATCGTCGCCCGGCACAGCGGGAAGTGCCTCGACGTCGTCGACTCCGGCGCCGGGGACGGGGCCGACATCCAGCACTACACCTGCGGCAGCGGCAACAACCAGCAGTGGAGCCGCACCCAGGCCTGAGCCCGACCATCGCGTCACCCACGAGCCTCTCCGCATCGTCGCAACACCCTGCACAGTTCTAGTGATTGGACATTCGATGACACTGACAATGGCGTCCGGTGGTCACCCAGCAGGACCAGCGCGGCCGTTACGCCGGTTGCTGATCACCCTGGTGGTAACCGCGTTGACCGCGGTGGTGAGCCTCGTCGTCGTCGCGTCGCCCGCTCAGGCCGCCACCAGCCAGTTCCGCGGCATGAACTGGGCCGTGCTGGGTGACAACTTCAGCACCAGCCCGCTCGTCATCCAGGGCCTGAGCCAGTCCGACAGCAACGCGACGGTGCGGGCCAAGGCCAACGCCCTCTACGACGACATGGCCTCCACCATGGGCGTCAACACCGTCCGCCTGCCCATCAACACCCACACCGTGGCCAACACGACCTGGTGGAACGCCTACCGCGGCGCCATCGACGCCGCCACCGAACGCGGGTTCAAGGTCATCCTCGCCTACTGGGAGGACGGCGCCGCTTCCGGCGGCAGGATCACGAACCTCGCCGCGTGGAACACGATGTGGTCCAGCGTCACCAACACGTACGGCTCGAACAGCAACGTCTACTTCGAACCGATGAACGAGCCGCACGGCTACTCGTCGGCGGACTGGCGCAACGTCGCGGCGAACTGGCTCAGCACCCACACCTCCGCGGTGCCCGGCCGGGTGCTCATCGGCGGCACCGGCTTCAGCCAGGACCTGCGGGACATCTGCAACGACAGCCGCTTCAACTCGACGCTGCTGTCGTTCCACTACTACGCCTTCTTCTACGGCGCGATGACCTACGACGCGTTCCGGAGCCACATCCAGGTGCGGCTGGGCAACTGCGCGTCCCGCGCCGTCGCGACCGAGTTCGGCGCGCCGATGTCCACCGGCCTCAACTACGGCGACGCGAACAGCTCCGAGAACTTCGTGCGCTACCTCCGCGCCATGGCCCAGGTCATGCGGGACAACCAGATGGGCGGGACCTACTGGCCCGCCATCGGCGGCAAGCGGACCGAAAACCTCGGCTACGACCACTACTCGATGTACGCGCTGAGCGGCAGCGGCACCGATCTCAACCTGACCCTCCGCAACGCCTCCGGCGCCGACCGGATCAAGTACGCCTGGGGCGACGGTTCCACGAACCCGCCGCCGACGGCCTACCGGATCGACGTTCGCCACAGCGGCAAGACCATGGGCCTCCAACAGGCGACTGTGGACAACGGTGCGCGCGTCGGCCAGTACACGTACAGCGGCAACGCTTGGCAGCAGTGGCAGTTCCAGGACGCCGGCAGCGGCTACTGGCGCATCGTCAGCCGGCACAGCGGGAAGTGCCTCGACGTGGTGAGCGCTTCGACCGCCGACGGCGCCGAGCTCGTCCAGTACACCTGTGGCAGCGGCACCAACCAGCAGTTCCAGATGGTCGCCAGCGGGAGCTACTTCCAGCTTCGGGCACGGAACAGCGGCAAGTGCGTGGAGGTGCCGGCGGCATCGACCGCGGACGGCGTGGTCCTCAAGCAGTACACGTGCGGCACCGGCACCAGCCAGCAGTGGTCGCGCACGGCCGTCTGACCGTCGTGTCGACCTGACCCGACAGGCGACGCACGCAGGGGAAGGGGCAGGCACCGGTCTGCCCCTTCCCTTGCGCGGCCGAGCCTCTGCTCGACTTTCTCGGCGAGGGTCGAGAGGTGCGGTGATCAGCGCCCGCCGCCTCTGGCGGAGACGATCAGGTCGCGGACGACGCGCGCCTCGGGGATCTGCTCCAGCGCGAGACCCTGGCTCGAGGTGCGACGCGACCGGGTGGCGGCGAGGACCACCGGTTCGCTGAAGGTGATCGTGCCGCGGCCGTCGGGATGTTCCTTCAGCCCGGGCGGATAGAGATCGCGCAGGTACGCGCTGTGCTCGCGGCGCGAGCCGAACGGCTTGGTGGTCACGATGACGCGCTGGTCGGTCACGGCGTACTCGGTGCTGCGCAAGGTGAGCTGCCGCAGGCCGAACCAGGCCACCACGAACCAGGCCAGCAGGCCGAACCAGAGGATCGGGAAGAAGCGGAACACGCCGGTCATCTGTTCGGTGGGCATCGGCGCGACGAACACCACGCCGAAAACGGCGAATCCGGCCAGCATCGGCAGCACGAACCTGTCCGCGTGGTCGAACACCGGGTAGCGCGCGGGTTTCCCCTGCCACAGCAGCTCTTCCGACGGCAACAGGTCAACGTCCACCGCCGACCACCTTCCTCCGCGCCTCGGCGATCAGGTCGCGCACGCTCCGCGCGTCCGGGATCCGCACGAACTCCGGCGGCTGCTCGTCCCGCTTGTTCCAGCTGCCCGCACCACCCCAGCCGTCGAACAGCCCCGAGTCGCCGAACGTGATCGACCCGGTGCCATCCGCCGACTCGCGCAGCACCGGCGGTTCGAGCAGGGAGAGCCACACGCCGCGTTCCCGCGTGCGGCCGAGGACCGTGGTGCGCACCACGACACGGCGGTCGGTGACGACGTACTCGCTGCCGCGCAACGCCATCCACCGCACGACCGACCTGCCGACCAGGTTGTAGAAGGTGGCCACGCCGATCACGACGGTGAAGACCAGGCCGATGGCACCAGGGGGCCGTGAGGTCGATCTGATGATGAACATGTAGGCGAAGAAGGCCGTGATCGCGAGCATGAACGGCAACATCACCAGGTCGGAGCGGTGGAAGTACGGGAAAGCACCCGGTCTCCCCTGCCACAGGACGGTCTCGGACGGCGGCGTGGTCATGGCGAAACGGTAGAACTCCACCACCTCCCCTGTCCCGGTATTGCCGGACCTGCACCCGACCATCGCAGCCGAGGTCACGGTGGAAACCGGAGATCGTCAGCAGAGCCCAGGTCCCGCAGCACGCGGACAGCGCCCTGAGCACCTCCGGTCGGCGCAGCAGCTGCTCGACCCGTTCACGGCGCACGCCGTCGATGACGGCCTCGTAGGTCGTGCCGCACTCCACCAGTCGGCGGCGCAGGGTGCGCTCGCTCGACGCGTGTCGACGAGAAAGCTCCAAAAAGGACGGTGTGACCGGAAGCGTCTGCGCGATCGAGATCTCCAGCACTTCCAACAGGTCCTGCGCCTCGCGGCGCGAGCCCGTCCGCTCGTCCAGCAGTTCCAGCATCGAGGCTTAGGTGACGGGATCGCGGGCGGGCATCGCCGTGCGGACTCACGTGTGGGCGAACACCAGGCGGTTGACGCCTGCCGCGAACCGAACCGCGCAGCGGAACAGTTCACCGAACGGGCCGGTGTCACTCGGCGCGGGGAAGTCGAATTCGACCAGCCGCGGCGCGAAGTCGTCGCCCATGGTCAAGAGAAGAACGCGGCCACCGAGGCGACGTTGACCACGCCTCCCGCCCGGCGTTCGAGCATGGACGGCAGCGCGGCGCGGGTGATGCGCAGCACCGCCTCGCAGTGCACCTTCAGCATGGCCACCTCCTCGCCGATCTCCGAACCCAGGAAGTCGCCCTGCTGCCCGAAACCGGCGTTGTTCACGACCAGGTCCACACCACGGGCCACTCGGCGTTCGACCGCGGCGATCCCGTCCTCGGTGGCGAGGTCGGCCGGGAGCACCTCGACCGCGACCCCGCTCTCGGTGCGATGGACCTCGGCCGACCGCCCGAGCCGTTCCTCGTCACGGGCGACCAGGACGAAGTCGTAACCCCGGCCGGCGAGGTGGTGGGCGAACCGAGCGCCAATTCCGGCGGTGGCTCCGGTGACGAGGGCCGTGGGCATGGGCGGGAACGTAGCTCCGAGCTGCTCGTGCTGTCCCCTGACTGGCCTCGCCTGCGATCCGTCACCGATTCTTCAGCGCCACGGAGGAAATCGGTCCGGGTGGTGAGGTTGGACCACAACTTCTCACCCTGGTTGATGGAATTCGACCATTCAGTCGCCGTTGACCGGTGCAATGGTCATCGCAGGCATGCGTCCCCCTACAGTTTGAGCTGCAGGCGCGGTTCGTTGACCTGCTTGGCAGGTTTGCCAGCGCTTCGCCGACGGTGCTTTCCCACCAGAAGTGCCAGCCACGCGACACGTTCGACCAAGTAGAAGCCGGCGAGGGACACGATGATCACGCCTGCCGCAGGCATGACCAGGGGCAGTGCCACGAGGACGACGGGCACAACCTGCCAGGAGTGACCGAGCCACTTCTCCCGCCCTTTCGCGGTGGCGAGCGCGCCGAGCCGAACTCCGGTCCACATGATCCATCGACGCAGGAAGGCGACCTCCAGGGTGCGCATCGCCTGGCGGAAGATGCCATCCGCGTCAGCGCGACTGATCACGTCGGCTTCGACAGCCACCCGGCAGAGGTAGTCGTGCAGGATCGCGGCCTTGGTGTAGCGGCCGTAGACCGGAATCAACCACGCAAAGACACGGGGTACGGAAGCGAAGTCGGTTGCCTGGTGCAAGGGCACTTCGAACGTGTCACTCTTTCCGTGGTAGGTCAACGTGCGCAGTGTTTTCCACTCCCGATCGCCATCTTGTCTGACGTCGACTTCCGATTCCGGAGCGAATCCGATCCACCTTTCCGGGGCGGTCGGTTCTTCTGACAACGCGTGCAACCGCTTCATGGTCCACCTGTTTCACCGGTTAACCACGATGTCGTTGTGCTATCCGTCGCGTTAGCCTGTTGCGACAAACCCGGATGGGTGAATCACCGGCTGAGTCCGCGCGGCTACTCAGCGACTTCGATACCGGATCGACCACACGGAACCGGCGCGTGCCCGTGTGCGCGGCCGGGGCGGACCACGGTGGCGAGCGCGGTCAGGTCGCCAGCACGCCGCGCAGCACGATGTCGAGCATCCGGTCGAGGTAGGCGGCGAGGTCGAACGGAGCAGGCTCGACGTTGATCCATTGCAGGACGGCCGCGAAGTAACCCGCTGCCAGCAGTGAGCCGACCTGAGCGGGATCGACGTCGTCGCGCAGGTCTCCGGCTCGCCTGCCGTCCTCGACCACCTTGGTCAACTCGACGTCGAGCGCGGGGTCGCGCAAGAGCCCGCCGAAGCGGACGGACGCGTCCATCAGCGTCACCGTCTCCTGTCGGGAGGCCGTGTTCAGCAACGCCATCTCGCGCAGGTAGTGGCGGAGTTGCTCGGAGGCCGGGAGGGCTTCCACGTTCTCGGCCGAGAGGATGCGCTCGACCGCGGCTCGCCGTCGGCGCCCCCACTCCTCCAGGAACGCGACCTTCTGCGGGTAGTGGTTGAACACGGTTCCCCTGGCCACGTCGGCCACGTCGGCGATCTTGTCCATGGTGGTCGCTTCGAAACCGTGCTCGAGGAACAGGTCGAGCGCGTGCCGGTACAGGGTGTCGTGGACCTGCAGGCGCTTGCGTTCCCGCCGGTTGGCCGTGGAGGCCGTCGTCGTCTCGGCGGGGCTGGACATGGACCCAGTAGACCACGCCCCTTGACCGCGCCTCGGCTGAGTTCTAGATTGCACCCCATCATTGTACTTGAGTTCACTAATGCACTTGAGTCCAGATCACGGCGAGGGCGTTCGCATGGTCGCTGCCGAGTTCACCGCCGGGCACCAGCCTGGTCAACACCCACGGCAACGGCGACCACTGGTTCGGCAACCAGTTGTTGGGCCACGCCGAGATCATCGCGTCGCGCGCGTCTTCGGCTGCATGGCGCCTTCAAGCGTTCAAGGAGGAATGAAGATGATCCCCGACGTTGTGGATGATCGACCAGCGGGTGGCGCACCTCGGACGCACCTCGGCACGCTGGTGGCCGGTTGCCTGGCGGTCGCGCTCGCCCAGATCGGCCTGGTGCTGCCCGCGGCGATCAACGGTGTCATCCAGAGCACCCTGCGCGCCTCCGGCTCCGAACTCAGCTGGGTCAGTGACGCGTTCCTCGTTCCGATCGCGATGACCAGCCTCACGTTCGGGCTGCTCGGCGACCGGTACGGCCGCAAGAAGATGCTCGTCGGCGGCGCGGGGGCGATGGCCATCGGCTACCTCGTCTCGGCCACCAGCGGTTCCATCTGGCAACTGTGGGCCGGGCAGGCGATCTGCGGTATCGGCGCGGCGGCGTTGTTCGCCTCGTCGTTGGCGGTGGTCACGGCCGCCACCCCGGACGCGGCGAGCCGCGCTCGCG
>JBDSAJ010000115.1:0-11790 GCA_039922235.1 Umezawaea sp.
GTGGGCGATCGGTGTGCGCAGCCTCAGCTCGTAGTGGGTGTGGGCCATGCCGTCCAGTGAACTGGTCGGCGGGGTGTCCGCGCACCACCCGCCCGTGAATGCACCCTGGGTGGTGGTCTCAGATCAGGCCGAGGTCGCGTGCCGCGGCGACCGCGTCGTGCCGGGAGGCGACGCCGAGTTTGCGGTACAGGCTCTTGTTGTAGGCCTTGACCGTGTTGATCGACAAGTACTGCGCCGCACCGATCTCCCGCCGGGTCGCCGGGCCCTGCAGCGCGCGCAGGAGGGACAGTTCGCGGTCCGTCAGTTCTTCCGCGAGAGCGCCGGAGCGCTTGGCGGCACGGGTGCCCGCGCGGCCGAGTCGGGCCTCGGCCTCTTCGAGCCGCCGGGCCGCGTAGGCGCTCACGGGCTCGTCGTCCACGATTTCCCGCGCGCGTGCCAGCGCGGCGAGCGCGGCGGACCGGTCACCGCAGGCGAGTTCGGCGTCGGCGAGGTAGAGCAGGCCCAGGAACAGCACCGTCGGCCGAGGGTGCAGTTCGGCGATCGTGACGGCGCGGCGCAGCAGGACGGCGGCCGCCTCGACGTCGGAGCGCTGGTAGCTGCGCCTGCCCTGGGCGATGCGCAGCCCGGCCAACCCTGGGGCGCTCGCCTCCCGCCCGTCGCGCTCCACGGCTTCGGCCAGCGGGCCCACCTCGCGCAGCACCCGGTCGAACTCTTCGCCGCGGCGGGTTTCGACGAGGCTGATCGCCAGCGTGCCGACGACGCTCAAGACGATCCACGGTTGCCAGGTGCCGCGTTCGGGTCGGTCCCACTGGTCGAGCAGCAGGATCGCGGCCTCGTCGAACCGGCCGTCGCGGAACAGCATGCCGCCCAGCGCCGGACGCACCACCGGATGCCCCGTGGCACCGCCCTCGGTCTCCAGTTCGAGGGCCTCCCGCGCCAGGGCGACTGATCGCGCGGACTCGGTGTCGGACACGCCGAAGGCCGCGCGCCAGCACAGCACGGCGGCGCGGAAGCTGTGCCAACCGGGGGTTGTCGTGTCGGGGGTCCCGGTTGCCTCGGCGGCGTCCAGCCAGCGGATCACGCGTGCTTCGTCGCCGCAGAGCGCCGCCGCGGAGCCCAGCGCCAGCGCCAACGTCGGGCTCACCGCGGAACTGGGCAACCGCTCGCCGAACCGCAGGAAGGTCGTCGCCGCCCCGCGCGGGAAGAACCAGGCCTCCGCGCTGGTCTCCAACAACTCGGCCGCTGCGGCGTCACGGCCTGCCCGCAGCAGGTGGTGCACCGCGTCGTCGACCCGGTCCTGTGCGGCGAACCAGGCCGCGGCGCGGCCGAGGACCTCGTGCGGGTCCGTCGTCGCCTTGCGGGCCAACGCGTCGCGCAGCAGGGGGTGGAGCCGGTACCACTGCTGCTCGTCGTCCAGGGCGGCCACGAACAGGTCCGCCCGGACCAGATCGGTCAGGACCCCGGCCGAGCCGGTCACCTGCAGCGCCGCGTCGCAGAGCGGACCGGAGAGCCGTTCCAACGGCGCGGCGCGCACGAGCAGGTCGCGTTGGCGCGGGGTGAGGCCGGGCAGGACCTCGGCCGCGAAGTAGTCCAGCAGGTGCCGCTCGTCCCCGCCTGCCTTCGCCGGGTCGGCGCGCAGTGCGAGGGCCGCCAGTTGCAGGCCCGCCGCCCATCCCTCGGTCCGGTCCCACACGGCCGCGGCCGTCGCGCCGTCGAGGTCGTGCCCCGACACCGTTGAGACCAGGGCGGCCGCTTCGTCCGGTGAGAACCGCAGCTGCGACGCGCGCAGCTCGACGAGATCACCGCGGGCGCGCAGCCGGGCGATCGGCAGCGGCGGATCCGTGCGCCCGGCGATCACCAGCCGCAACGACGGGGGCAGGTAGCCCACGAGGAACTCGACGGCCTCGTGGATCCGTGGATCGGTGAGCACGTGGTAGTCGTCGAGCACCAGCACGTGCGGCACCGCGGAGGCGGCCAACTCGTTCAGCAGCATCGGCAGCGCCAGATCGGTCGGCGCGATACCGGCTCCGCCCAGCGCCTGCAGCGGGCCCGTGCTGATCTCGTCGCTGGCACCGTGCAGCGCGGTGAGCACGTAGCTCCAGAACCGCACCGGCTCGTCGTCGCTCTCGTCGAGTGAGACCCACGCGATCCGGCGCTGCTCGTCGCCGTCCGCCGCCCAGCCGCTCAGCAGGCTCGTCTTGCCCCAACCAGCGGGCGCCACCACCACGGTCAGCCGGGTCTCGGCGAGCCGCAACTGCCGTTCCAGGCGCTCGCGCGGGATCGCGCCTGCCCGGACCGGAGGGATCGCCTGCTTCACGGTGAGCAGTGGCCGAACGGGCCTGTCCGACGTCACGACGCTCCCGACTTGCGGTCCGGCGCCGCAACCCGCCTCGATTCTGCCGGCTCGTGCACCCCGGGTACACCTCGTCGCGGGGTGGTGCGCGGTCACCCCGTCGACCGGGATTCTCCTGGCAGGACCTGGTCCGACCACTGATCAACGAAGTTCCCGACACAGGAGGTCATCATGATCGAGCGAACCACCGTCGCGATCGTCGGTGCCGGACCCACCGGACTGCTGCTCGCAGGCGACCTGGCGCAGGCGGGCGTCGACGTGACCGTGCTGGAACGCCGCGGCACGGAGTCCAACCTGACCCGCGCTTTCGGCGTGCACGCCAGGACGCTGGAGCACCTCGACGCTCGGGGGCTGGCCGACGAGGTCATCGCGAGCGGTGCACCGGTCGATCGGCTGCGCCTCTTCGACCACTTGCGGATCGACCTGTCCAGCCTGCCGACGAGGTTCCCCTACCTCCTGATCACCCCTCAGTACAACGTGGAGAGGGCGTTCGAGAAGCGGGCGACGGCGGCCGGTGCCCACATCGTGCGCGACGCACGGGTGACCGCGTTGCGCCAGGACGCGGACGGCGTGGAGCTGACCGTCGACGGCGCCTCGGTGCGGGCGGACTACGTGGTCGGCGCCGACGGGGTGAACAGCGCCGTGCGGAACGCGCTGGGGCTGCCGTTCCCCGGCAAGTCGGTGCTCAAATCGATCATGCTCGCGGACGTGCGCCTGACCCGCGCACCTGAGGACGTGCTCGCGGTCAACGCGGTCGGCGACGCCTTCGCGTTCGTCGCGCCGTTCGGCGACGGGTGGCACCGCGTCTTCGCCTGGGACCGCCGCGAGCAGCTGCCCGACACGGCGCCGGTGACGCTGGAGGAGATCCGCGAAGTGATGCAGCGCGCGCTGGGCACCGACTTCGGCCTCCAGGAAGCCCGCTGGATCTCCCGCTTCCACAGCGACGAGCGCCAGGCCCCGCACTACCGGGTGGGGCGCGTGTTCCTGGCCGGGGACGCGGCGCACGTGCACTCCCCGGCAGGCGGGCAGGGCATGAACACCGGCCTGCAGGACGCCGCCAACCTCGGCTGGAAACTCGCCGCCGCGGTGCAGGGCTGGGCGGTGGACGGGCTCCTCGACACCTACGAGAGCGAGCGGCACCCGGTCGGCCGCCTCGTCCTGCGCAGCAGCGGCGCCATCATCCGGATGGCGATGATCCGGTCCCGCGCGGGCAGGCTGACCCGCAACCTCTTCGGCGGGGCCGCGCTGCGCCTCCCACCCGTGGCCCGCAAGGCCGCGGGCACCATTTCCGGCATCGGGATCGACTACCCCGGTGCACCTCGGGCACAGGACGTCCCCTTGCGGGATTCCCGGCGGTTGTACGAGGTGCTGCGCGACGGCAAGTTCGTCCTCCTGGCACCGCGCGAAGCCCAGTCCGCAATGGACGGTTGGCGCGACCGCGTGGTGCTCGCGTCCCCGGTGGACACCACGATGCCGTGGACGCTGGTACGCCCGGACGCGCACATCGCCTGGCGCGGCGGACCCGCCACCCTCCGCACCGCGCTCCTGGGAACAGGAGCACCTACCGGCTGATCGTCGCGCCGGCGTTCCCTCCGAGTGCGACTTTGGTTGCGAGTGCCGGCACCTTTCGCCGATCTTCACCGGGCCCGCCACCTGACAAGGTGGCGGGGTGACGGTTTTCGTGAACGAGCTGGGACCGCGTGCGGCGCCCACTGTCGTCCTGCTCCACGGTTTGAGCACCAGTGGCTGGATGTGGCGCGATCAGGTGGCGTCGTTGGCGGAGGACCTGCACGTGCTGGTCCCGGACCTGCCCGGTCACGGGCGCAGCAACGACCGCCCGTGGGTTTCGCTGGCGGACACGGTCCTGGCGGTGGCGGACCTCATCGTCGCCCGGTCCCCGTCGGGGCGGGCGCACGTCGTCGGGTTGTCCCTGGGTGGTTATATCGCCGCCCAGTTGGCCGCGGACGTACCCGCCGTCGTGGACAGCGCGATCGTCAGCGGGGTCAACGCACTGCCGTTCCCGAACCCGGCGGTGATGCGGCTGGCCGGGCGCGTGATGTCCCCGTTCCTGACCTCCGGTCCCGTGCTGAGGGCCAACGCCAGGACGCTTCGCGTGCCCGAGGCCGACTTCGAGGAGTACCGGGCATCAGCCAAAGCCATGTCCAGGGGCACGATCAGGCGCGTGACCGAGGACGTCATGTCCTTCCGGGTGCCTGCCACGGCGGACACATCACCGTGCAGGCTGCTCGCCGTCGCGGGCGGGGACGAGCACGAACTGGTCATCCGGTCGCTCCGGGAACTGGCCACCGGCTTCCCGTCGGGCGACGCCCGCATCGCACCGGGGCTGGGGCACGCGTGGAACGGCGAGGCGCCGGACCTGTTCACCGCCATGATCCGTGCCCACATCGCGGACACCGCACTGCCCGCCGCTCTGCGCGCTGTCGACTGAGGACTTCCCTCGTCATCCGGGCCGGACGTGCTTCATGCCGTAGAAGAGCGCATTTCGCATCGACCTGGTACCTCAGCGGTGCCGTGGGCTTGTTGTGGTGTGTCAGTTTTCCGGTGGTGTGCGGACATGTCGGTGTCCGGTGTCCGGGAAGGCGGGTGGTGCGGCCGGTAGCAGGTCGTGCAGGGGGTAGCCGCACTTCTCCGCCACGCGGCAGGAGGCTCGGTTGCCGTTCGCGTGCAGCAGGTCCAGGCGGGTCAGCTGGACGAGGTTCTGGGTGCCCAGTGCCCATCGTGACGCGGTGTCCAGGGCACGGGTGGCGATGCTTTGGCCCCGGACTGCGGCTGCGGTCCAGTAGCCGACTTCTGCGATGCCGGCGGTCGCGACCTTTAGGACCACGTGACCGATGGGCGGGTTGTCGTTTTCATCGGCGACCACGGCGAAGCTGAACCGTGTGGTGGAGGCCCAGCCGGCGGCTTGTGCGTCCAGCCACTGCCGGGCATCGGTCTTGTCGGCCAGCGACGTGGTCAGCCAGCGGCGCAGCGCCGGGTCGCGATGCGCCGTGAGCAGTGCGGGTAGGTCGTCCAGCCGCCACGGGCGCAACTGCAGGGCGACTGCCGACTCGGTCTTGGGCACGGACAGCGTGATCGTCACGGTCACCCATTCTGCGCTGTCGAGTCAACCCGCCCGAATGACACGAACGAAGTGTCCCTGCGGCACTGCACTGGCGAGGACGGTGGCGTGACGCGGACTTGGTTCCAGCACGAGGCCGCTGGGCTGCTGTCCGGGCCGTGCGCTCACCGTTCCGCGTTGCTCAGCCGACCGGTCCCGTTGTCGCGGGCGGCCGTACCGCCGGTTCGAGCAGCGACAGTGTCCGCTGCCGCGCGTCGAGGCCGACGCGGATGCCGACCGGCATCGGCAGGTTCGGGCCGGCGTGGCCGAATTCGACGTTGCCCAGGACCGGGATGTCACGGTCACCGAGGACGTCGAGGACTATCTCGGCGAGGGTGGGGGAGGCGTCGGGCGTCTCCAGTCCGTCGATCGAGTGGGGAACGCCCACGACCATGCCGGAGATCCGATCGAGGATGCCGCAATGTCGCAGTACGTGCAGGTAGCTCCACACGTGCGACGCCAGGCCGCCCATCTCCTCCCAGAACAGCACCGCGCCGTCGAACCACTCGAGCGGAAGCGCGTAAGGCGTTGCCTGTGCCAGGACGATGCGGTTGATCACCCCGCCGATCAGCGGGCCTTCGGCGCGGCCGGCGCGCCAGCATTCCCACGACGGGCCGGCGGGCAGCACGCCGATCGCCTCGGTACCGGTCAGCAACCTCGAGTAGAGCGACTCGAGTTCCGCACGGTGCGCCGCGGGCGCGGTCTGCCAGTGCCCGCCGAGTCCGGGGGTGGCCAGGTCGGCGTGGAACCCGACCAGGCCCGTGCGCGCGTGGAGCACCAGGTGCAGCAGTGAGATGTCGCTGTAGCCGAGGATCGGCTTGGGGTCGGCGACGATGGCCGCGATGTCGATCAGGTCGAGGTAACCGAGCACCGTCTGGCCGCCGTCGTGCGCGATGATCGCGCGCACCTCGGGGTCACGCAGAAGTGCGTTGAACTCCTCGGCGATCTCCGCCGGCGTGGCAGCGCTCCACCAACGGTGCCGCCCCGCTGCGAGCAGTGGCGCCCGGCGCACGCGAAATCCCATCCGCTCCAGCACGACCACCGCCTGTTCGAGGTTGGGTTCGTAGGCGGCGTGCAGCGGTCCGGACAGCGCTGCGATGACGACGAGATCCCCAGACTTGAGGGCACGAGGTCGAAGCAGTTGAGGCCTTGCGGAACCGGTCACCGGCGCAGTGTCCCGGCATCCGCGACGACGCGCGACGAATTTACCGATCGACCGCCTGGCCCGCATGTCCGTTCGCGCCTGGCGAATCGGGCAACTCGACATCGCCGTCGACGGACCGCGGCGCCCCCGAGGCCGTTCGGGATGATCGTCACCGTTCCAGGCCGATCATCAGGCCACCGTCGCACCATTCGTCCGCACATCGGCATGGCCGGGCGTCAGGGCCCGATCACCGGACGGCGTGACCCTGGATGCGGCGGGTGGCGGCGAGCACGATCGGCGCTGCGAGCCAGCACAGGTACGCGCCGGCGCCGGCGGCCAGGAACGTAGGTGTGCCGCAGCAGATGAGGATGCAGGTTCGGTAGCCGCACGATGGCGGTCTCGGCAAGGCGATGCAGGCGGCCTGTGGCGCGGTGACGGTCCATCCGGTGTCGCCGTCGGTTGAGCAGTATGGGCCCTGCCATCCGGTCGGCGACGGCCCGATCCACTGCCCGCCCTGCCGCGGGTGGCAGCGGGACCCACACGATCCTGTCAGGCTGTCGGGACGATCAGGTCGCGGGCGTTGAGGCTCGGCACCGCGGATGTGTATGCGGCCGGTCTTGCCGAATGTCAATCACGCTATGTGTTGTCGACAGATTGTCGATGAGTTGCAATCGCTCGGTCCTACCGTCGCCGGCGACGTACTTGACGAAAGGACGACCGCGATGAAATCGACAGTGCGACGGCTGGCGTTGATCGGCATGGTGGTGCCGATGCTGCTCGGAATCGGGATTCAGACTGGTTGGGCCGCACCAGGTACGGTTGACGGGACCGCGCCAGACGCGCATCTGTCGGCCGCTGCCGTCACCCTCACGACCGGCAACGAAAACAAGGACTTCGACACGCTCGTGCGGGCACAGGTGGAGACCCCGTCCGGTCGGGTCGCCAGCGACTTCAGCGACGTCGGCACCGAGTACAAGGACGGCAGCGTCCATGGGCCATTCATGATGCGGACCGACACCGGTGTCACCGCCGCCATGCTGAGCTCCGGCATCGTGCGGATCTCGATCGATCCCAACGGACACGACACCTGGCACTTCAGCTACGGGCTGACCCTGTTCTTCTCGGACGGCACGTCGTTTGTCGTGCAGGTCAACAACCTGTCGCTCAGCCAGGACTCCCGGCAGCTGACCACCCCGTTCACCCTCGCCACCCAGGTGGCGGTGCCTGACGTGATCGGCTCGTCCTCGGACAGCGCTCGGGCCACTCTGCAGGCCGCGGGGCTGTCGGTCGGCGAGGTAAAGACCGTCGACCCAACGTGCAACTTCATCAACGAGGTCATGCGTGAGAACCCGCAAGCGGGCACCATCGTGAACGTCGGCTCCAGGGTCACCATCACGATCGGATTGAAACCGCGAACCTGCTCTTAACGGCTGTGCGCCTGCCAGTGCCGTGAGTCGTCATCCACACCGCTGCTGAACAGATGAGGGAACCCCGAGTTGAGAAACGCACCCCTCATCAACTTCCACGACCGGGCATATCGGACACCGTCGGGATTCGCCAGGAAAGTCCTGCAAGGAGAGGCGAACTTCTGGGGTGGACGAGGCGTCGTCGCTTCGTCCACCCCAGGTCTCACTTCCGGAACGCCTCCGCGACGACGTCGACGATCAGTCGCGGACCGTCTACCTAGTCGTACGCCCGCGACAGCTCCGCATCTCTGTCCCGATAGGACGGTGTGGCCGCACGCCCGATCCCACCGACCCGCACTGCCAGCCAGAGGACATCATCACCGTCCGCGACACCACACCAGCCTCGCCAAGGCCATCGCCGGACGCGATCACCGCAATCCCATGTCGTGGCCTCAGTTCCAGGCCGTCCTACCCCATGCCCAGGCCCTGCTCGACCACAGCACCTCAGACACGTACACCCTGCGACCTGACTGCTCTTCAACGAGTTGGGTCTCTACCTCGGAGATCAGGGTGCCACCGCCATCGCTTACTCCACCCAGGCAACCCAGAGTTACGAGGCCCTTTTTGGGCCTGGCTACAGGGAGACGCTGTCCTCCCGCAACCTTGAACGGATGGTTCGTTGCTCGCTAGCCAGCGAGCGTCGCCACCGTCCGCACATCGGCAGGAGCGGACGTCAGCCGTGCGACCTGCGGCCTGAGCGCGCATTCGTGAAGGCGCTGATCCGGCGTCGCCCGTCGCGGCGGAACCAGCGTTCGTCGGTGGCAGTTCACGCGGTCTGTCGCTGTAGTGGCGTGATCCCGCACAACGACCTGCTCACCTCAGCGGCAAGCTAGGGGACGCGCCCGCTCGGTCGTCGACGGCCTACATCGCGGCGGCGATCAGCTCGAGCCCCGTGAGCAGCTCGTCGAACTCGTCCGCGCTGAGCACGTCGTACGCCGGCGCTGCCAGCTCGTCGGTGATCGCCTCGATCCGCTCGCTGGCCTCCCGACCGGCGTCGGTGAACCCGCCGGCGGCATCCACGAGGCCGCGGCCTCGCAGCCCTTCGACGACAGCGGCCAGCTGTGCCATGGGCAGGTGGTGCGTCCGGCTGAACTCCTCCGCCCTCATCCCGAGGGAGAGGGCGAGCAGGACGTGGGCCTCGGTGCCACCGATGCCGTGGGCGACGAGGGCGGCGTTGTGGCCGTCCCCGCGGTGCTCCCGCAGCAGTGTCGCCGCGTGCCAGAGCCTGGCCACCGGCTCCTCGGGCACGTCGAGCGCCCGGAGCCCGGCGTACAGCGCTCGACCCTCGGTCGGCGCGCTGACCGCTGCTCGGGTGGCGAGGTCGGCGACCCGCACCAGCCCAGGGGAGTGGGCGAGTTCCCCGATCCTCTGCCGCAGCGCGGTGGCGCTGCCCCGCTCGCGCACGGCGATCGCTTCCTGCGGGGTGGTCTTCCCCCAGACCCACGGGATGTGGCGCGCCACCTCGCCGTCGGCGAAGTTGTAGAAGACCGCGTGCACCACCTCGGCCGGTACCAGCCCCAGCGGCGCGGCCCGGCCTGCGAAGTACCCGTCCCAGTAGTTGCGCATGCCAAGGGCCAGGAACGCCTCGGTGGGCACCGTGGAGAAGGCGACGGTGGCGATCGGCTCGACGAGCTCGAACATGCGGTGAACCTTGGCCTGGGGGTGCGGCATCGGTCGTCATCTCCTGTGGTCGTGACAGCGCCCCTGGTGGGCGACCTCTCACCTCGGCGTCGAACGACGCGGCCCGAATTCGACACCTCCGGTCGATTCTGCCGGGCAGCATCGGGGTGTCACCGGGAACTCGGTCGCCGCGCCGGCCCGTGTTCCGCCTGGCCGCCGAATGAGGCCAGGGTCCCAACCGACGTCGGGCGCCGTCGCCAGCCCTGAGCTCGCGCATCGGCACGACTGCGTGGTGGTGGTTCGGGGATCGGCGTGGCGTGCGGCGATCTGGACGTCGCGGAGGTCGACTCCGGCGTCGAGCGTGGTGGTGACGTAGGTGCGCCGCAGCGGATGAGGATGCAGCTTCGGGGAGCCGCACAATGGCGATCTCGGCGAGGCCCAAGACGTCCTGGGAGATGGCAGGCTGGGAGCCGTGAACCCGATCGCCGCACAGGTGTTGACCATCGCCGGTGTCCTGCTCGGCTCAGCCGCCACGTTCGCCTTCACCTCCGCCACCGAGCGAGCCCGTTGGCGGCGAACGCAGTCCTCCCGGTGGGACGACAAGCGGCTCCTCGCGTATTCGGAGTACGCCAACGCGGTCAAGCACATGGTCCGGCTGTGCCGTCGGATCGCGGAGACCAAAGGGCTGCTGTCCACCGGTCAGCCCGTCGACCTCGACTCCGCGTTCGCCGCCTTCGCCGAGGGGGAGACCGAACGTGCCGCGCGATGGGAGACCGTCCTGCTCCTCGGCGAGCCGAAGACGATCTCCGCCGCACGGGCGTGGAGCGAGCAGGTGTGGCAACTGGAGCACATCCTCCGCGAGGAACACCCCGACACTTCCGCGTTCATGAACGCCTACCGGAACTCCATGCGGCTGCGCAACGAGTTCTACACCCACGCTCGGGCAGACCTCGACATCGCCAGCGGTCCGCTCCCTGAACTCACGTGGAAATCCCTCCAACCACCCACCACACCGTGACGCGCTCATGTCGAAGCCGTTGAACGACATCCGCTACGCCGATGGCCAGGAGTGCCTAGCATTGACGGCCATCGCGCCACACGCTGGTCGGCGGAGCTAGAGCCAGCGGTGGCGCCGATAGGTCGGCGGGAGGACACCGAAGCCGAAGTAGTCGGTGGTGGGCAAGGTGTCGAGGAACTGGCGCGTCGAGTCAGCGAGCGGTTCCTCGTCGAAGCCGTCGAGCCGCACGACCCGGTCTGAGCCGACGGCGAGGTCGGCGGCGTGCCAGCCGCACATGTCCCTGTTGTCGCTGCGGGCGAACACGATGACGTCGGCGGTCGGCGCCAGATCTTCCTCGTCGTCCTCGTCGATCAGGTCCTCGATGAGTTCCCGGTGCGTGCACATGCCGGTCGGCGGTTCGAAGTGCAGGAAGCCACCGAACGTGCCGACCCCCGACCGCAGGTAGAGCTCGGCCAGTGCGTCCGGCAGCGGCATCCCGCGCTGCTCCGCGAACACGGCGATCTCAGCCGCCGTGACAACGCCACCGGTTCCGGACACCGTCACCCCAGGCCACATGGCGGGCCAGCTTACCCGGACGCGGGTGGCAGCCCGCCCTGGTGGAAGTCCGGCACGTTCACTTGATCTGCTCGGCCAGCGCGACCACGATGCCCGCAGGGCCGCGGAGGTAGCAGAGCCGGTAGCTGTTCTCGTACCGCACCAGCTCGCCGAGGAGTTCGGCTCCGTGTGGCCGCAAGCGGTCGAGGATGTCGTCCATGTCTTCGACGGCGAACATGACGCGATGTGCGCCCAGCGTGTTCGTCGGTGCGCGCGGGTCGCCGTCCCGGCTCGACGGCGAGTGGTACTTGGTCAGCTCGAGCCGTCCGTGGCCGTCCGGGGTGCGCATCATCGCGATGTCCGATCGGACTCCCTCGAGCCCGACGAGGCGATCCACCGCGTCGCCCTCGACGGTCGCCTCGCCTTCCAGTTCCAGTCCGAGTTCGACGAAGAACGCCTTCGCGGCCGCGAGGTCGTCGACGACGATGGCGATGTTGTCCAACCGCTGGACCGTCCCGCGCACGGGGCCTCGCTGGT
>JBDSAJ010000116.1:0-2968 GCA_039922235.1 Umezawaea sp.
CGGAGCGAGCCAGGCCGCCGGAACCGCGCTGCAGATCTGGGACTGCAACGGGCAGACCAACCAGAACTGGGCAACCACGTCGGCCGGGGAACTGCGCGTCTACAACGGGACGATGTGCCTGGAAGCGCAAGGAAACCAGACGGCTGCGGGCACGAAGGCGCAGATCGGGAACTGCACCGGCGGGCAGAACCAGAAGTGGCAGCTCAACGGCAACGGCTCGATCACCGGCCCGCAGTCCGGGCTGTGCCTGGACGTGTCGGGCGCCGCGATGGCGAACGGCGCGGCCGTGGTGCTGTGGAACTGCAACGGGCAGAGCAACCAGAAGTGGGCGTTCAACGGCGGTGGTGGCGGCGGCGGTGGTTGCAACGTCGCAACGGTGGATCCGAACGCAACGCCGCAGGCCCGGAACCTGCTGTGCTACCTCTACAGCCAGTACGGCAACCACATCGTCTCGGGTCAGCAGGAGACCAACGGCAGCGAGAACGAGTTCAATTTCATCTACAACAACACCGGCAAGAGGCCGGCGATCCGCGGGCTGGACATGTGCGACCGCCCCGGCGCCGTCGACCGCGCCGCCTCCTGGTGGAACGCCGGGGGCATCCCGATGATCGGGTGGCACGTCGGCGCACCGGCCACCAGCCGCTGCAACTACGGCGGCACCGCGTCGATCAACAACACCCTCACCCCCGGCACCCGCGAGTACGTCTCCTACACCGCCGAACTGGACGCCGCGGCGAGCGAGCTGCTGCGCCTGCAGGCCCAGAACGTCCCCGTCCTGTGGCGGCCGTACCACGAGGCGGGCGGCACCTGGTTCTGGTGGAGCAAGGAGGGCGGAGCGCAGTACCAGCGGCTGTGGAAGTTCCAGTTCAACTACTTCGTCAACGTCAAGGGCATCCACAACCTGGTGTGGATGTGGCCGTCCAACGGCTCCCCGAACTCCTCGTTCTACCCCGGAAAGTCCTATGTGGACATCGGTGGCGCCGACACCTACGTCGACGACCGCGGTCCGCTGACGTCGCTGTTCAACTCCACCCGCAACGTGGTCGGTTCCACGATCCCGATCGCGCTGCACGAGAACGGCGCCATCCCCGACCCGGCCCAGCTCCAGTCCTCCGGCACCCGCTGGGTCATGTTCATGACCTGGAACAGCACCTGGATCACCGGCCAGGACCCCGGCTACCTCAGGACCACGTTCAACAGCCCCTACGTCGTCACCCGCGACGAAGTGCCCAACCTCAAGTAGCTCCTCGAACCGCCGCCGCCGAATCGCCACCGCTCGCCCGACCCGAGCGGGACTCCGCCCTGCCCTGGAGGAAAGATGAGATCGTTCTTGAGGAACGAGAACGGCCCGCCGGCGCGGTTGCCGCGTATCGCACTCGTGTCGCTGCTCGCGGTCGCGCTCAGCGCGGCGGGTGGGGCCCAGCACGCTTCGGCGGTGCCTGCGAGCGCCGACCTGGTGACACCCGCCGCGACGGCCGACGTCAACGGGGTCGCCGCGGGCAACGCGGCGCTCACGTCGGTCGACCTGGCGGGCAGGTGGAGCTTCACCCCAGCGGGCCGGGCGACGACTTCGATCACGGTGCCCGGCGGTGGCTGGTACAAGCAGGGCTTCACCGACGTGAACGAGGCGGTGTACTCCCGCACCGTCACCGTGCCGGACACGGGGCAGCCGCAGTCCTCCTGGATCGAGTTCGGCGCCGTCAACCACCAGGCGACCCTCTCGGTGGACGGACGGGTGGTCGCCACCCAGACCACCTCGTTCACGCCGTCCAACTTCGACATCAGCTCCTACGCCGCCCCCGGCACGACCCATTCGATCAGCGTGTCCGTCAAGGGGCGGGGCGCGTTGAAGACGGCGGCGGGCAAGTACCTCGTCCCCCAGGCCGCCGAGTGGTCGGAGGCGGTTCCGCAGGGCATCTTCCGCTCGGCGGCCCTGCGGGTGTACCCGGCCGTGTACGTCAGCGACGCGTTCATCCGCACCTCCGTCGCCAACCAGGCCCTCACCTACGACGTGTCCGTCACGAACACCTCGGCCGTCAGCCGGACCGTGACCCTGACCGGAGCGCTCACCTCGGACACCGGCGCGTCGTTCAGCTACCCGGCGCTGCCGAGCCGCACGGTCACCGTGGCCGCCCGCTCGACCGCCAAGGTGACGGTCGGCCCGATCGCGTGGAACCTGGGCACGGCCTCGTACTGGTGGCCGAACGTGCCCTACCGGCCGGGGTACCGCGCCCAGCTGCACACCCTGTCGGTGCACGCGGCGACGGACGACGGCCGCACCAGCGACGCCGGCTACCGGTTCGGATTCCGGGAGAGCACGCAGAACGGCGAGCACTACTACCTCAACGGCGCGCGGGTGAACTACCGCGGCGACAGCCTCCAGGGCGCCGACTACGACCGGATCAACAACGGCGGCAAGGGCGACGCGTACGACACGCTGCCCGGCTTCCTCCCGCCCTCCACCGGCAACGGCGGCTGGCCGCAGGCGGTCGACAACTACCAGCGGCTGAACTTCACCGTGGTGCGGATCCACCAGGAGCCCGCCAGCCCGTACATGCTGGACGTCGCCGACGAGCTCGGCCTGATGGTCATCGACGAGACCGCCATCCGCGGCTGGGCACAGGACCTGGCCGCCGGCCGCCAGTACAACGTGAACCACGCCCGCGACCTCGTCCTGCGCGACCGCAACCACCCGGCGGTCGTCCGGTGGAGCCAGATCAACGAACCGAACTTCACCGACGACTCAGAGAGCTTCGAACAAGCCCTCTACGCGGCGATGAACGGCAACGACGGCACCCGGCCGATCAGCATCGACGCCTCGCCCGGCGGCGATTCGCCCAGCCGGTACCCGAACATGAACTACCCGAACTTCGCCATCTTCCCGCACTACCTCGACGGCAACGCCAAGTACGGCGAAGCCGTGCGCCCGGTGGCAGGCAGGCCCGACGGCGAGGGCGAGTACCTCTGG
>JBDSAJ010000117.1:0-8562 GCA_039922235.1 Umezawaea sp.
GACGATGCCCTCGATGGTCTTGATCCGCGCCAGTTCGTCGACCGAGGTGCCGGTCAGGCCGAGCGTCGCCGCCAGTTCACCGATGATCTCGGTGCGCTTGATCGAGTCGATGGACAGGTCGGCTTCCAGGTCCAGCCCTGGTTCGAGCATCTCCGGCGGGTACCCGGTGCGGGCGCTGATGGTCCGCAGCACGATCAGGCCGATGTCCAGGTCCTCGGCCGGGGTTTCGGCCACCACCGGCTCGGGGGTGGCGACGATCTGCGGCTGGATGATCACCGGTGCCTGCGGTGCGGGCACGGTGCCACCGGAGCCGAGGTAGGTCAGCAGCACGTCGCGCTGCGCGGACACCGCCTCGCGCATGCCGTCCAGGAACTCCTTGACGATCGCGTCGCGGCTGATCGCCGGTCCGGTCACCGCGGAGAGCCGCGGCGCCTCACCGGCCGGTCGCAGTCCGCCCGGCAGCGCATGGCCGTTGCTGTCGCGCACGAGTCCTCCATCGACGAACCAGGTCGGCTTCGGCCGGACCGCCACTGCGGCCTTGGCCCTGCCGGTGAACAGCGGTGCGGGGTCGATCGGCACACCGGCGACGGCCAGCTCCGCCAAGGCGTGCAGCAGGGTGCGGACGCCGTGCTGACCGGCCGCGTCGCACTGCACGGCGAGGAACGGCCGGTCGCCGAGGATCTCCCGGACGAACCCGGTGAGCACGCCACCGGGACCGGCCTCGACGAAGACCCTGGCTCCCGCGGCGTACATGGACTCGACCTGGTCGACGAACCGGACTCGCCCGGCGAGCTGCGCGGCCAGGCTCTCCTTGACCGTCTCCACCCCATGGGGTCGAGCGTCCACATTGGACCAGACGGGGATGCGCGGCTCCCCGAACTCCTGCGCGGCCAGCACGTCCGCGAACCGCTGCCGCGCGGCGGCCATCAGCGGGCTGTGGAACGCGGCGGCGACCGGGATCGCGCGCACGGACAGGCCCGCGGCGGACAGGTCGGCCATCGCCGCGTGCACGGCCTCGGTCGGACCGGAGATCACCACCTGGCGGTTCGAGTTGTGGTTGGCCACCACGACCGGACCGCGCAGCAGCGGTTCGACCTGGTCGAGGGTGGCCGACACCGCGGCCATCGTGCCGGGCTCGTCCCCCACCACGTCGATGATCGCCTCGGCGCGAGCCGCGCTGAGGTCGAGGAGCTGTTGCGGGCCGAGCACCCCGGCGGAGGCGAGCGCGACCAACTCGCCGTAGCTGTGGCCACCGGCCAGGTCCGGCCGGACGCCGAGCTTGCCGAGCAGTTCGGTGACCGCAAGACCGGCGATGCCCAACGCGGGCTGGGCGACTCGGGTGTCCGTGACGGCCGCGCGCTGCCGCTCGGTGTCGGCGGGGGTGAGCGCGGCGGGCGGGAACATCACGTCCTCGTACCGCCCACCGGAGAGCCGGAGCGTCGCCTGCAGGCGGGGGAACGCGGTGAACAGGTCGAGCAGCATGCCCGCCCGCTGGCTGCCCTGTCCCGGATGCAGGAAGGCCACCTTCGGTGCGGGTCCGACCTCCTCGCACAGGCGGACCGCGCCGGAAGCGCGCCAGGCCTGGATGTCGGCGAGTGCCGCCGTCAGCGAAGCCCGGTCCTCCACGACCGCCGTCGCGTGCACCGGCTGTCCCGGCGCGGCAGCGGCCGCCGCGGCGGCCAGGTCGCGCAGCGGGGTCCGCTGGTCGACGGCCAGCCTGGCCACCTCGGCCGCCACCTGTTGCGCGGCGGCCCTGTCCTTGCCGCGGAACACGAACAGCTCGGCGGGCCAGACCTGCACGCCGTGCGCGGGCTCGTCCGCGCCGTCGTAGCCGGACAGCACGGTGTGGAAGTTGGTGCCGCCGAAGCCGAACGCGCTGACCCCGGCGGTGCGCTCGGCGGGCGGCACGGCCCAGGTGCGCCTGCCGAAGGCGAACGGGCTGGTGTCCGCGTCCCAGTACTGGTTGGGCTTGGTGACGTGCAGCGTGCCGGGGCGCACCCCGGTGTGCACGGCCCGCGCCGCCTTGATCACGCCCGCCAGACCCGCCGCGCACTTGGTGTGCCCGATCTGCGACTTCACCGAGCCGATCGTGCAGCCGCCCACCGGGATCCCGGCCTCGGTGAACAGCTCGGTGAGCGCGGCGAGCTCGGTCCGGTCGCCGACGACCGTCCCGGTGCCGTGCGCCTCGACCAGGCCGACCGAGGCCGCCGGTACCCCGGCCGCCCGGTAGGCCCGTTGCAGGGCACGGCGCTGCCCCTCGGCGCGCGGCGCGGTCAGGCCGAGCGACCGGCCGTCGCTGGACGCGCCGATGCCCTTGATCACCGCGTAGATCCGGTCGCCGTCGCGTTCCGCGTCGGCCAACCGCTTGAGCACGACGCACGCGACACCCTCGCCCAGCGCGATGCCGTCGGCGGACGAGTCGAACGTGGCGCACCGGCCGGTGGCCGAGAGCGCGTGCACCGAGGCGAACATCTGGTAGTCGTGCGCGCTGTTGTGCAGGTCGACCGCGCCGCACAGGACCATGTCGCTGCTGCCGCCGACGAGTTCCTTGCAGGCCACGTCGAGCGCCGCGAGGCTGGACGCGCACGCGGCGTCCACCGTGTAGTTGGCGCCGCCGAGGTCGAGCCGGTTGGCCACGCGACCGGCGATCACGTTGCCCAGCACGCCGGGGAAGGAGTCCTCGGTCAGCTTCGGCAGGTACTCGTCGAGCTCGGCGGGCGGCGTGCCGTCGTAGAGCGCGGGCAGCGAGGACCGCACGGTGTAGGCGTTCGCCAGGTCGGCGCCCGCCTCGGCGCCGAAGATCACCGAGGTGCGCTCGCGGTCGAACACGCGGGTCCGGTACCCCGCGTCGGCCAGTGCCTGGGCCGACACCTCCAGCGCGAGGAGCTGGGCGGGCTCGATGGACGTCAACGATGTCGGCGGGATGCCGTAGGCCAACGGGTCGAACGCGACGCGGGGCAGGAACCCGCCCCGGCGGTACGGGCTTCCGTAGCGGTCGGGGTCCCAGCGGTCCGGCGGCACCTCGGTGATCGCGTCGGTGCCCGCCAGCACGGCCGACCAGTACTCGGCGACGTTCTCCGCGCCGGGCAGGATCGTGGCCATCCCGACGATCGCGATGTCCAACGGATCGGCGGGCGACGCGCTGGGCTCGACGAAGTCGGCGCAGCGATCGGCCAGCAGGTCCCCGGAGGTCACCTGGCGGTGCAGGGTGGCGATGTCGGTGCGGTCCGCGCGCAGCGTGGCGACCTGCCCGATCATGAACATGCCCGACCGGCGCTGCTCGTCGGCGTCCACGTCGACCAGGCCGGACTCGGTGCGCACCAGACCGCGGCTGGCGATCCGCAGGCGGCCGAGGTTCAGCCGTTCCAGCCGTTGCCACTTCTCCTGCCGGGGCAGCTCGGCGAGCTCCTCGCGCTCCTGCTCGAAGGCGTCCACATAGGACGTTCGGGCACAGCGGGTGCTGTGCCCCGGCGAGGTCTCCAGCAGCACGGTCTCCGCGCACTCCACGGCGACCTGCTGGAAGACCGGCAGGATCGCGCCGTGCCGCACGGCCTCCTCGGTGAACAGGTACGCCGTGCCCATCAGCACGCCGATCGCAGCCCCGCGCGCGGCCAGCGGCGCGCTCAGCGCGGACACCATCGTGGCCGACCGCTCGTCGTGGATGCCGCCCGCGAACAGCACGCTCACCTCGCCGAGCACCGACTCGCGGGCCCGCAGCACGTCGAGCTGCTGCTGCCACAGCGTGAAGCTCGACCGGGGACCGGTGTGGCCGCCGCACTCCCAGCCCTCGAACACGAACTTGCGGGCGCCCTCGTCGAGGAACCGGCTCAGCAGCGCGGGCGACGGGACGTGCAGGAACGCGGTGATCCCCGCCGCCTCCAGTTCACGGGCCTGCGCCGGAGTGCCACCGGCGACCACCGCGTAGCGCGGCTTCACCCGGTGCACGGCGGCGAGCTGCGCCGCGCGCAGCTCGGGATCGGCGAACCCGAGGATCCCGACGCCCCACGGCCGGTCGCCGAGCCTCAGCGCGGTCTCGTCGAGCAGGGTCCTGGTCTGCTCGCCGTCCATCAGCGCGAGCGCGAGGAACGGCAGACCGCCGCCCGCGGCCACCGCCTCGGCGAACGCGGGCTGGTCGCTCACCCTGGTCATCGGGCCCTGCGCCACCGGGTATCGGAGGCCGGGAATCCTCAGGCACAATGGCCCGTTCTCCCGCAGCGACGGGTGTTCGACGGCCAGCGCGAGATTACCTCGGATAGCCGCGTGAATACCCCCTACAACACCACCCGCGGTTGCGCACGAGTGACGTAGGGATTTCGCGAAAGCGCCGTCCTGGCCGATCGGCACTGCATTGTCGGCCAATCCTCTGCGCACAAGTACGCGACGACCGGCGACAACGGCGGTTTCACTGCCATCCATCGCCTCGAGAGCGCTGACGAGTTCTCCGGAAAGCCGTTCGGCGACCTCGGCGACGAGGGCGAACTGACTGTCCAGCACTACTCCGGCGGCACCGCCCGCGACCGCCGCGGCGGCGGTGTCCGGCCCGATCCCACCGGCCGCCCACACCGGCAAGTCGATCTCCGCGAGCAGCTGTTGCAAGAGGACGAACGTGGTCGACTCACCGACCCGGCCGCCCGACTCACAGCCCTTGGCGATCACACCGTCCACGCCGTACTCGACCGCGGCACGGGCCTCGGCGACCGAGGTGACCTCCGCCAGCACCCGCCGTTCACCTAGGTGAACCCGTTGGGGCACAAAGCTGTCCAGATCGACCACAATGGTGTCGACCAGTTCGGGCAGTGACACCGGACATGGCTCGACCAGCCGGACGCCGAAGGGTCGCCGCAGCCGCCGGACCACGAGGTCCAACTCGGCCCTCGCCACGGTCGCATCGCGACCGAGGTCGAGCACGCCCAGCCCACCGGCCCGCCCGACGGCGATCACCAGGGCAGCGTTCGGCTCGGCGAACGGACTGGCACCGAGCACAAGGTCGCGTTCGGACAGCGCGTTCACTGGTTCTCCTACTCAACCATGCAGGGTTGGACGAGAAAGGAAATCAGCATTCTTCAGTTGAACCGGTTTACCTTTAGGACACATGCGGGAAACTGGGTTACCGCACCGGGGTCACGCCTTTGCTACCACCCGGTACGGTCACTCAGCGGTCACCGTACGCACAATTTGCGGTGCCGTCCACACCCTGCGAAAACTTCTCACGTATACCGATGGATTCGCCACCGACCGGACGGACCCGAACGGCCGCCCGGACTACTCCGAGTGGCCGTCCTGCCAGGTTACCCGGATGACTGTTTTGTCGAATCGAGAACTGAAAATAGGTGTTTTCGCCCAGGGATCGCCTGCGGTCGCCGGATGGCGCTGACGCCGCGCGGCGGCGTTGCGGTGCATCGGTCGACAACGGAGGCGCCAGCAGCCACGGCTCCCACCGGACATCGACGATGTGTAGTACTCATCTGGCCAGTTCGGTCGCCGTTTCGGGGCAATCGGCCGTGGCCCGGAGTCCGATCGGTCTACCACAGCGAAGATCTTGAAACTGGTCACATCCGTTCCCTTGACGCCGACCACGGCCGAACGCTGTCATGAGTAGTCAGAACTACCGCAGAGCTGCGGAAGTCGAGACCGGCTCACGACGCTTGGCCGGCCAACCGGCACCACTGATGAGTCAGACACATCGTGAACCACCAGCTCGTCCAGCTCCGGCTGGCGGGCGCCACAACGTAGTGGAGCAATCGATGGCAGTCGCGGGCTGTGTGTTCGGTATGTCGAAATCGCCTGGGGACCGCGGGTTCGTCCTGTCTCCGAAGACGGTCATGCGACAACACATCCGGCCGCGGCGCCGTCGACGCTTCACGCCGGTGATCGCGGCCATCGCGGCGCTGCTCACCGCTGTCGCGGGAACGGCCCCGGCCGAGGCGGCGGGCCCGCGACCCGCGGCGCCCGCGGTGGCCGTTCCCACCGCGTCAGCGCCGGACGTCAACGGCATCACCGCGGGCAACGCCGCGATCGGATCGGTCGACCTGGCCGGGACGTGGAGCTTCACCCCGGCGGGCCGGGCGGCGACGTCGATCACCGTGCCCGGTGGCGGCTGGTACAAGCAGGGGTTCACCGACGTCACCGAGGCGGTGTACTCGCGCAGCGTGACGGTCCCGGACACCGGTCAGCCGCAGTCGGTGTGGATCGAGTTCGGGGCGGTGAACCACCAGGCGACGCTGTCGGTCGACGGGCGGCAGGTCGCCACCCGGACCACCGCCTACACCCCGTCGAACTTCGACATCACCGCGTACGCCGCACCCGGCACCACGCACACGATCAGCGTGGCGGTGAAGGGCCGTGGCGCGTTGAAGAACAGCGCGGGCAAGTACCTGGTGCCCATCGCCGCCGACTGGTCGGAGTCCGTGCCGCAGGGCATCTACCGCTCGGCCTTCCTGCGCGCGTACCCGGCGGTGTACGTCAGCGACACGTTCGTCCGCACGTCGGTGGCGGACCAGACCCTCACCTACGACGTGTCCGTGACGAACACCTCCGCCAGTGCCCGGTCGGTGACCCTGACCGGGTCGCTCGCCTCGGACAGCGGGGGCTCGTTCACCTACCCGGCCCTGCCCAGCCGCACGGTCAGCGTGCCCGCCCGGTCAACGGCCAAGGTGACGGTCGGCCCGATCGCGTGGAACCTGGGCACGGCCTCGTACTGGTGGCCGAACGTGCCCTACCGCCAGGGCTACCGGGCGCAACTGCACAACCTTTCGGTGCACGCGGCCACCGACGACGGCCGCACCAGCGACGCCGCGTACCGGTTCGGCTTCCGCGAGAGCACGCAGAACGGCGAGTACTACCAGCTCAACGGCGTGCGGGTGAACTACCGCGGCGACAGCCTCCAGGGCGCCGACTACGACCGGGTCAACAACGGCGGGAAGGGCGACGCCTACGACACGCTGCCGGGGTTCCTGCCGCCGTCGCCGGGCAACCCCGGCTGGCCCCAGGCCGTCGACAACTACCAGCGGCTGAACTTCAACGTGGTGCGGATCCACCAGGAGCCCGCCTCCCCGTACATGCTGGACGTGGCTGACGAGATGGGCCTGATGCTCATCGACGAGAGCGCGATCCGCAGTGGTTCGCAAGA
The DNA here is from genome assembly GCA_039922235.1 of Umezawaea sp. GTDB lineage: Bacteria > Actinomycetota > Actinomycetes > Mycobacteriales > Pseudonocardiaceae > Umezawaea. Next base: position 7,130 of record JBDSAJ010000117.1, read on the forward strand.
CCTCGTCGGCGGGCACGACAACATGGTGGACCACGACCGCGCGCTGACGCTGCGGGACCGCAACCACCCCGCGGTCGTCCGCTGGAGCCAGATCAACGAACCGAGCTTCGGCAACGACTCCGAGCAGTTCGAGCAGGACCTCTACGCGGCGATCAACGGCAACGACGGCACCCGGCCGATCAGCATCGACGCCGCGCCCGGCGCCGACGCGGCCAGCCGCTACCCCAACATGAACTACCCCAACTTCGCCATCTTCGCCCACTACATGGACGGCACCGGCCAGTACGGCGAGCGGGTGCAGACCGTGAACGGCCGCCCCGACGGCGAGGGCGAGTTCATCTGGCCGAAGTGCAACACCAAGCAGGGCTTCGAGTGGTTCGCCACGGCGACGGCCGCCAAGCGCGGCAAGGGCGCCAACGACCTGCGCCCCTACACCCTGCTGTCGGCCTGGGTCGGTGTCGTGCCGGGGGTGCGGACCACCGATCTCGTCCCGGAGGAGGGTGGCCGCCCCCTCTACGGCGCGGACAACCTGCCCGATCCCTGGAGCAACCCGCAGATCCAACGGGTCCAGGCCGCGTTCAACCCGGTCGCCGCGATCGACCTGCCCTACTGGTCGGCCTCCGGCGTGTCGGACAACAACGGCACCTTCCCCCTGCCGCAGGCCGTGCCCAGCTACCCCGCCAACTCCACGGTGAACCGGAACATCACCGTCTTCAACGACGACCTCACCAACACCGCCGTGGACTTCGCCTGGAGCGCCCGCCTCGACAGCCCCACCGGCGCGGTGATCGCGTCCGGCAGCACGACCCTCACTGTCCCGCTGGCTTCGCGGGTGACCCAACCCGTGTCCTTCACCGCCCCGGCGAGTGGTTCGCGGGTGTACCTCGTCCTGTCGACCGGAAAGTCCGGCACGGCCACGTTCAGCGACTCGGTCGAGTACTTCACGCTGGGCGGCGGGGGCACCGGTCCCACGCCGGGCACCTACCGCATCGTCAACCGCAACAGCGGCAAGCCGCTCGCCATCACCGGCAACTCCACGGCCGACGGCGCCAAGGCCGTCCAGCAGACCGGCAACGCGACCTGGACCCTCAGCTCCGCCCAGGGCGGCACCTACACCCTGCGCTACACCGCGAGCGGCAAGATGCTCGACGTCAACGGCTCCTCCACCACTGCCGGGCTGCAGTTGCAGCAGTGGTCCGCCAATGGCGCCACGAACCAGCAATGGCAACTGCGGCCCACTGGTGACGGGTACTACTCCATCGTCAACGTCGCCAGCGGTCTGGCCGCCGACGTGTACGGCCAGTCGACCAGCGACGGCGCCCAAGTCGTGCAGTGGACGGCCAACAACGGCCCCAACCAGCAGTGGCAGCTGACAACGGCCTGAGCGGACGCCACACCCTCGCAAGCGATCGGGTCGCCGCGGTGAACGCGGC
>JBDSAJ010000118.1:0-8349 GCA_039922235.1 Umezawaea sp.
GCGAGGCAGTACCGCCCCAACCGCTGCCTAGGCGGGGTGGGAATCCCCGGCTGGAGCAGCGGGGAGGACGTCAATAGGGTTGGAACCTGATCGATCGACCCCGGAGGTGCGGTCCCATGAAGGTGCCACTGACGATCGCGGACTTCCTGTCCCGCGCCGAACTGGTCTTCCGCGATTCGACGGCGACGATCGACGAACCGGACCAGCCCGCCGGCGCGGTCGCGACGACGACCTACGGTGAGATGGCCACGCGGGCGCGCGCCTGGCAGGCGGGGCTCGATGCGCTGGGCGTCGGCGAGGGTGAGCGGGTCACCGTCGTGAGCCACAACTCCGCGCGGCTGCTCGAACTCCTGCACGCGGTGCCCGCGAGCGGCCGGGTGTGCGTGCCGGTGAACTTCCGGCTCAGCACGGACGAGGTGTCCTACATCGTGGAGCACAGCGGCGCGTCGGTGCTGCTGGTGGACCCCGAACTGAAGGCGCTGGACGGGATCGCCGCGCGGCACCGGTTCACGCTCGGCGAGCAGACCGAGACCGAGCTGATGCGGTTCGACACCGCGCCGCGGCCGTGGAGCGCACCCGACGAGGACGCCACGGCCACCATCAACTACACCTCCGGGACGAACGCGCGGCCGAAGGGCGTGCGGCTGACGCACCGCAACATCTGGCTCGACGCGGTCACGTTCGCCATGCACACCCGCGCGTGGGAGCGCGACGTGTACCTGCACGTGCTGCCGATGTTCCACTGCAACGGCTGGGGGATGCCGTACGGGCTGGCCGGGCTCGGCGTGCCGCAGGTGGTGCTGCGCAAGGTCGACGGCGCCGAGATCCTGCGCCGCGTGCGCGACCACGGCGTGACGCTGATGTGCGGCGCGCCCGCCGTGTGGAACTCCGTGCTGGACGCCGCGCAGTCGTGGGACGGTGAGATCCCCGGTCGGGACCAGGTGCGCATCGTGTGCGCCGGGGCGCCGCCACCCAGCCGGACCATCGCGCGGGTCTCGGAGGAGTTGGGCTGGGAGTTCCTGCAGATCTACGGCCTCACCGAGACCTCGCCGCTGCTCACGTTCAACCGCACCCGGCCGCAGGACGTCGACCTGCCCGCCGAGGAGCGCGCGCAGAAGCTGTCCCGCGCCGGGTCGCCGGTGGTCGGGGCACGGCTGCGGATCTCGGAGGACGGCGAGGTGCTGGCCCGCTCGAACGTCGTGATGGACGGCTACTGGGAGAACCCCGAGGCGACGGCCGACGCAATCTCCGACGGCTGGTTCCGCACCGGCGACGGCGGCTACCTCGACGACGAGGGCTACCTGACCATCTCCGACCGCCGCAAGGACGTGATCATCACCGGCGGGGAGAACGTGTCGTCCATCGAGGTCGAGGACGCGGTGTTCAGCCACCCGGCGGTCGCCGAGGTCGCTGTCATCGGCGTGCCGCACGAGAAGTGGGGCGAGACGATCAAGGCGCTCGTGGTCGTCGCGGAGGGCGCGTCGGTCACCGAGGCGGAGATCATCGCGCACTGCAAGGCCAAGCTCGCCGGGTACAAGGCGCCGACGTCCGTCGAGTTCCGCGAGGCCATCCCGCGCACGGCGACCGGCAAGATCCAGAAGTTCCGGCTGCGCGAGCCCTACTGGGAGGGCCGGACCCGGAAGGTGAACTGACCCACCGTCAGTGGCCCCGTGACACGTGTGGTTGATGGTGCACGTGTGCCCGGTGGCGGTGACGGGAAGCAAGTGGCACCCTGCCAGGAGGCGCTCGCGTTAGGCCGTTCGGCCTAGTGCGGGCGAGCTGAACGGTGGGAGGTGGCGTCGTGTCGACACGGCGGGCAGCAGCTCGGATCGCGGTCTCGGGTGTGGTGGCGGTGGTCGTCGCACTGGCCACGGCCGGGCTCGGCCAGGCGGCTCCGCCACCGCCGTCCAACCCCAGCGACTCGGAGATCAGCGCTGGTCGGGCGGACGCCGACGCGAAGGCAGCCAGGGTCGGCGAGTTGACCGGCCAGCTGACCCAGGCCGAAGCGCGCCTGCAGGAGCTGACCGACGACGTCGCGTTCAAGATGGAACTGGCGAACAAGGCCAGGGTCGACCTGGAGGCGGCGCAGGCCGAGGCCGCGAAGGCGCTGGCCGACGCCGAGTCCGCCAAGGTCGAGGCCGACGCCGCCGGGAAGGCCGTCGAGGACAGCCGCCGCGACCTGGACGAGTTCGCCGCCGCCAGCTACCAGCAGGGCAGCACCATCGGCTCGATCAGCGCGTACTTCGGCGCGTCGAGCCCCGAGGACCTGCTGGCCCGCGCGCAGCTGCTCGAGGCCGTGTCGGGGTCGAGCCTCAACGCGATGGACCAGATCGAGCGCAGCCGCACGGAGAAGGCGAACAAGGACTCCGCCGCCCGCGCCGCACTGGAGGTCGCCAACCAGAAGCAGGCCGCCGCCGACGAGGCCAAGCAGACCGCCGACGCCGCGCAGACGACCGCCGTGCAGGCCCAGCAGGGCCAAGCCGCGCAGGCCGCCCTGATCCGCGACAACAAGGCGGGTGTCGAAGCCCAGCTCGCCGAGGCGCTCGGCGCGGTCGACGGCCTCACCGCCCAGCGCGCGCAGTACGACCAGTGGGTCGCCGACAAGCAGCGCGAGGACGACGAGAACGCCCGCCGCGCCGCCGAAGCCGCAGCAGCGGCCGCCGTCGAGTACGAGGAGGACGACGCCCCCGCCGCCCAACCCGCTCCCGGCTCCGTCCAGGCAGCCGAGTCGGACGGCGACGGCGTCGAGATCGCCATCGCTCGCGCCATGGCGTACCTCGGCACGCGCTACTCGTGGGGCGGCGGCAACTACAACGGGCCGACCGTCGGCATCCGCGACGGCGGCGTGGCCGACGACTACGGCGACTACTACAGCGTCGGCTTCGACTGCTCCGGCCTGATGATGTACGCCTTCGCCGGTGCGGGCGTCTACATCCCGCACTACAGCGGCTACCAGTACAACGCCGGCCGAAAGATCCCGCTCGACCAGGCACAACGTGGCGACATGCTCTTCTGGGGCCCTGGTGGCGGCACCCACGTCGCCCTCTACCTCGGCAGGGGCATGATGGTCGAAGCCCCGTACTCCGGCTCCAGCGTCCGCATCTCACCGGTCCGCTACGGCGGCATCATGCCCTACGTCACCCGCCTGCTCTGACCTCCAACGCGAAGCGTTGGAGTCCTGCTTCAGACCAGCAGGGCAGCCAGGGTGTCGACGACCGCGGTGACCCACTTCGGCTCATGCAGGCTGCGTGACCACAGCGCGGACTGCGCCGCCCTGGACTGCGCCCACCGGCGGACCCTTTCGCGGTCCACTCCTGCTGCTTCGGCGAACTCCGCGATCCGCCGGTGCACCGCCCGACGCAAGTCCGGTTCGGCCGTGACGGCCTGCCAATCGCCGCGCAGCACCGGAAGCAGCTCGTAGGCCGGATCCCCCACCAGTCCGTCCGGGTCGATGGCCCGCAATCCCTCGTCATCGCGCATGATGTTGCCGAAGTGCAGGTCCCCGTGCACCAGGACCGCAGGCTGATCGAGCGCCAGGTCACGCGCGTTGGCGACTGCGGCGTCGATCACCTGCGAAGGCAGTGGCGATCCAAGCCGAGCGGCGTGCACCGGCACGTCCACCGCCCATCCGAGCGCCTTGTCGACCAGCGAAGGAACGCCAGGCGGCGCGGCTATCGCCAAGCGACGGGAGATCAGGCCGACCGCGGTGAACGGAATCGGCTCAGACCTCTCCAGGGGCCGCAGACGCTCCAACAGCATGGCGAACCGGCTGTCGTCGCGCTCCAGCAGACGCACCGCACCATTGCCGTTCCACGCCGCCAGCACCAACGGCTCAGCGGTGTTGCACGACGCCGGGAACCCCACCTTCAGCACAACCTGGACCCCGTCCGCGCGGACAGCGGGGATCACCACGCCGACGAAACCGTGTTTCATCGACCCGCTCGCAGTGCAGGACCACCGGTCCAGGAACTCCGTGACCAGCGCGGACAACGACTCGATCCACTGTCTGCCTGCTTCGCCTTCGCGGCTGATCGTGGCGTCGGCAAACTCCTGCGGAACGGTCAACACACGAATTCCCCCTTTCAACGCGAAGCGTTGGAGTCTTTTCCGCCGAACCTTGCGGACGGACAAGATGTCCGTTCCGCCGTCCAGTTCGACCCCGAGGTCGCGCGTGGTTTTCGCCGATCAGGCAGGCGAGGTCATCCCTTGTCGATGTTCGCGTAGAAGTCGAGGAGGGTGGTCGCGAGCTGTTCGGGGGCTTCCATCGCCACGTGGTGCCCGATCTGGTCGATGTGCACGGTCGTCACGTCCGTGGCGACTTGGCGCAACGTGGAGGGTGCGAAGCCCCCGACGGCGAGCGTGGGCAGGTCGAGCTTGCGGGCGGCCAACTCGCGCAGTTCCTCTCCTTCCGAGAGCAGTGACCGGTACAGGCCCGCGGCGCCCGCGAACGCGTGGGGGCGGGAGTAGGTGCGGACGAGTTCGTCGATGTCGGTGTCGGTGATCGCGTCGGGGACGACGGTGAGCGACGGGATGGCGTACTGGGCGAGGAACTCCCGTTCACGCCCGGCCAGCAGCATCTCCGGGATGCCGGGTGCGGCCAGGACGCCGATGTGCCAGGCGCCGCCGCGGGTGACGTCGGCGAGTGCCTCGGCGCCGAAACCGGGCAGGGCGGTCTCGATACCGGTGTAGCTCTTGAGCAGTTCCGGGTGGTTGGCGGCGACGCGGAAGGTCGTGGGGCCGCTGATGTCCTGCCCGGTGAGGTGGACGGGGCCGACGTCGAGCGCCTCGATCAGTTCCACGATGTCCTGCGCCGCGGTGGCGCTGTCGTGCTCGGGCGTGGCGACGGCGGAGTCGCCGAAACCTCGCAGGTCGACCGCGAACACCCGGTGCTGCTCGCTGAGCAACGGGATCAGTTTGCGGAAGGTCCACCAGGTCTCCGGGAAGCCGTGCACCAGCAGCACGGGCGAGCCGGAGGTGCCCGCGCGGACGTAGTGCAGTTCGGTGCCGTTGAGGCTGACGCGGTGGTGGTCGACGTGGGTCATGGAATCCCTCTCATATGGACAAGCTACTTGTCGAAATGTAGCAAATGGACAAGTAGCTTGTCTACTTCGCGGTCTCCGTAGGATCAGCCCATGACCCGGTCCAACGGTGCCGAGCTGGCACTCCTGCTGCTCGGCGGGTTCCACACGATGGTCGACGAGGTGAACGCGGAGCTGGCCAAACGAGGCCATGAAGGCGTCCGCCCCGTTCACGAGTTCGCGTTGCGCGCCGTGGACGCCGGCGCGGACACGGCTTCCGAACTCGGGCGCAGGCTGTCGGTCACCAAGCAGGCCGCCGCGCAGACCATCGCCGTGCTCGAACAGTTCGGCTACGTCACCCGCGAACCCGACTCCACCGACGCCCGCCGCAAACGAGTCCGCGTGACCCCGCGCGGGCACGAGCTGATGAACACCGGCAGCGCCCTGTTCGACGACGTCTACCACCGCTGGGCAGACCGCATAGGCACCGAGCAGCTGCAGACCCTGACCGCTCACCTCGCCCAGCTGGCCACCCGCAGCTCGTTCAGCGCCGAAGACGTGCAGGCCTGATGCGCACTTTCGATGAGTCGATCACGACTGCTGCTCGGCCGCGTCGGCCACCCGGAAGCGGAACCACGTACTGGCAACGTCCGCATCGGGCGGGTACCGGTCGGTTTCGGCGACCGGCCCCGCGGCGACCGTGCTGATGACGGACCGCCACAAGGCCACAGCCGGTTGGTTGTTGTGGTCGACGGACAGCGTCCACACCCCAGGGCGCCGGGTGAACAGGCGCCGGGCGGCTGCCCGCGCCACGCCTTGACGGCGGTAGCGGCGAGCAACGAAGAACTCGGCGACGTTCCACGATCCGTCATCGTCGACATCTCCCCGAGCCAGCGCGAACCCGGCGAGCCGGCCGTCGACGGTGATGAAGTCGGCTTCCCGGTCCATATCGGTGAAGTAGTGGTCGAGGTAGCGGTAGGTGAACGTGCCGTGCCGGGTCAGCGCGAGATCGCGGACCTCGGAGAAGTCGTACTGGCAGAACTGCATCAGGTTCATCAGCACGGACTTGTCCGCCTCGTCGACGGTGACCAGTTCGATCTTCATGAGCACGCAGTGTTCTCCGAACGCCACCAATCGCGCGAACGCTTTGTGGACGTCGACGTCAGCTGCCGCGCGGCACCACCAGGCCTGCTTCGTAGGCGAAGACCACGAGCTGGGCGCGGTCGTGGGCGTGGAGTTTGACCATGGCTCGGTTGACGTGGGTCTTCGCGGTCAGCGGGCTGATCACCATGTGGTCGGCGACCTGGTCGTTGGACATGCCCCGCGCGACCAGGACGACGGCCTCGCGTTCGCGGTTGGTCAGCTCGCGCAGCCCGGTTCCGGTTCGGCCCGCCGGTGGGTGGGTGACGTACCGGTCGATCAGCTTGCGGGTGATCGACGGTGCGAGCAGGGCGTCCCCACGGGCGGCGACGCGCATGGCGTGCAGGAAGTCCTCCGGGTGGATGTCCTTGACCAGGAAGCCCGCCGCGCCCGCGCGCAGCGCGTCGAAGACGTGCTCGTCCAAGCCGTAGTTGGTCAGGATGACCACGTGCACCGAGGCCAGCGCCGGGTCCGCGGCGATGCGCCGGGTGGCCTCGATGCCGTCGACGACCGGCATCCGGATGTCCATGAGCGCGATGTCGGGCAGGTGCCGCCGGACCAGTGCCAGTCCCTCGCCGCCGTCGCCTGCTTCGCCCACCACCTCGATGTCGTCCTCGACCTCCAGCAGGGCGCGGAACCCGCTGCGGATGAGCGGCTGGTCGTCGACCAGCAGGACGCGGATCACGGCGTCGGGGCCACGGGGAGTTCGGCGTGGACGGTGAAGCCGCCCCCGCTGCGCGGTGCCGCCAGCAGGTGACCGCCGAGCGCCGTGACCCGTTCGCGCATCCCGAGCAGTCCGACGCCGGGCACCAGCACGGTGTCCGGCGTGGCCTTGCCGTCGTCGTCGACCCGGACGACCAGTGCGTCGGGGCGGTAGTCGATCCGGACCGACGCGGTGTCGGCGGCGGCGTGCCGGGCGATGTTGGTCAGCGACTCCTGGACGATCCGGTAGGCGGTCCGCCCCACCGCGGCGGGCACGTCGTCGCGGTGCCCCTCGATCGTCAGCGTGGCGTCCAGGCCGGTCGTGCGGGCCCGGTCGACCAGTTCCGGGACGTTGTCGAGCCCGTGTGGCGGGTTCTTGGCGTCGTCGCGCAGCGCCTCCAGGGTCGCTCGCAGCTCCCTGGCCGCCTCGCGGCCCGCGGCCCGGATCGCCAGCAGGGCGTCAGGCACCTGTTCGCCCCGCCGGTGGGCCAGGTGAACGGCGACCTCGGCTTGGAGCTTGATGACGGAGATCTGGTGGGTGAGCGAATCGTGCAGCTCCCGCGCGATGTGCAGCCGCTCCTCGTCGGCACGCCGCCGCGCGGTCTCCTCACGGGTGCGCTCGGCCTCGTCCGCCCGGCGCTCGGCCTGCCGCAGCGCCTCTCCCGCCGCGCCCGCGGCGATCAGCCAGGCCAGTTGGAGGACGTCCCGCGACTGCGTGAACACCTGGCCGACGGGCCAGTCGTGCGGGGAGACCAGGATCGCCAGCGGAACGGCGGCCAGCATGAGCACCGAACCCGCCACCGCGACGACGCGGTGTCCCGCCCGCACCGCTGCGTACACCGCGAACAGGTACGCGACGACGGGCACGTCGAAGCCGATGGCCTGGTAGCCCAGCGCGCACGACCCGGTCGCGACCAGCACGGCGACCGGAGCCCGGCGGCGCACGGCCAGTGCCAGGCCGCCTGCGGCCAGCAGCGCGTACCCCAGCGGGTCGAGGGCCGTCGAGGGGTGACGCAGGGACAGCCCGGCGACGAGCAGGGCCGCCGCCACGCCGACGGCGATCACCCAGTCCCGCCAAGCGATCCGCGCCATGCGGGAACCCTAACCGGAGGCCCGCGCGGAGGACTCCTGCTCGGGGATGAGCATCCGACTACCGCGCACGCGGTACTACCGCGGTTCCTACGGCGTCCGCGGTAGTCGGCTACGGCGCGGGCGGCAGCGTGAAGAGCCCACGCGGGCAGGACGACCGGCCGTGGGTTGGCGGACATGATCGGCGACGTCCAGCCGTCGCGACAAGGAGCACCTCATGTCCATCCGCCACCTGCTCGCCGTGCATGACCTGGCCCAGCCGGCCACCAGCGCCTACACCTTGACCGCGGGCCGTTCCTGGTCCTTGGTGGCCGCGGTGCTGGGGCTGGTGGGCGTGGTCCTCGGCGTCCTGGCACTGACCCGCGCGGGCACCGGGAGGAGGCGGGCCATCGTGGCATCG
>JBDSAJ010000119.1:0-26951 GCA_039922235.1 Umezawaea sp.
CATGGGGCCGAGCCGCAGGTGCTCGGTGACGGCGGCGATCGCTGCCAGCGTGATCCACGGGTCGGCCACCTGCCGAGCGGGTGCCCCCCAGCTCAGGTGGTCCCACACGAACACCCCGTGCCAGCCCGACTCCTCCGCCTCGACCGCCAGGCGCACGACCACCGCCGGGTCTGCGAGGTCGTCGAAGATCGGCAGCCACAGCGCCGAGCGCAGCGGGGTCATGGCCGTTGGCCCGCGGTGTGACGGACCAGTGCGGGCACGAACACGTCCCACAGCGGCCTGGGCAGGTCGTGCCCCGCCCCTTCCAGCACCAGCAACTCCGCGCTGGGAACCGCATCGCGCAGCGCCTCGCCGTGCGGCAGCGGCAGAAAGGGGTCGTGGTCGCCGTGCACCACCAGGGTCGGCATACCGATGTCACCGAAGCCGCCTCCGGCCGGACCGTCGAAGTCGATCATGTTGTGGTTGGTGAGCATCGCCGCGACGTCCTTGGTACGGGCCACATCCCGCTCGACCAGCGCACGCACCGCGACCTCGTCGAAGTAGGGCGAGCCACCCGAGTACGCCTTCGCCGATCCGACGACGAAGTCCACCACCGCAGCGTGATCACCCGGATCCGGTTCGGCGGGCGCGTACCCGGCGAGTTCCTCGGACGGCGATGGCAGGCCGTCCCCGCCCGTGGAGGTCGAGACGAACGTCAACGACGCCACCCGGTCGGGGTGGTCCACCCCGACGATCAGTCCGATCCCTCCTCCCATCGACCGGCAGACGACGTGCGCGCGCTCGATCCCCAACGCGTCCAGGATGCCGACCGCGTCCTCAGCCAGGTCGGTGAGCGAGTAACCGGGCCGCCCCAGCGGGAAGCTCGTGGACCAGCCCGTGTCCCGGTTGTCGTAGCGGATCACGAACCGACCGCCGGCCGCGACCCGTTCGCACAGCTCGGCTTCCCACCACAGCATCGAGGCCGCAGCACCGTCGACGAGCAGGACCGCCGGGTCCGAGGGAGTTCCGAAGGTCTCGACGCACAGCTCGACACCGTTGATCTCGTAGGTCTTCTCGCCAGTGGACGTCTTGTTGGTCATGAAACCACGCTAGGACGCACGGCCCTTCGTGAAAAGCGATAGTTTCCGATGCAGTCGATCGCCTCTGGCGATCAACCGGCACCGAAGAGCTCGACGAGGAGGACGTGGAGGGCGGCTGAGCAGCTCACGGTCAACCGGTTCCCGGACTGATCCACTGCGCTCGACATCCACTCGGGACGGCCTGCTCACGTGGTGCTGTCGTCGGCTTTCACCTTCCGGTCGCCGCTGGTCGACCAGGCTTCTCGACGGAATCCCTTGGCGCACAAGGCGAAATGGTCAGCACGCCCGGCGCGAAGTGGGCCGGTGGTGGCGCCGGGTAGTGACCACTGGTGCTTTCGGGTGGTTCGCCCGTGCCGAGATGCGACCCGCATACGTGATCGCTACAGGCGCCGGTAGGCGTCGAAGATGCACACGAGCTTCATGCCTGACAACGGAATCTGACACATCAGGTATGACTGGGTTTGACCCGATCTGGTCCAGGTCATGCGAGTCAGCGGAGGCGGGGCACCGCGTCCCGTGCCGCGTGGCTCAGGATCCGCAGGTCGTCCATGAAGCGTTGGCGGTGGGAGACGGGCAGGGGCGCGAGGAAGTACTGCTCGATGTTCGCCACGTGCACCCGTGCCGCCTGTACCGCCTTCTCCTCGCCCAGCGTGGTCAGGCGCACCAACCGGCCTCGCCGGTCGTCAGGATCGTCACCCCGTTCCACCAGTCCGGCGGCGGCCATCCGATCGACCAAACGGGTCACACCACCCGAGGTGAGCACCTGCTCGCGGCTGATCACCCCCATCGACAGCCCTGCACCACCGGCCCGGCCGAGTATCAACAGCACCTCGAACATCAGGTGGCTGATCCCGCACTCCTGCTCGATCGCCCGCCCCAGCACGTACTCCAACCGGTTGGCCGCCCCCTGCAGCCGCCCGAAAGCAAGGACCAGCTCATGGTCCGCGGCATCCTTCGCCGTCGAGATCCCGGCCCGCCCGGCCTCGCTTCCGCCATCCATCCCCCGATCATGCACCGGGAGGCACCAGGTCTGGTTGCGCGGGGTGGGGTCGGTGGCAGCGAGAGCGACCGGGCGGGCAGTGGGCACAGCGTGTCGCCGTTCGAGAAATGCAGCGTCAGGCTCCGGGGTGCAGGCCGGGCCAGCCGGGTGTCGGGTCGCCCTTGACCTCGCCGAAGTACAGGGCGTAGGTCTGCTTGAGCTGCTCGACCTTGGCGCGGTCCTCCATGAACCGGGGGAAACCGTCCACGTTGGCGTTCGGGTACTCCCAGATCGGCTTCAGACCCGTGGGTGGGGCGATGTCCGTGCGTACCGACCAGCTGTTGGAGGTCTGGCGTTCGGTGGACAGCTGCCAGTTCAGGTACAGCTTGGCCGCCGTCGGGTTGGCGGCTTGCTTGAGGATCGCGATCCGCTGGCCCCACGCCATGAACGGGTGCCCGTCGGGCATTCCCATGCGGATCGGGCCAGTGCTGGTGGGGCTGCCGCCCGTGCCGATGCCGACGACCGCCGACTTGTTGTTGATCGCGGTGCTCGGCGAGAAGGAGCCGCGGGCGAACTGCGGTTGCTGAGCGGCGAGGCGCGCGATCCAGTCCCAGCCGTAGGTCTCGGTGTAGAGGGAGTAGAGGTAGAGCACCGCGTCGTCGTCGTGCGGGTAGGACGAGGCGACGAGGCCCTTCCAGCGCGGGTCGACCAGGTCCAGCGGCGTCCGTGGCGGGTTGGCCCCGGCCGCCGCCACGTCGTACACGTAGCTGAAGGCGATGACCATGCCGGCGATCCAGGCACCGTCGGGATCCCGGAACTTGTTGTACAGCTTGCCGAAGCCGGCAGGCTTGTAGCGCAGCAGCCTGCCCTCGCGCTTCCAGCGGGTGAAGTCCTGCACCGTCTGCAGCTGCACGACGTCAGGGACCAGGGTGTCGGTCGCCAACTGGTTGTCCACGCGGGCGTCGTGGTACTTGCTGTAGTCCACGATCAGCTGGAGGTCGATCTCCGGGAACCGCTGGCGGAAGGCCGTTCGCGCGCCCGCCCCGCTCCCCGAGTCGGCGAGGTCCCCACCCGCGTAGATCACGAGCTTGCCGCTCTCGGCGACAGCGTCCCGATACAGTTCGTCGAGGGTCCTGGTCTCCTCGCGACCGGAGCCGCGCGACGAGTCCGCGGGAGCGGCCGCGGCCGTGGCGGCAGTGGCGGTGACACCGAGCGTGCCGAGGCCGAGCGCGGCACCCGCTCCGGCGGCGAGGAAGCTCCGCCTGCTGGGAAGGCTGGTCACTGGGGCAATCCCTTCTGAGCGTGGACAGGGAGGGGAACACCGGTCCACCGGAACGACGGCGGCAAGCATTCACCTGACACAACAGTATCTGCTGTGTCAGGTACGCGCAGGTCGACGAGCGTGATCTGGTACTCGTGTCGTTCACATCGGGCCGCTGTCGGTACGTCGCCTCGACCGAAAGCGCCATTATCCGGCGAGCCGCTTCCACCAAGTCTCGACACGACCCGAATTACGTCGGCATACCGCATTTCGAGCACGGCATCGAAGAGTATGAGAGCCACCAGGATCAAGGAGTGGGTGACGACCAGGCCAAGGGATCTACCGGTGGCAGGCAGACAGGTGAATCTGCGGTGGCGTAAACGTCGGTGGCTCTGCGACCAGCCGGAAATGCGGGAGAACGACGTTCACCGAAGTCGTCGGTCAGGTCCCGGTGCGGGCCCGGCTGACCGGTCGTCTGCGGCTGGCCGCCGGTGCGGCGGTGGCCGACGGCGGACGCACGATCGTCCAGTCCGCTCGTGATCACGGCCTGTCCTGGCCGGTCGTGTCGGCGGCGTTCACCGAACGCGCCGCCGAAGTGCTGCCGGACACGCCGGAACCGGTGGCCGTGCTGGGGATCGACGAGATCCGCCGGGGCCGTCCGCACTGGGCGTGGAACGAGGAACAGCAGTGCTGGGAGGTCACCGTGGATCGGTGGCATGTCGGATTCGTGGACCTCGCCGGTGGTCAGGGTCTGCTCGGGCAGGTCGAGGGCCGCACCAGCACCGCTGTCAGGGACTGGATCAACCAGTGGGACGACACCTGGCGCCAGAGCGTCAGGTTCGTGGCGATCGACATGTGCACGATCTTCAAGTCCGCGATCCGTGACGCCTTGCCGCGGGCCAGGCTCGTCGTGGACCATTTCCACCTGGTGCAGTTGGCCAATCAGGCCGTGACCGAAGTCCGTCGCCGGGTGACCGTCGCGGTGCGGGGCAGGCGGGGCCGCACAGGCAACCGGGAGTGGGAACTACGTAACCGGCTGACCCGCTCCGCCGCCCGGATGCACGAGAAACACCTGGATCCCATGATCGACGACCTTCACGCGCTCCCCGCGACGATCGGGGTACCGATCATGGCCGCTTGGAACGCCAAGGAAGACCTGCTCGACTTGCTCGCCCTGGCCCGTACCCACCCGGACCGGGCCGCGATCTGGACCCGGTTGTCCCGGTTCTACGAGCGTTGCGCCACTTCTGACCTGCCGGAGCCGGAGCGTCTGGCTGGCACGGTATCGACCTGGTGGCCCGAAATCCTCACCTTCATCCAGACCGGTATCACCAACGCGGGATCCGAGGGCACCAACCGGGTCATCAAGACAGTCGCCCGTGATGCCTACGGTTTCCGCAACCCCGTTAGTCAACGACTTCGCACTCGCTGTGCCACCACCCGCAAAGGACGGGGGTGCCTCAACCCCGCATAACTTCGAAGAGCCAGTATACTGCACTCACCCTGAACCACGCCTTCCTCCGAATCCACCGGAGCAGAATCGATCACCAGATCCCACCTGGTCTCCCAGGTGTCGTCCGCCAACTGGCGGAATCGGCCCCATGTGGTCTTGCGGAGTTTCGACGCGTCGTAACCTGAGTCAGAAATCAGGAATGCACACCGAAACGAGGGTGGCGTTCACCGCATCTGGTGCAGCGAACACCACCCTCGCCGAGATAGTTCCAAGATCAGTTCAGCAGTCCGCCTGCCGCCAATAAGGCCCCTTCGGCCAGCAGGTCCACACCTTCCCATTCATTTCGAGCCTTGCCGTCAGCATTCCGACGTCACCCTCCCGATGTCCGCGAATGCAACTTCCGGGAAGACACCCTCGTCCGCCGTCAGACCCTTCACACAACGAGACGTCCAGCCATGACTGCATCGACGAACTGACTTGGTGGCTGATACTCATGCTCCACCACGTAGTGGAAGACAAGGTTTGGCGCAACCAGCCAAGTTCCAACATCATCAATCACGCGCACCTCGGCGTCTCCGAGCGGCGTTGAGGTACCGAGGAACGTCGCCGTAACTGGCCACTCGTCAACACCCGCACGTCTGCACAACACGCAGTCCTGGAAGCCTCTCGTCTGGGCGTGCGGGTGCGACTGGCAGAGCTCGAACAACCTCTCAGCGAACCCTTCGGGATGGGTCCCCGTCTGATAGGAGTGCTCCGCGTCCAACCAGCCCACGTTCAGCGCCACCACGTCAGGCGGAATAGTGTCCGGAAGGTAGCTGTACGGCGCGAGATCCGCAAAGTAAGACACGTCACCCTCCTCGCAACTCGCGGCTTCCAACGACTGGAAGATCCCCGATGCTCGGGGACGATCGCCTCCAAGCATGCTCTCCACAGGCCTACCATTCCAGGTTGGCCAATTCCGCCTCGCCTGCCAATCGATATCCGGAAATGATGTCGTAATCGATCACTACAACATACATGTGTTCTTCTACGAAACCGCAGACCGTACACCGCTCCGCATCAGCCAACACCTCGACGTGCAGACTGCCACGAGACCCTTGGTCATTGGAACCCCATTGGATAGGAGAACCAACTGCGTGTATCTCCAAGCGCGCTGCACCATAGTGGAACTGCAGGGTGAACAATCCAGCATCACCGCAGTTCTCGCACGGTTCGAGCCGGGGCACTTCCAATCGACTGTACAGGCCCATCAGAAACCTTCCGCCAAGAACCCAAGTCGTGTGATGTTCTTAGCGAACCGAACATCGTTCGTGATGATCGAAAGCCCTTCCTGGACGGCTGAGTCGAGCACTTCCGCGTCCTCGCGGTGCAGCACCGGCCGGAAACTCTTGCCCTTCCACATCGCACGCACTGCGGACATGAGGTCCTTGACTCCCTCCTCTGCGAACTCGGGCCCCATCCTTCCTCCTCTGCTGGTGAGCCAGCTCGCCACGTCCTCAAGCGAGTGTTCACCGGCTTCGAGTTCCCGAAGGGCAGTCGGCGACAGCACGGGCGACCTACCTGCCAATGCCGCGTCTACCTCGGCTGCCTGTCCTTCGCCCAGTGCGGCGGAGACGGCGTTCGTATCGACCGCGACCTCGCCCGTGGTCGCTCCCGCGCCAGTTCCCTCAGCGCTCGCTTCACTGCTTGCCGCTTCGGCTTCGCTGGTCGCCGCTTCGGCGGTACTCGCCTCAGTACTCGCCGCCGTCTCCGCAGCAGCAGGTTCCGCCGCTGCCTCGGCACTGACCTCCGTGTTCACCGTGGTCTCGGTGAAGGTCTCCGTCGTGGTGATCGTCTCGGTGGTCGTGGTCGCCTCCAGGGCCCCCGCCTCCGCGGCCGTGCCCGCTTCCGCGGCGGTACCCGCCTCGGCCGCCGCCGCTCCGGCTTCGGCAGCTTCGACCCCGGCCGCTCCCAACTCGGCGCCTTCGAACGCGAGCCCCGCCGCGCCCGCCAGCGCCGCGTCACCGACACCGAACGTCGTGACCGTCACCACCACGACGACCACCACGACGATCACGACCACCGCGACGATCGCCACGACGTCCCAGAAACCCCGACCACTCGGATCCGACCACGTCGCCGGATTGTTCCCGCTGTAGGAATAGTTGTTCCACGACTGCGGATGCGTCAGGTCGAACTCCGGATCGGCCTGGGTGAACCGACCGATCGTCGGGTCGTAATCCCGCGCCCCCACATGGGTCAGCCCCGTCGCCTCCTGGAAGCCGTCGAGGAACCCGTGCTTGTCCGGCCACGCACTCGGGTTCGCGCCCCTGGCGTTGCCGAACGGGTCCTCGTACCGGCGCGTCACCGACAGATCCGACGCGTTGACCTTCGCCAGACCGGTCCCGTGGTGGTCGGCCAGCATCCAGGTCAGGTTGCCCCCGCTGCGCACCGCGATCTTCTGCCCGCCGTGGGTGTAGAACCGGGTGCCCACAGCGGTGGCCGACCCCGCGGGGACGAACAGCTCCAGGTCGCCGACCGTCAAGGTCGTGCCGGTCGGGTCCTTGGTGGCCAGCAGGTTGCCCTCGGGGTCGTAGACGTAGCTGGACACCTTGCCCCCGACCTCCGTGGCGGTGGCAATATGCCCCTCGGGGTCGTAGGTGTAGGTCTGGCCCTTCCCACCGGGGTTGCGGGTGAGCGTGTTCCCCGCCTTGTCGTAGGTGTAGTCGTTCTTGGTCGTGGTGGTCGGCGTCTTCGTGCTCACCGACTGCAACGCGTGCGGCTGCTTGGCACCCGGCTCCGGGTAACTGCTCGTGGCAACGGTGTCGCCGCCGGTGGCGTGCTGGGTCTGCGTCTTCCGGTTGCCCGTCAGGTCGTAGGTCCAGGTGTCCCAGTAGGGTGCCGCGCCGCCGAGCGCGCCGACCGACTTGGGCGTCGCGCAGTTCCCGTCCACCGGGGTCCACGCTTCGGTGGTCCGGCGTTGGTAGTCGTTGGTGAAGCACTGGACATCAGCGGGCAGGCCCGCCGGGGTGTCCGCGATCCTGGTGACGTTCCCGGCCAGGTCGTAGCCGAACGTCCTGTTCTCGACCTGCGCGTTACCCGTGGTCGCCCGCACCGCCAACGTGTTGGTGAGCCTGCCGGTCGCGTCGTCGTAGGTGTCGGTGACCGACACCTGCTTGGGATCCGTCGCGGCGGCGAAGTTCTCCCGCAGCACCTTCCCGAACGGGTTGTACTTCGTCTCCGACACCAACGACGTTCCGTTGCCGGACCCGCTCGCCGCGTAGGTGGTGGTCGGATTGCCGTAAGCGTCGTAGTCCTTGTAGGTCGTCTCCTCGGACAAACCGCCCACACCGGGGCTGGAGGCGGTCCGCACCGCGCCGGTGTTGAGGTCGTAGGTGACCGGGAACGAGTAGGTGTTGGACAGCCCGGTCTCGCCGACGATGGTCATCGTGCTGCCGGTGGGCCGGTTGGCGTCGTCGTAGCCCGAGACGTCGGTGATCGCGTAGGGCTGGCCCTTCACGTACCTGATCGACCTGCTGGGCATTCCCTTGAGCAGGGTGTCGTAGGACCACGAGGCGAGCTTCTCCCCAGCGGTCGACCCCTTGTACTCGAACTCCTTGCGCCCCAGCACGTCGTAGGTGACGGCAAGAGTCCTGCCTTCACCGTCCGTGGCGGTCTTCAGCTGGCCGACGGCGTCGTAGCTGGCTGTGGAGGTACCGGTGTCCGGGTCGGTGTTCGACACCTTCCGCCCACGCAGGTCGTACCCGTAGGTCCAGGTGTTCTTGCCGGTGGAGTCGGTCACCGTCGCCAGTTGGCCCGCGGGCGTGTACGTGTAGCTCGTGGTGTCCGCCGGGTCGCCGGGCTTCGTGTGCGCCGGGTCCGGGTACTGCAGTCGGGCGGTCATCTGGCCGCGCCCGTTGGTGATCACCGTCTCGGCCGTGCCGCCCGCGGGCGGGATGGTCGTCGTGCGGTCACCATCCAGGATGATGGTCGACCGGGCCATCTCGGTGTTGTCCCGCAAGGAGATCGCCGCGATCTGCCGTCCGGCGGAGTCGAACTGCGACACCGTCGTGTTCGGCACGGCGCTGTCCCGCACGACCAACAGGTTCGTGTTCGGCCCGGAATCGCCGTTCCAGTAGGGGTTGTGCAGCTTCCACGGCCTGCCTTGCGAGTCGAACAGGCTGTCGTCGACCACACGACCCGAGGTGTACGGCGTGGGTGCCTGGGTCTGCACCGTGCGGCCGAGGCCGTCGATCAGGTGGTACGTGGTCGAGTACTGACCGGAGGACAGCAGCACCTTGCTGGCGCTCACGCTCGGCTTGTCGGTGTTGACGCTGTACTCGTACTTCGCGTCCGCCGGACCGCCGCGGTCCTTGTCGTGGCCCGGATTCCACACGGCCGTCAGCCGACCGAGCGCGTCGTAGGTCGCGTCGGTGTGCCGGTCGTTCGGGTCGATCACCGACAACAGCAGGCCGGACACGCCGTCGAAGACCTTCGTCGACGTGAAGCCCGGCCGGTTCGCGCCCAACGGCGGGCTGGTCGTGGTGATCTTGGCGACCGGTCCGGTCGCAGGCGAGTACGAGGTGGTCGTCGTCCGGTTCAGCTCGTCGGTTGTCGACTCGACGCGTCCGTAGGTGTCGTAGCCGGTCTTGGTCGACACGAACGTCTCGCTGCCGCCCGCAGGCCAGGTGTCCAGGCTGTCGACCTGGGTGACGTTGCCCGACGACGGCGCGACACCGTAGTTGCCGCTGTCGTAGCGGGTGTGCGAGTCGGCGATGATGTTGCCGCTGTTCGCCTGGTTGCCGTCCACGCACTGGCCGCGGATCTTCTGCACCCCGCTGGGGTAGGTCAGCAGCCACGCGCGGGTGTTCTGCGCATAGGTCGTTCGGGTACAGGTGACCTGCGTCGAGTCGGCCACATCACCGTCGTCCTGCTCCGCGATCGGCAGGCCCTGGCTGTTGAACGTGGTGGACTTGTTGGTGGTGCGCCAGGCCCCGGTGCTCGCGAGCCACGTCCTTGTGCGGGTGCCCGCGGTGTTGGTGCGGAACGCCTGCACGCCGTCAGCGCCGGTCGCGGTCGCGCCCGAGGTCCACGGGTCGTCGATGCTGACCGTGATCGGGTTGCCGTCCAGCAGGGTCTGGGTTTCCCTTGCCATGCCGCGGAACTGGTTGCTGTCCTGGACGCTGCCACCCGCGGAGTCGGTCACCACGCCGTCCATGCCGCGCAGGAACTTCACCTGCGACACCGACTGCGGGCCCGCCTGGTCGTTCGGGTTGCCCTTGGTCGTCTTGACCGTGCCGAAGCCCCGCCACACCGACCAGGTCTTGTACTGCTGCTCCCCCAACGGGTTCTCGTCGAAGTGCCACGCCCCACCGCCCACGTAGTCGTAGTGGGTGCGGTTCTGCTGGGACAGGTTCGTGCGGCCGTCCTCGAAGACGTCCGTCACCACGAACTTGTTGAACCAGTCGATCTGCGGGTCGTGGTTGCCCTGGTAGGACCAGAAGATCGGGTAGCAGCGGGTGGCGTTGTTCGCCGGGTCCGGTGTGCCGCCCTGGCAGTCCGGCGAGGTGTAGTCGACGGTGATGACGCCGCCCTGCTCGTTGACCACCGAGGTGATCCGGTTGCGGGTCAGGCTGGTCAGTTCGTGCTGACCGGGGAAGGTCCGGTTGGCCTTCGCGGTGCCGATGAAGGTGGTCGCGGGCAACGCGGTGTTGCCGCCACCGCCGAAACCGGTGCGGGTCACGGAGTCCAGCCACAGCGCGTTCGGCGAGCCGTCGCCGGTCTGCGGGAACGACTGGCCGAGGTCCCACTTGTTGACCGAGGTGCCACCGACCTGGGTGGTGATCGAGGTCAGGCGCCTGCGGGTGAAGAACACCGGGTTCATGTTGTTCTTGCACACGTCGCCGGAGTTGCAGATCCGGTCGGCGGGGACGTCCGGCCACGCGGCCGCGGTGTCATTGTTCAGCTGGCCCGGATCGCAGGCGATGTCACCCGCCGGGACGCAGCGCTCGGTGGTGTCGAACAGCACCTTCGCGGGCGCCGGGTCGTACAGGCCGCCGAGGTTGGTGTTGAAGCCGTACTCGAGCCTGGTCAGGTAGCCGCCGCGGATGTAGGACACCCCTGGCGTCTGCCAGTTGTTGTTCAGGCCGTAGAAGTTCGTCTCCGGCTGGTAGTAGAAGACCTGGGCGTTGCCCTTCGGGTCGACGACGTAGTCCAGGTTCCACCGGTAGGCCTGGGTGCACGACGACGACGCGAAGTCGACGCCGTGGCACGGCTCGTTGTCGTTGTTGCCGAACACGGGTTCGGTGAAGGTCGACTGGGTTTCCGGGTTGCCGTCGTGCCAGCCGGGCAACCGGTTGAGGCCGAAGAAGTACTGGGTGCCGTCGGTCGTGGTGACCTTCCAGAACTCGCCGTTGTCGTCGCCGTTGACCGCCCGGTCGAGGTGCTCGATCCGCGACCCGTCGTCGCTCTTCGGGTGCCACGAACCGTCGCCGATGTCCTTGACCAGCGGACCGGAGCGGTCGCCGAGCGAGATGGTCGCGTTGTCGGTCGCCCAGCACTGGTCGCCGGTCTTCTCCTGGCCGTTGTTGCCGCCGAGGTCCGCGGCGCACGACTTGTACTTGCGCTCGATGTACCCGGCGGCGGTGAGGCTCCACCCGTCGCCGACCACGGTCGGCTGGTTGTTGGTGGCGGAGGTCAACCCGTCCACCGCGCCGGAGGAGTAACCGAGGCTGACCTTCGGCGCGCTCCCGCCCTGCGGCGCGGGAACGCCGATCGGGTAGGTGTAGGAGAAGTCGCCCGATGAGTTGCCCGCCGACCAGGAACCGGCCGGGGACAACGAGGTCGCGGCGAAGTCGCCGCCACCGGAATTGCTGCCCGACGCGGTGCCCAGCACCGTGGCGCCGGACCCCGCGGACGAGGCCGTCATGGCCGAGCCGGAGAGGGTGACCTCACCGACCAGGTGCTTGCCGTTCTCCTGGTTCACCGAGTCGATCGGTGTCGCCTTGCGGCACTCCGCCTTCTCCGGCGTGGACAGCACGCAGTCCGGATAGGACACCCAGCGCAGGCGCTGGCCGAAACCCGCACCGTAGGCGTCGGCGAAGCCGGTGTAGTCGAGGTCGACCGACACCGGGCCCGCGGTGTCGCCGTCGACCGGGGTCACCCGGACCAGGGTGCCCGCGACGCCGGCCTTGTCCGCGACGGCGTGGTCGACGGTCTCGACCTTCACCTTCCCCTTGTCGTGCTTGGCGGGCGCGGTCTCCGCCTGCGCCGAGAACGTCCCCTTCGCGTCCCGGCCGTGGCCTCGGGTCACCGAGACGAGCGACTTCCCCGCCTTGAGCGACTTCGGCTGCGCACCGCCCTGCGTGGTCGCGGGCAGGTCCACCTCGGCGCTCTCGGCCTTCGGCCAGGTCACCTTCGGCGGCGCGTGCAGTGCCGCGGCCTTGGTGGTGTTGGCCGGGACCGGACGCAGCTTGCCCTCGCCGCCCGGCACGTTGACCGGCTGCTGGAGCTCAGGCAGCTCCCAGCCCAGGCCGTGCCAGCCGCCCTTGGGCGCTGCCACCGCCTGGACCCCGCTCGTGAACACGGTCAAGGCGACCGCGGTGACCAGTGCTCTGCCGAAGAGTTGACGTCGCTCGCGCGAAAACCGCCACACACCCATCGTCCTGCCCCTCCACACGACGAAAATGCGCGAAACTAAAGGAAGTTCGAACAAGAACTAGTGCTTGGTCCCGAAGAGCCTGCCCGGATCGTCCGCCGTGCGGTCGTCCTTGATCTGGTCACCGGCTCGGACGCCTGAGTAGACCCGGACGCCTGCGATGCCGCCGTGCCAGAAGTCCACCAGACCGCCGGCCCACTTGGTCTTGCCCAGCCGCAGATCTCCGACGGAGTTGAGGCCGACCATGCCGGTGACGCAGCTGGACTGCTTGATCCCATTGACGTACAGGCAGCCGGTGTTGGTGACGGCGTCGTAGGTGGTCGCCAAGTGTGTCCACACACCGCGCTCGGCCTTCGCGTCGCTCCAGGCGACCTTCAGGCACGCCTGGCTCGAACTGCACGACACGCCGAGCGCCCATCGGCCTTCCGGCTGGTTGTCCTTGCGGAAGCCCAGCATGAACGGGGCGTAGGAACCGTCGTCGACGGAGATCGCGTCGCGGGTGTAGTCGTCCGTCGCGTCCTGCTTGACCCACGCCTCGGCGGTGTAGGACTTGTCGGTGCGGAAGCTGTCCGGGCGCGCCGCCTGCACCGTGCCGTCCCAGGCGAACTGGGCCCTCGCCGTGTCACCCTTGGTGGCGACCTCCGCCACGTTGCCGGTCGGCGTGACCACCGGGCTGCCGCTGATGTTCCACGTCGCGTCCTGGTAGGGCAGTCCAGCCAGCCCGGCGATCTGCGACGGGGTGAGCGCCTGCTGCCAGGCCTGCACCTGGTCGACCGAGCCCTTCATCTGGCCGGTCATCCCGCCCACGTCGTAGGCGCCGATGCTCAGCGGCCCGACCGCGTTCCACGGGCTGCCCTGGTAGGTCGACCGACCGGCCTGCTTGCCGTTGACGAACGCCTGGATCTGCTTGGTCTCGCTGTTGTAGACCCCGGTCACCAGCGTCCAGACGCCCGCCTGCGGCGCCACGGCATTCTCCTGGTAGGCCCAGTTCATCTGGCCCTGCGCCGCGCCCTGGTCGCTGTTGACACCGAAGATCCACGTCTTGACGTCCGGCGAGTAGCGCATCATGAAACCGGGGATGCCGGTCGCGGCGTTGTGCTGACCCATCACCGCCCAGTAGCCCGCCACGTCGTCGAGCTTGACCCACGCCGACACGGTGAACGAGCTGCTGGTGTCCACCACCTGGCCGTCCGTCTGCGCGTAGCCGGTGCCGTCGAAGTGCACCCCGCCACCGGTCTTGCCCGCCACCCAGGTGCTGCCGCCGGTCAGCGCCGCCGGGTGCATCGAGAAGCCGTTGCCGTTGTTGCCCGCGTCCGCCGCCGACGTGCCGGTGGCCTCGTCGAACTTCCAGTATCCCTTGAGGTTCGGCACCGGAGCGGGCACGAACGAGTCGGGCGTGCTGTCCCGCGTCCCGGTGGACCCGGTCGTGAGCAGTGCCGCCGCGCCCTCGGCGAGGCCGTACTGCGCGCGGGAAACGCTGGCGTTGGCCAGGTTGCGCACGTCCTCCGCGGACAGCGCGCGCTGCCACACCTGGGCGTCGTCGATCATGCCGTTGAAGAAGGCCGTCCGGATGCCGTTCCACTTCAGCGCGCCGATCGTGAGCGGCCCGCCGGAGGCGAAACCCTTGCGCACCAGACTGTTCTGCTTCACCCCGTCGACGTACAGGGTCGCCAGACCACTGGCCGCGTCGTAGGTGCCGACCAGGTGTGTCCAGACACCCACCTGCGGCGGCGCCTTCGACACCACGTGCGGGTTGGCCGGGCTGTTGCAGTCGCAGTCGGGCAGGTTGAACGTCCAGGCGTCGGCGTCCGAGGAGTACTCGATGAACGCGCCGCTGGAGTTGACGCCATCCTGGGAGATCACCGCGTGCCAGGTGTTCGGGTTCGCGTCGAGCGCCTTGGCCCACGCGGAGATCGTGAACGACTTGCTGGTGTCCAGCACCCGTCCGGACGTGGCCAGGTAGCCGGTGCTGGTGAACCGCATACCGCCCTTGGTGCCTTCCTTGGCGCCGCCCGCGTCGGGCTGCGTCCAGGAGTTGCCCTTGCTGTAGCCGAGCCACCACGCGGCATCGCCCTGCGGGCTGGCCGGGTGCGCGTCAGCCCTGAGACCCATCACGTTGTCCCCGACGAGCTGGCCACCGGTTTCGTCGATGCCCCAGGAGCCGGCCAGCTCCTTCTCCGGCGTCAGCGGCAGCACGTTGTAGGAGCACGATGGCGCGTCCAACCCGTTGCCCGCCAAGCAGTTGCCGTTCGGGCCGGGCTTGCCGGTCTTGTTGACGGCCTTGACCCGGATCAGGTTCTGGTTGCCGTTGGCCGCCGTGGCGGCCAGGGTCGCGGTCACCTTCCCACCGCTGTCCAGACCAGGGCTCCTCGGCACACTGGGCGAGCCCTGCACGCTCGGGTCGCTGCCGTCGGTGGTGTAGACGAACCGGTCGATGTCGTCCAGCCCGGCGGTGGCGAGTGGCACCGACACGGAGAAGTTCGCGGTGTCGCCCTGCAGCTGCGGCGCGGTGCCGGTCAGCGCGACGGTCGGGGCCGGCGGCACCGCGGTGTCGACGTAGAACTCGCAGTCCCAGTCCCAGCGCGGCGAATCCATCGCGCCATCGCTGACCCGCATGGCCCACTTGTAGATCCCGTCGCCGGTGATCCAGCCGTCGGGCACCCACATCTGCGCGGTGGCACCCTGGTTCTGCCCCGGCGTGCCGATCCACGGCCTGGTGGAGTTGTTGTCGTGGTAGCTGTTCGGCACGTCGTGCCCGTACTGCCCACCACTGGTGGCGATCAGCACGCTCAAGCTGCCGCCGTCCGGGTCGGAGACCGAGGCCTGCAACTCCGGAGTCCGGGTGTCCAGCCACGGCCTGCCGTCGCCCTTCACGCACGGCACCGCGCCGAGCTGCATGCTGTGGTTCGCCGGGTTGTTGGGCTGCGAGTTGTAGTTGACCTCCAAGTACGGGTTGAGACCGAACCTGCGCCAGCTCGCGACGATGCGGTGGTCCTCGTCGTAGTCGGTGCCCTTGAGACCGAAGGTCGTCGTGGTCCAGCCGCCGTTGACCGCGTCGCGGACCGGGCCGGTCGCGTCCCACGACGCGGTCACGCCTCCCGCGTCGCGGCAGTTGGCCACGTTGCTGTTGGACACCCGGTAGATCAGACCCGGCTGGGAATCCCAGGTGGTGTTCCCGTCGATTCCACCCGCCAGCCACAGCTCGGTGTCCCCAGGGCTGCAGCTCGCGGTGTGCACGACCGGGACGTCCAGGCGGGCCCAGTGGATGAACTTCCCCAGCACGGGCGCGGTGTTCATCGCGATGTAGGAGTGCGACGTACCCGCGGAGTCGTAGTTCTCGTAGCCCGCCTTGAGGTCGCCGAAGTCGCCGCCCGTGGCGTCGAAGTTGTGCGCGGTCCGGAAACCCGACTGCGTCACCACGTGGTGCTGCTTGCCGCACCAGGAGGTGTTGGAGCAGTAGTACTCCGGGTCGATGAACACCGGGTACGTGGTGGCCTTGTCGGCGAGGAACGCCGCGTCCGGGCTGATCACCACGCCTGCGTCGGTGACCTCGGTGCCCATGGCCGCGCGCCGGGTGCCCGCCGCCGAGCCGAGCAGCTTGTCCCGCTCGCCGTCGGCGCCGGAGGAGTCCCACATCCGCGAGGCGTCACCGGCGAACACGACGGCGCCCGTGCTGTCGACCACGTCGAGGCCGTCGGCCTGCACGGTCTGCCCGCTCGCGTCAGCGGTCTTCGCCTTGCCCTTGCCCTTGGCGCTCTGGACCGTCGTGTTCCTGGTGTAGGAACCGAAGGTGATCTTGGCGAGCTTCGGGTTCTTGGCCGCCTCGGCGTTCTTCACCACCAGCACCTGGGAGAAGCCCATCGTGTCGGCGGTGACCTTCAGGTCGACACCGGGCCACACCTCGGGGTAGGTCGCCGTCGCGCCGTCGAGCGAGGGCACCGGCAGGTCCGACTCCCAGGCCAGGCCAACCTCGGTCGTCCCGGAGCCGACCTTCACCAACGGGCCCGCGGCCCGCGAGCCCTGGCCACCACCGGAGAGCGTCAAGTCCACATTGGACGCTTTCGGGCCGACGGTGCCGTCCGCGCGCTTGGCCAGGGTGACGTCCACGTCGACCCAGCCGTCACCGCGCTTGACCCGCACCGGCCGCGCGTACTCCCGCCACACCAGGGAACCGTCGGGCTGCGCCGACACGTCCTCGGTCTCGGTCATCCGCGAGGCGATCCGGACGCTCTTGCCGCCCTCCTTGGCGAGCTTCTGCGCGAGGACCTCGTTCGCCGCCACATCCGGCACCGGCGTGGCCGAGGCGACCGGCGCGAACACCACCGGTTGCACCAACGCGACGCCGACGATCGCGGCGAACACCCCACCGGAAACCCGCATTCGAGCACGTCTAGACAGGACGAAGCCCATCCCAAGCCCCCCAGGCACCAACAGCCAGGCCACGTCGGCCCGACCCCCCGGAGGAAGCCTGCATGCGAGGTGATCACTCAGATATAGACCGAGCAGCGCAATCTCCGCGCTTTCGGCCCAGCGCAATTCCGACAGATGCCGCAAGCTGTGCGCAACGAGGAGGAACTCCCGCGGAGTCGATCACGCCGCGGGTGACACCTCGCTCTGGGTCGTCGGGCTCGGGTCCGCCGACGGCGTGACCGGCACGCTGGGCAGCGGCTCCCTCGTGCCGGGCTCCCTCGTGCCGGGCTCCCTCGTGCCCGGCTCGGTCGTCGGCCCCGGCTCCGCGGGCACCGAGCCCGCACTGCTCGACAGCACCGACGTGGGCACCGACGGCTCACTGGTCGTCGTCGCCGAAGTCGCCGTCACCGTTGGGGTGACGGACGTGGTGACCGACAACCCGTTTCCGGGGCTGCGGTGATTATCCTTCGAGAGATCGAAGGTCCGAGGCCGCAAGTACTCGATCGCTTGTGCCACACGGGTTTCGTCGACGCCAGGAATGTGGTCGTAGATCCTCTGGTCCGGGTCGGCCAGGCAGACGATGACGGATGCGCCGCTGAGCGCTTGAACAGCTCGCCACTGATCCGTGTTGGCGTCCTGGAACTCGTCGACGATGACCAGAGGGCAGGTGTCGCTGTACAACGCCCGGACCGCGCCGCATCGTTCGAGGAGGGTTGCCGCGGTGCCAGCAAGACGGTCGAAGACGTAGCGGCCTTCCTCGCGTGCGAGGCGATGTGTTTCCTCGGTCCAGCCTCCTTCGAAGTCCGCCTTGAGACGCCCTTCTCTGTCGGGCGTGATGAACGACGAGGGTGTACCGGTCAGCAGGCGTCCGTGGCTGCGCACCAGGCCGAGGAAGAACGCGTGGAACGTCCGGGTCTCCAGCCTGTCCCGTGCTGCCCGGCTGAGGATGCCTTGCATCCGGTCGGAGATCTGTCGGACCGCGGCACGTGAGAAGCTCAGAAACAGCACGCGTTGCTCGGAGTCGAGAGTCTCGACCGTCTCACTCGCCTTCAGCAGAGCGATGGTGGTCTTGCCGCAGCCTGGCCCGCCTTCCACCAGCAGATGCCCCGTGGCGGCGAGGATGTCCTTTCGCGTGCCGTCAAGATCCATCGGACTCGACATCGGTGCCCGTCGCCGACACCGGCGGAGACGGGCGCAGGTCGGCATCGATCTGCAGCAGGAAGTTGGCCATAGGCGCCGGCAGCTCCGCGAGGCTTGAGCACTCGGCGACGAGCAGCGGGGCGTAGCCTTCGGCGCCCTTGCGGCCCTTCAGCACCTTGAACACATGGTCGCGGACCGTGTCGTCGTCGGCCCCCTCGGCCAGGGTTCCCCATTCCCGCACGTAGTCAGGCCGCGCGGTCTTGTCGGCAAACCTCCGTACGACCTCGACGGGGATCTCGGTCACGAGAAACTCTTCCACGCCAGCATGCGGAATGACCTCGTACCTGGTGAAGTCGGCGGCCTTCGCGGCCACATCAGCGCTGAGCGGAGACGTAGGCGTGTCATGGATGCCGTAGACCCGTTTGCCCATCGGCCGCGAACACCGGCGCGTACAGCGGGACCGCTGTGTCACCTCCGGCGTCGAAAACCGAGACACCGGCCAAATCCAGGTGTTGGTAGTCGACGCTGCCATCCTGGTCGAGAGCGTCGGCGATGATCGGGAACGCCGCAGCTTCGGTCGCGCCCTCGACGACCAACACGGCGTGCGCCAGCACGGCCTCGGCGAACTGGCGCCGGTTGTCTCCGTACTTCTTGCGTTTGAAGTCGGCGGGCAAGGTCACGTTGGTGCTCGTCAGCGCACCGGCCGTGTCGCGGGAAAGGACGACGATCCGCACCAGCAGAGGATCTCAGGCAGGGCGCGTTCCACGAGCGAATATTGCGGTTGGTGAGCGCAGTGCCTGCCGCCACGACAGGCGCCCATCGGGACGGCCTGACGGGTTCACGGAGCCCCGAACTGTCGCTACCCACTCCAAGGGCCTATCTGCCATCCCGCTGGCCGCAGCGGCGAAGGTGAAGTCCTTACGACCAGAATCACCCAGACGGGGCTCTAGCCCTGGAGCAAAAACATGACCCTATTTCACAGGCAGCAGGCACCCTGCTCCAGTTTTGCTCCAGTCAGGGGTGCCACTGTCCATAATGGACCGAAAATCAAGATCGCCCGTCGAGCCTGTTTTCGCAGGTCAGCGGGCAATTCTCGTAAGCTATTCGATTGTGGAGCTGAGGGGACTCGAACCCCTGACCCTCACACTGCCAGAATGGCCCACAAAGGACTCCCACCTGCGGAAACCCAAGTGCCCCAGGAAATGCAGTGCCGTTGGGTGCCGTTCAGCGCCGTTACGGGCCGTTCGGTGACGTTCAACTTCTTGCCGTGCTCCAGTTTCGCTCCACCATGTCCCGTGTGAGACTCGCTCGAGGCAACACGAAGTGCCTGCAACACAAGGGTTACAGAGCTTCGACACCAACGAGCGACGACTCCGAACCCGGCCACCGTCACGGTGGCCGGGTTCGCTTGCTCGGGAGTGGCCGCGGACGGCCAGTAGCGTGTCGCTGCTTAGTTGTGGTGTGTGTGTGTGATTGGGAGGCTGTTGCCCGGCAGGTCCTTGTCCTGCCGGGCGAGGATGGTTGTGGTGTCGGAGATGAAGCCGCCGGTCACGTTGACCGTGCGGGATCGTGAAGAGTTGCTTCGGTTGACCGTCACGGGCGTGCGGCCGGCGTCGGCGATCAGGCGGGCTCGGGTGCTGCTCGCGTTGGACACCTCGGTGGGCGAGGTCGACACGAAGGAAGTGATCGCGGCCCGGCTTGGGGTCTCGGGCGAGATGCTGAGACTGGTCGCCAAGCGGTTCGCCGAGACCGGTGGCGATGTCCGTGCCACGATCTCGCGCAAGAAGCGTGACCGTCCGCCTGTGCCGTCCCCGGTGACCGGTGAGGTCGAGGCCCGGCTGATCGTCCTGTCGAGCGACGATGCCGTCAGCGATCCGACCCTGAGTCACTGGCCAGGAATCACCGGCCCAGAAGTAGGCCCGCACGTCGCCCTCGGAATGGTGGTGACTACCGGCGGCCTGGCCGCAGGCGTTGGTGCGCCAGACCTGAGGCGGCGATCGCCGGGTTGAACCGCCTTGGCGACCGCGAGGCACTGATCGAGCAGGAATGCGAATGCGGCACCCAAGCCCTTCTGAGTGAACACTAACCGAACAACGGCCCGGCCATGATTATGGGCGACGAATCCCGGCGACGTGATTAAGATCATGTTCCTTCGCTCGCGCCAGTGAAATCTCGGCAAGGTCTTGGCTGCTCGGCCATCCTGAGCGCAAAAAGGTTGCAAATCGGCGCAAATATCTTTGTCACAGTCGTCACGTCCAGATCGGACGGTGGAGGGCGCCTGGCCGTGCACTCTGGACCAGACCTTCGCCGAAAGGACATGATGAATCTCACTGTTCGCAGGCAATTGCGTCGGGTTCTCCCGGCGCGGCGCCTGATCAGTTCGATGGCGGTCACCGCCGTGCTCGCCGGCACTTTCGTCGCCCAAGCACCCATGGCGAATGCAGCCTCGGAGGTGGACTTCACCGACTTCCCCGGGACGCTCACCGCCGCCGAGGTCAAGACCGGTGACGAGGGCACGGAATTAGCGATCGACGGCCGCACCGCTACCAAGTACCTGACCGTTCTCTCGTCGCCCTGGTTGCAGTTCGAGCTGGCGACGCCGGCCGTCGTCAACCGGTACACGATCACGTCGGCCAACGATTTCCCGGGGCGTGACCCGAAGAACTGGACGCTCGAGGCGTCGAACAACGGAACCACGTTCAGCACCCTCGACACCCGCAGCGGCCAGCAGTTCGCGAGCCGCTACCTGGAGCAATCGTTCTCGTTCACCAACTCGACGGCCTACCGCTACTACCGTCTCAGCATCTCCGCCGGCAACGGCGACGGCCTGCTCCAGCTCTCCGAATGGCAGTTGTTCGGACCCAGCCAGACGCCCGCGCCGATCTCGGTGCCTGCCGGGTTGACCGCCAGGGGGGTCACCGCAGACCAGGTGCTGCTCACCTGGACCAAGGACCGGTCGCAGAAATCGTTCGACGTGGAGCGATCCACCGACGGCCAGAACTGGTCCGCACCGCCCGGCGTGGTGAACCTGTGGGACGAGTTCCACGACTACTCGGTGAGCCCGTCGACCAGTTACCAGTACCGGGTGCGGGCACGGGGTGCGGCCGGAGTGACGGACTGGACGAACGTGCGGGCCAGCACCCCGGCTGCAGTCGACCCGCCGCAGAGCACCACCGACCCGACGCGACACCTGCCGATGACGCTGAGATACGTCAACGCGGACGTGGCGATCTACGTCGAGCCGACCCGCAGCGACGCCGACGCGCGCTGGCTGTACCCGGAGATCACCCGGATCTGGCAGTACACCAAGCAGCACTACCCTGGCATCGGAACCGACCGGCTGCAGGTGCTCATGTTCGCGGCGAGCGGCGGAGGCACCGCCCGCCAGCGGATCGACGCGATCGCCGGATACCAGAGCACCGTCGAGATCGGCTGGTGGCCCGAGACCGACACGGGAACGGATCCGAGTCGGCTCGACGTCGTCACCCATGAGATCGGGCACATCGTCGAGGGGTGGAACGGCAACGTCAGCGGCTCGCCCACCTCCGCCCTCTGGAACGACTGCATTTGGTGCGACTTCTACACGTACGACGTGTACCGAGGCCTGGGTCTGACGGCCGACGCGAACCGCGTCTACAACAGGCGTTGGGCGCAGACCTCAGATTTCCCGCGGGCGGGCACCTACTGGTTCAGAGACTGGTTCAACCCCATCTGGCTGGCCTACGGTCGTACCGACGTGCTGAACCGTTACTTCGAACTGATCCGCACCGAGTACCCGCAGTTCGGACAGAGACACATCCAGAAGATGAACTACGGCGAGATGGTGCACTTCTTCAGCGGCGCGGCCGGCGCCGACCTGAAGCTCATCGCCGCCCACGCGTTCGGCTGGCCGCCCGAGTACCAGGAACAGCTGGAGCAGGCCCGGCGGGACTTCCCAGGGGTGGTCTACCCGCACAACTGATCAGAACCGGCAACAGCACTGACTGATGAGGGACGGCGGGTGGTCACCACCCGCCGTCCCTCATCAGGTCTCAGCCAGACGCCGTCCCAGGGTGCGGGACTGCGACTGGCTGAGCGGTCCGGCCCTGCCGCCGCCCCATTTTTCGGGCACCATCGCGAAGAAGGAGTCGATGCCGGCGAGCAGGTATGGCTGTTGACCTGCTTCCTGGATCGCGTGCGCGAGGGTCGTTTTGCCGGCGCTGGAAGTGCCGTTGAGGAAGATGACCTGTCCGCGCCGGCTTCCGTGCAACTCGGTCATGGATGTGATCCGTTCGATTGGCTGGGCGGCCGCTCGTCTGACAGCGTGTCCGATGGTGGGGGTGCAGGTCGTGAGCGGCGGCTGACGTCGGCGGCGTAGGCGGTCCAGTCGCCGGCGTTGGCTCGCTGCCAGGCGACGGCGACGCTGATGTGGATGCCGAGCATTCAGGCGAGCAGAGCAGCGGGCAGTTCGGTGGCGAGTTGGAACAGTGCGGTGGAGCGGGACTGTGCGGGGTTGAGACCGAGGTGGCGCAGCCGTTCGCCGAGTTGGAAGGCGCTGATCGGTCTTCCGGGTTGGCCTCCGGGGAACAGCCATGGGGAGGTGTCCGCGGCGGTTGCCGGCGAGGTCGCGGACGAGGCCGGCGAGGGGTTCGAGGAGCAGGACCGGTTCGCGGCCCAGACGCAGGCGGGTGTTGTCGTCGCTGATCTGGAGGTGGTCGAGGGTGAGGCGGCTGATCGTGGCGGGTTGTTGGGCGTAGAGCAGCACGAGCAGGCCGGCGACGCGGTCTTCGGGGCCAGAGTGTCGTCGTGCAGCACGAGGCGGGCACGTTCCCAGCGGGCTTCGGTGTCGATGGCTGCGGTCGGCCCACTCCATCGGGTGGCGGGGCACGACGTATCGGTTCCCCTCTTCGGTGTTGGTGCCGATCAGCAGGTCGACGTCGGAGGCGGACGGAACTGTCCTGGGAGGGCCGGCATGATGTCGGCTCTCCCAGGACAGTGCGGTACGAGGATCAGATCTTGCCCGCAGCCACGTCGGCGAGGGTCACGCGGGCCGTCTTGAGGCGGCCTTCGGTGATGGACCGCAGTTGGTGGTCGAAGGCGGCGGGCGGCAGGTCCTTGGCGGCGCCGCCGTAGACGGTGAGGCGGACGACGATGGGGATGACGGCGAAAGCGTTGAAGGCGCGGCCCATGCCGCCCATCATGGTGGCTACCTTCTGGCCGGGCTTGAGGTCACTGCCGTCCGGGACGGCGTCGATGATGCCGACGCCCTCGATGCCGAGGATGCGAGGGAAGGAGAAGTC
The DNA here is from genome assembly GCA_039922235.1 of Umezawaea sp. Classification (GTDB taxonomy): domain Bacteria; phylum Actinomycetota; class Actinomycetes; order Mycobacteriales; family Pseudonocardiaceae; genus Umezawaea. The sequence goes on from JBDSAJ010000119.1 coordinate 23,238, forward strand.
CGCGCTGGACTGGCCCTTCGTGCTGGTGACCTCGGATTCGTTGACGCCGAAGGCTTTGATCCGGATGCGGACCCAGCCGGGGCGCACGTCGGGGACGGGTACGTCGGTGACGGTGAGCCGGTCGGGGGTGACGGGACCGGTGAGGCGGATGGCGTGCATGGTCGACGGCATGGCGGTGTCTTCTTCCAGCGGTCGGGGGGACGAGCTCGTGAGGCGGCCGGTCCTGGCTCAGCCGCCGGTGTCCGGGTGACGCCGCTGGGCACGTAGCCGGGCCCAGTGCTTCAGCCGGCGGCCGATCTCGGCCTCGTGGCCGTGCTCGGTGGGCCGGTAGTAGGTCTCGCGGTCCATGTTCTGGGGGAAGTAGTCGGCACCGGAGAAGCCGTCGGGGGCGTCCGGGTCGTACGCGTAGTCCTTGCCGTAGCCGAGGTCCTTCATCAGCCGCGTGGGTGCGTTGAGGATGTGCGGCGGCGGCATCAGGGAACCGGTGCGGCGGGCGCTCCTGCCCGCGGCGCCGAAACCGCGGTACACGGCAACGGACTTCGGGGCGGTGGCCAGGTAGACGACGGCCTGGGCGAGGGCGAGTTCACCCTCGGGCGAGCCGAGCCGCTCGAACACGTCCCACGCGGCGAGCGTCTGGTGGATGGCCTGCGGGTCGGCCATGCCGACGTCCTCATTCGCGAAGCGGACCAGGCGGCGGGCGACGAACAGCGGGTCCTCACCGCCCTCCAGCATCCGGGCCAGCCAGTACAGGGCGGCGTCCGGGTCGGAGCCGCGCATCGCCTTGTGCAGTGCGGAGATCAGGTTGTAGTGGCGCTCCTGGGCCTTGTCGTACAGCGGGGCGCGCCGCTGTACCTGCCGGGCGAGTCCGGCCGCGTCCAGCGGGCCGGTGTCCGTGGGGAGGGCTTGGAGCTGTTCGGCCATGTTCAGCAGGTAGCGGCCGTCCCCGTCGGCCATGGCGAGCAGGGCCTGGCGGGCTTCGCCGGTCAGCGGGAGGGCCTGGCCGGTCAGCTCTTCGGCGCGGCCGTGAGCGCCTGAAGGGCCTGCTCGTCGAGGCGTTTGAGGACGAAGACCTGGCTGCGCGACAGGAGCGCGCCGTTCAGTTCGAAGCTCAGGTTCTCGGTGGTCGCGCCGACCAGGACGACCGTGCCGTCCTCCACGTACGGCAGGAAGCTGTCCTGCTGGGCGCGGTTGAAGCGATGGATCTCGTCCACGAACAACAGCGTCCTCTGGCCCTGGGCCCGGCGCTGCTCGGCGTCGCGGAACACCCGGCGCAGGTCCGCGACGCCCGAGAAGGTCGCCGACAGCGGGGCGAAGACCAGACCGGCGGCATCGGCGAGGAGACGGGCGATGGTGGTCTTCCCGCTGCCCGGCGGCCCCCACAGGACCATCGACACCAGGTGCTGCCTCTGCACCATCCGCCCGATCGGCGCCTCATCGGCCAGCAGGTGCTCCTGGCCGACCACCTGACCAAGGGTGCGCGGGCGCGCAGCCGGTCGGCCAGAGGACGGGAGAGCTCGTCGATGGCCGGCCCGGTGGTGTCGGTCATACCGGTGCCGCCGAGGTCGGGACCGTCGCTGTCGAACAGGGCGAGCGCGGGTTCGGAGTGGTCCATGGGGCGGGGCTTTCGGGTAGGCGATGGTGGTCGGGGGTGGGCAGTCAGGTCCGCGCGGCGGGGCGCCGGCTGCGGGGCGCCGAGTCGACTGCCAGGTCGTAGGAGTCGGTGACCAGGTCCTCGACCAGGGCCGCGGTGATACCCCGGTCGGTGCCCACGGAGATCCAGTGCGTCTTGTCGAGATAGCGTCCGGCGGTGATCGACGGGCACTCGTCCTGCAACCGCCGCCCGTGTTCCGGCTCCGTCTTGACCGTGATGATCCGCTCACCGGGATCGTCCGTGACGATCAGGAAGACCTTCCCGGCGACCTTGTAGACGTCCAACTTCTCGGTGAAGGGGCGGCTGCTGTCGGAGCCGGGCAGCGCCTCGGCCGCGCGGCGTGCCGTCTGCTGCAGCCGGAGCCCGGTGAGGGTCATCGCGGGGCCTGGTCTGCCTGTGCGTACGTTGCCGGGTCCACCGGCTGCTGTGCTTTCGGGAGCCCCGCGACCACCAGCCGGTAGGAGTCGGTCACCAGCTCCTCGACCAGGCCGCGGTCGAGGGAGTCGCCGCCGTGCAGGGTGATCCAGTGTCGCTTGTTCATGTGGTAGCCGGGGGTGATCTCGGCGTGCTGCTCGCGCAGCGCCGCCGCCTCGTCGGGGGCGGCCTTGAGGATCACCAACGGTTCCCCGGTGACGTCGGTCATCAGCATGAAGACCTTGCCGCGCACCTTGTGCACGTCCCACTCCGGGCCGAAGGGGTGCTCCAGTGCGGTGCCGGGCAGGCCCTCGGCGCACTCGGCGGCCATCTGCTGCAGCTTCTTGCCGTTCATGACGTTGCGCTCCTTGCTTCGCGTACGACGGGACTCCACCATCGGCAGGTCGCCTGTTCCGTTTCCCAGCTGGTCTTTCGCAGGCGCTCACACGAGGATTCCCGCTGCTTGCGGCGTAGGGCACATCCACGGTCCGGCGGCGCCTCACGGTCAGGAGGCGATCTTCTCCGTCACGGTCTGGGAGAACGCCCAGTTGGAGTGCACGATGCGCCACTGGCCGTCGATCAGGCGGTAGCCCTGGGTGACGTTCCAGGCGTCGGGCTGCTTCTCCTTGCCGTCCTCGTCGAGAACGAAGGTCTTCAGGTTGTAGCCCAGGATGGCGAAGTCGCCGCTGTCACTGACGTGGACCTGCGGATTGAGGTACTCGCTGCGCACGATGTGCGGGTTGGAGTAGATCGAGTCGATCCACTCGACGACCTTGTCCCGCCCGACCACGAAGTCCTCCAGGAGCGACGAATCGAAGTAGCTGACCTCCTCCGCGAACCCGTCGAGGTAGCCGCGGTTGTCGCCGGTGCTCCACCGCTCGTTGAAGGACTTCTCCAGCTCGATGATGGTCCTGCTGATCTCTTCCTTGCTGACGCTCATGCCATGTCCCTTTCACAGGTGCTGTGCCCGGCCGGATCCGCCGGGCGTGTGATCTGGTCATCCGGGTCGTCGGTGACGATCAAGAACACCTTGCCCGCCACCTTGTCCACGTCCAGGCGCTCGGTGAACGGGTAACCGTGGTCCGTTCCGGGCAGCGCGAGGGCCGTGGCGCGCGCGACGTCCTGGAGCCGGTCACCGGCCGCGCTCACCGGGCCGCCCGCGTGCCGCTGCCGTAGGTGTGCGGGTCGACGGGCTGCTCGGCCTTGGACAGGTGAGAGACCACGAGCAAGTAGGAGTCGGTGACGAGTTCCTCGACCAGCTTCTCGTCGACCTTCTGCAGGGCGGATCCGTTCATGGGTGGTGAGCCTTCTCAGGTGGTGACCGACTGCGGCATCGAAGGAGCACGTCCCATTCTTCCGTCGAAGCCAGCTGGAAGGGCAGTAGGCTGCGGACACGTGATGGTCGACAAGCGACACTCCGGGCCGAGCAGGCAGGCCGGACCGGCCGCGGTTCCGCTGTGCGGTTTCCAGCCCCCGGTCGGTACTCCCTACGGCCTTGAGGTCAGTAAATCGCCCTGTGAGCACCGGTCACCTGGTGGTCATCAGGTGACACTTCTCTGTCCCTCTTCTTCTCGCAGCCCGAGCTCGGCGGTTCACCCATTCGAGCTGGTGATCCCTGCGGACCCCCTGCCAAAGGCTTCGGCGGTCAT
>JBDSAJ010000120.1:0-3289 GCA_039922235.1 Umezawaea sp.
GCGCGGGCGGGGTCGTCGTCGACGGGGTCGTGGTGGAAGGCGCGGTGGTCGACGTCCAGGTCGACCCGCAGCCGCGGCCGACCGGTCGGCCGGAAATCGCCTGACCCGACCCCGTTCGTCCGGTGCCGTGGAACTGAACCGGTCAATTGGAAGGAAAGTTTCCTAACTTATTGACCCGCCGTCCACGGGTCTGACACGCTCCGTTCGGCCGCCGCCGCGTCCCCCTGCGGAGGAACGATGAACAGAGCTGTACGCGCGTTGGCCGTCTCGGCCGCGCTGGTCGGAAGCGTGATCGCGGCAGGTGGTGGCGCGAGCGCCGCCGCCGGACCGACGCCCTACGTGCCGGGCACCCTCCGGCCGTCGGTCTCGCAGTCCGTTCAGGACTCCGTCCTGAGCAAGTACTACGCGTTCTGGAAGAGCAACTTCCTGACCACCAAGTGCGGCACCGGCACCTACGCCGTGCTGTCCAAGGACGCCGACCACTCCTTCGTCGCCGAGGGCGAGGGGTACGGCATGACCATCGCCACGCTCATGGCCACCAAGGACCCGGACGCGCGGAAGGTCTTCGACGGCATCCTCAAGTTCGTGAAGGCCCACCCGTCGGTCAACGACAAGGACCTGCACGCCGCCGAGCAGGACGCCAACTGCAAGAGCGTCAACGGCGGCGACTCGGCCACCGACGGCGACCTGGAGATCGCCTACGGGCTGCTGATCGCCGACAAGCAGTGGGGCAGCACTACCGGCACGTACAACTACAAGGCCGAGGCCGTCCGGATCATCAACGGCATCAAGCGCTCGGAGGTCAACGGCAGCACCAAGTTCCCGCTGCTGGGCGACTGGGGCAACGACGCCAAGTACAAGAACAGCTCGCGCTCGTCGGACTGGATGCCCGGCCACCTCCGCGCGTTCAAGACCGCCACTGGCGACTCGTTCTGGGACCAGGTGCGGACCCGCCAGGAGACGGCGGTCTCGCAGCTCCAGTCGCAGTACGCGCCGAACACCGGCCTGCTGCCGGACTTCGTGGTGAACACCAACAGCACCCCGAAGCCCGCGCCGGCGAACTTCCTGGAGGGCTCCTACGACGGCAAGTACAGCTGGAACGCCTGCCGCGACCCGTGGCGGCTCGGCGTCGACGCGGTCACCGCGCCCGGCAGCGCCGCGAAGGCGCAGGTGGCGAAGATGACCACCTGGATCAAGTCGAAGACAGGCAACGACCCCGCCAAGATCGGCAGCGGCTACTCCCTCGCGGGTGCGGCGACCGAGACCGGCGAGCACCCCTGCTTCACCGCCCCGTTCGCGGTGGCCGCGATGAGCGATCCCGGCAGCCAGGCGTGGCTGGACAAGCTGTGGACGCGGATCTCCACCACGTCGCTCGACAGCACCGACTACTACGGGACCGGCATCCAGGTGCAGGTCCTGATCATCCTCACCGGGAACTTCACCGCCCCGTGACGACCCGCTGCCGGCGCGCACCCGCGCGCCGGCAGCGCTGCAACGCCTAAAAGGACCACGTTCGGGGTACCCCGCGGCGCATGACGTTGTACGGAGTGCACGCCTCACACGAACAGGTCCACCCGTCCGAGTCCCTGTCCGCCGTCCGCCACGCCGAACAAGCCGGTTTCGACGCCGCGATGTGCTCCGACCACTTCTCGCCGTGGAGCGAACGCCAGGGACAGTCCACGTTCGCGTGGTCCTGGCTCGGCGCGGCGCTGCAGGCGACGACCCTGCCGTTCGGCGTCGTCAACGCCCCCGGCCAGCGCTACCACCCGGCGATCATCGCCCAGTCCATCGGCACGCTCGGCGCCATGTACCCCGGCCGCTTCTGGGCCGCGCTCGGCACCGGCGAGGCCAGCAACGAGCACATCACCGGCCAACCCTGGCCCCGCAAGGACGTCCGGAACGCGCGCCTGCGCGAATGCGTGGACATCATCCGAGCCCTGCTCAACGGCGAGGAGGTCAGCCACGACGGCCTGGTCAAGGTCGACCGCGCCCGCGTGTGGACCAGACCCGAGGAGCCACCACCACTGATCGGCGCCGCGGTGAGCGTCGAGACCGCCCGCTGGTGCGCGGAGTGGGCCGACGGCCTCATCACCGTCAACGCCCCACCGGAACACCTGCGCCAGGTGGTCGACGCCTACCGCGACGCCGGCGGCCGAGGCAAGCTGCACCTCCAGGTCCACCTGAGCTGGGCGTCCGATGAGGACACCGCCACCCGGATCGCGCACGAGCAGTGGCGCAGCAACGTCTTCCCGCCACCGGTGTGCTGGGACCTCGACTCCGCCGAAGCCTTCGACGTGGCGTCCAAGGACGTGACACCGGAACGGGTCGCCGAGGTGGTCAACGTCTCGGCCGACCTGGGCAGGCACGCGGCCTGGCTGCGGCAGTACGCCGACCTCGGCTTCGACGAACTGTACCTGCACCACGTCGGCCAGGAGTTGGACGCGTTCGTCGACGCCTTCGGCGCCAAGGTACTGCCGGAGGTGCGGTCGTGAAACTCACCCAGACCTCTGACGTGTGGTGGAAGAACGCCGTCGTCTACTGCCTGGACGTCGAGACCTACGCGGATTCTGATGGCGACGGCCACGGCGACTTCCGCGGCCTCACCCAACGCATCGACCACCTCCACAAGCTGGGAGTGACCTGCCTGTGGCTCATGCCGTTCTACCCGTCGCCCGACCGCGACGACGGCTACGACATCACCGACTTCTACGGCGTCGACCCGCGGCTCGGCACGCTCGGCGACTTCGTCGAGTTCATCCGCACCGCCGGCGACCGCGGCATCCGCGTCATAGCCGACCTGGTCGTCAACCACACGTCTGACCAGCACCCGTGGTTCCAGGACGCCCGGAGCAGCAAGGACTCCAAGCACCGCGACTGGTACGTGTGGGCAGACGAGCCACCGGCGGACGGCCCGCAGGGCGTCGTCTTCCCCGACCAGGAAACCAGCCTGTGGGAGTTCGACGAACCCACCGGCCAGTACTACCTGCACCGCTTCTACCGCCACCAGCCCGACCTCAACGTCGCCAACCCCGAGGTGCGCGACGAAATCGCCCGCGTCATGGGCTTCTGGCTGGAACTCGGCCTGTCCGGCTTCCGCGTAGACGCCGTCCCGTTCCTACTGGAAACCGACGGCCAAGCCGACGCGGTAGATCTGCCCGACCCGCACGACTACCTGTGCGACCTGCGCGCGTTCCTCAACCGCCGCAACGGCGAGGGCGTACTGCTGGGCGAGGTCAACCTGCCCTACACCGACGCCATGAAGTTCTTCGGCAACGCCAAGGGCGTAGGC
>JBDSAJ010000121.1:0-6605 GCA_039922235.1 Umezawaea sp.
AGCAACCAGCCGCCGACACGCCGCGCGAACACCTGAACCGCGCCGGAAGGAACACGTCATGACCGCCACCACGCCCAAGGCTCCGACTGCACCAGGGGTGCGGTCCTGGTGGGGAATCCCGTACGCCACCGCCGAGCGGTACCGCCGCCCCGTGCTCGCGGGCTTCGACCCGGATCGCCCCTACGACCGCAAGGGTGTCGCCCCCGTCCAGCCCGACAGCGGCGACTGGCTCGAAGCGGACAGCGGGATGGGCGAGGACTGCCTGAACCTGAACGTGTGGGCTCCCGAGCAGCCGGCGGGGACGGCACTACCGGTGGCCGTGTACGTCCACGGCGGCGGGTTCGAGTTCGGCGCGAACACGCAGATCACCTCGAACGCCGCCGGTCTCGCCTCGTCGGGGTGCGTTGTGGGCGTGTCGGTCAACTACCGGCTCGGCGCGCTGGGTGCGGTCTCGCTCTCGCAGTACGGCGGGCGGCTCGCCGAGGCCAGCAACCTCTGCCTGCAGGACGTCATCGCCGCGCTCACCTGGATCAGGCAGAACATCGCCCACTTCGGCGGCGACCCCGACAACGTCACCGTCTTCGGCCACAGCGCAGGCGCCTACTCCACGTTCGGGCTGCTCGGTGCCTCCTCTGCGGACGGGCTGTACCGGCGACTCGCCGGGTTCTCCGCCGGGCCCACCCGTCTCCAGCCCGCCTGGTGGGCCGAGGAGCTCGCGGAGCGGTTCGTCACCGAACTCGGCGTCGCGAGCAACCCCGAGAAGCTGATCGATCTCGACACGGCCTCCCTGGTGGCCGCCCTGCACAAGGTCACCCCGACGGACCTCGGAGTCCGCGGCGGGATGGACTGCCAGAGCCTCGGCGTCGTCCTGGACATCGGACAGCCCGGCGCAGTGCTGCACGCCCATCCCATGGACGTCCTGGCCTCGGGCTCGCACCGGGACATCGATGTGCTGCTGAGCTTTGCCAGTGACGACATGGGCTGGTGGGTGGCGAACGACCTGGACCGGTTCGACCCGCACACCGTCGACCGCATCACCGACGAAGTCGCGGGCTGGCGCATTCCCCGCTCCCGCGCGAAGAAGATCGTCGATGCCTACGACCTGGACGGCCGTACCCCGGCCGAGGTCCGTGCCGCGCTCCTGACGGACTACATCTTCGGGCTCCCCGCCGCCCGAGGCGCCCTGGTCCACGCCGCCGCGGGCGGCAACGCCCACCTCCTCATGATCGGGCCTGCCGAGGGCGCGCCCGCCGTGCACGGCACCGAGATGTACGCCCTGGTCGGCCAGGAACAGCCGGGCCGCAGCCCCGAACAAGCCGAGCGTGACACGCGTATCCGCGACATCGTGCTCGACTTCGCCACCGGCGAGCAGACCCAGCTGTGGCCCGCCGTCACCGACCGCCCCACCTCGGAAAGCGTCGGCAACCCGCCCTTCGAGGCAAGCGCCCACTACCAGGCGGCCCTCGACCTGTGGGAGAACATCGACCGCCCCTGACGGTCACCGGGCGATACCGAGACGTGGAACGGCGCAGGGCCACCATTGGCCGATCACTCGAGTATCCGCGCCTGGAGCCCCGGCTCCACCTTCACATCCCGGGGACGAACACGACAAGGAGTTCGGCATGAGTCAACCGACAGCGGCCGACGCCGTACCGGCGATGATGCGGGCCGTCGTCGTGACCCGGCCCGGCGGCCTGGACGCGCTGGAGATCAAGGATGTGCCGGTGCCCGTGCGCAAGCCCGGCTGGGTGCGGATCAAGGTGAAGGCGTTCGGCGTCAACGAGTCCGAGGTCACCACCCGCAAGGGCGAGTCGAGCCCGGACGTCACCTACCCGCGCGTCCCTGGCATCGAGTGCGCAGGCGTGGTCGACGAGGCCGACGAGGACAGCGGACTGCGGCCGGGACAGCAGGTGGCCACGATGATGGGCGGCATGGGCCGCTCCTACGACGGCGCGTACGCCCAGTACGTGACCGTCCCCGCGGCGCAGGTCATCCCGTTCGAGACCGGCCTGCCGTGGGAGGTCGTCGGTGCGCTGCCGGAGATGTTCCAGACCGCCTACGGATCGCTGACCACCGGCCTCGGCTTGCAGGCGGGGCAGACGCTGCTGATCCGCGGCGGCACCTCCACGGTCGGGCTGAGCGCGGCCACGATCGCGAAGGACCTCGGCGCCACCGTCATCTCCACCACCCGCAGCCCGGAGCGGGCCGGGGAACTGCGGGCCGCGGGCGTCGACCACCCCCTGGTCGACAACGGCACCATCGCCGACCAGACGCGCGAGCTGGTGCCGGAGGGCGTCGACGCCGTACTGGAACTGGTGGGCTGCTCGGTCCTCGCCGACACCCTCCGCACCGTCCGCAGGCACGGCACGGTCTGCTTCACCGGAGCCCTGGCGGGCCAGTGGACGATCCCCGACTTCTCCCCGTTCCTGATCCCCACCGGGGTGCGGCTGACGTCCTACGGCGGGGAAGCCGCCGACCTCCCGGCCGACGTCTTCGCCCGTCAGCTCCAGGCCATCGCCGCAGGGCGCCTCACAGTGCCGGTCGCGAGGGTCTACCACGGCCTGGAACAGGTCCGTGACGCCCAGGCCGACGTCGAGTCAGGCACCACGCCGGGCAAGCACGTCGTCGTCCTGGACGACTGAGACCTGAGTCGTGGGACGCGCGCATCGTGCGCAATGAGTACCTCAACCCGGCGGTGAGCGTCGCCGCTCCCCGTCGTTTCCAAAGGAACTAACAGATGACGGACCAGACAACAGCCGACTTCTTCGGTGCCACGACCATCCGGCCCCCGTTGGACCCGGAGCTCGCGCCCGTCGAGGAAGCGCGGGGCGCTGTTTTTCCGGCCCTGTCGGATGAGACCCTGCCAGAAATCCGACGGCAGATCGCCGAGGCTTCCCCCGTGTTGGATTCGGAGGCTCTGACGGTGGGCGGCAGAGTGCGGGTGGAGGAGCGCCGGGTACCGGGGCCGGAAGGCGCGCCGGACATCACTCTGCTGATCCTCCGCCCGGTCGAGGACCGAGGCCTCACGGGAGGCATCCTCAGCCTCCACGGTGGCGGGATGATCATGGGGGGACGCCGGGACCACGTGAGTCATCTCCTTCCCCATGTGATCGAGGGGAGTGCGGTCGTCGTGTCGGTCGAGTACCGACTGGCACCGGATCACCCCGACCCCGCACCGGTCGAGGACTGCTACGCGGGGCTGGTGTGGATGGCGAAGAACGCGGCCGAGCTCGGTATCGACCCCGAGCGGCTCCTGATCGCCGGAGTCAGTGGCGGCGGCGGCCTCGCGGCGGGGACCGCGCTACTCGCCCGCGACCGCGCCTTTCCCCCGCTCAGCCACCAGGTTCTGATCTGCCCCATGCTCGACGACCGCTTCGAGACGCACAGCAGTCGCATGGTGGACCGCGAAGGCGTGTGGGACCGCTACAGCAACCTGTACGCGTGGACCTCCGTGCTGGGCGAGCGGCGCGGCGGCCCGGAGGTGTCGCAGTACGCCGCGCCTGCCCGCGCCGAGGACCTCAGCCGGCTGCCGCGCACCTACATCGACACCGGCTCGGCCGAGGGGTTCCGCGACGAGATCCTGATCTACGCCGGTCGCCTGTCCGAGGCGGGCGTGAGCGTCGATCTCCACATGTGGGGCGGGGGCTTCCACTCGTTCGACATGGCGGCGGGTCAGGCGGCTGTGTCGCGCGCTTCCAGCGCGACTCGCGAGGAGTTCATCCGGCGGGCTCTTGATGCTTGATCGCCGGGCTTCGAGGCCGTCCGCGTCCTCAAGGGCGTGTTCGAGCGGGGCGACACCGACGTCGTCGACCGCTACGTACGCCCCGACTACATCCAGCACAACCCGCTCGCACCGGACGGCGCCGAGACGCTGAAGAATCTGGGCGTCGGCTTTCACCAGCAGTTCCCGGACGCCGAGTACGACGTCAAACGCAGGATGTGCCCATTGGTGAGCGGCAAGGGCGGCCGGCGCCGTTCGGGGGATGTTCGGGCAGGACTGCCGCAGGTCGGGGGACCTCAGCGCGATCGAGGGAAAAGCCGCTCGACAGCGGTCACCACCGCGGCGCGGCGGGCGGCAGTGGTGGGGTCCACGGCGTGTGCGGCGGCGGCCTCGCTGAGTTCGGGTTGAGACGCCCAGGTCATGGCGATCTGGTTCACCAGGGCGAGGACGTCGGCCGGGTCCCAGGCGGGGTCGAGCTGTCCAGCCTGCTGCACCTGGCGGAGCTGGTCGATTTTGCGGGCGATCACTGCCTGGGCGGGGTCGTCGGCAACGGCTGTGGTGCCCGGCAGTTCGAGGCGGCCCCAGGTGATCAGGCGGTGGTGGTCTGGACGGGCGACGAAGTAGTCGAACAGGCGGCCCGCGTAGCCAGGGAGGTCGGACGGGTCTATCTGGGTGGCCTCGGCGATGACGACGTATTCCCGTGCGGCGACGTCGGCATAGAGCGCGTCTTTGCTGCGGAAGTAGGCGTAGACGCGTTCTTTGCTGGTCTTGGCGAGTTTGGCGATGCGGTCCACGCGGGCGCCGGCGATGCCGTGGCGGGCGAACTCCTCCATGGCAGCGGTAAGGATGCGCTCGCGCGTGGTGTCGCCGGCTGCGGGCGCTGCGGTCTGGCCGGAGTCGCGGGACTGGGACATGGTCCCAGGATAGAGCGCCGAACCGTTTGGTTTGGCATCCGGGGTGATCGGCGCGTAGGGTCAAACAGAACAGTTCGGTTTGGCCTCTGCGGGTGAAACCGATGAACTACTCAGGGAGTGAACTCATGCACCACCGCAATCTGGGCTCTCAGGGTCTGCGCGTCTCGGCGCTCGGCCTGGGGACCATGGGCATGTCCATGGCCTACGGCGCCTCGAACGACGACGAGGGCATCGCGACCATCCGCCGCGCCCACGAACTCGGGATCGACTTCTTCGACACCGCCGAGCTGTACGGCGCCGGTACCGGCAGCAACGAGATGCTCCTGGGCAAGGCAGTCAAAGACTTCCGCGAGGAGGTGGTCCTTGCCACCAAGTTCGGCTTCGACATGACCGCCCCGGCGATCAGCCCCGCCTTCGACAGCCGCCCGGAAAACATCCGCAAGGTCGCCGAGAACAGCCTGCGCTACCTGCAGAGCGACCACATCGACCTCTTCTACCAGCACATCTCCGACCCCGACATTCCGGTCGAGGAGGTCGCCGGCGTGGTCGGCGACCTGATCACCCAAGGCAAGGTGAAGTACTTCGGCCTGAGCAACGTCGGCCCCCAGTACATCCGCCGCGCCCACGCCGTCACCCCGGTCTCCGCGCTCCAGTACGAGTACTCGCTCTTCGAGCGGGAGGTCGAGGAGAAGATCCTTCCCATCCTGCGGGAACTCGGCATCGGCCTGGTGCCCTACTCCCCGCTCGGCCGCGGCTTCCTCACCGGCCAGGTCAAGCCCGCCAGCGAGTACGCCGCGGACGACATGCGCAGCTGGGACGAACGTTGGCAGGGCGAGAACTACACCTACAACCTGCACGCCACCGAACAGCTCAAGAATCTGGCCGACACCAAAGGCATCACCACCGCCCAACTCGCGCTGGCCTGGCTGCTCGCCCAGGGCGAGGACATCGCGCCCATTCCCGGCACTCGCAGCACCGAGCGCGTCGAGGAGAACGCCGGCGCCGCCGACGTCCAGCTCTCCGCCGCTGATCTGGCCCGCATCACGGAGATCCTTCCCCACGGCTCGGCGGGCAGCCGCCTCCCGGCCGCGGTCCTGTCCAGCTTCACCACGGACTGACCGTGCCGGCACCCGCGCGTGCGAGGCTGGGCCTGTCGGCCAAAGGCGGCACGCGGGGGCTACGGCGATCATCGCCGTGTCTACTGGTCACCCGGTCCCGACATCGCCGTCTTCTATGACCGCGACCGGGCAGTTCATCCCCGACCCGTGCATCGTCGTCCTCGGCGAAATCGACTCGGGGGCCGATGCCTTCAAGAAGTACCACGGCACGGTCGACGTCACCATCGAGGCCATCGGCTGAGACCCGGCCGGAAACCACCGGGATCGTCAACCCTGGAGAGGAGGGACGGTTGTGGCCTCGTCGGCGGCGAAGGCGGCCGGGGTGAGACCGGTGCGGTCGCGGAAGAAGCGGCCGAAGTTCGCGGGATCGGTGAAGCCGAGGTGGGCGGCCACCGTCCGGGCATCCCACCGGGCACTTCCCAACAGGCGCAGGGCTTCGAGCAGGCGCCGCTCGTCGATGAGGTCACGTACTCCCTTGCCGGTGGCGTCCCGGGCCGCGCGGCTCAGGGTGCGGACCGAACAGCCGAGCAACTCCGCGTAGTCCGCGGCTTGGTGCAGTTCGCGGAAGTGCAGCTCCAAGGCGTCCAGGAAGCGCCCGTACCTGTCGGCGCGGCCTGTACCTGCCGTGGCCGTGCCGATGGGGGCGATGCCCGCGGAGTTGGCCAGGCGCAGCAGCAGCGCTTCGAGCAGGCTGCGCCGCAGGGCGTGGTGGACGCCGAGGGGGCGGCGCCCCAGCGCGCGGTGTTCGTCCAGGAGCTGGAATGCCGTCTGCTGGAGCCAGGCGGTGTCGTCGGGGTGCGGGATGAGCACAGCAGGGGCCTCGTGCGCGGTGAGCGGGGCCAGGAGACGGGC
>JBDSAJ010000122.1:0-5663 GCA_039922235.1 Umezawaea sp.
CCTGGTCCACCGCGCGGTCGGCGTCGAGCAGGAACGCGCCGGTGACCACGGACGTGACGGCCTGCAGCTGAACCGGCTCCTCGGCGGTGACCTCCGTCCAGGTGCGCACGGCAGCCACGTCGCCGACCGCCTGGAACACGCTGGTGGCGACCAGCCCGGTCACCGGGTCAGCCTGGACGATCCGCAGTTCGTCGTCGGCGGCCGCGTGGTGCTGGTAGCGCAGCCGGGCCCCGGTCGTCGTGTCCGCGTACCGGTGGCTGCCGGGGAACCGGCCGTGGCCGACGGCCTGGATCTCCACCAGCGGCGGCCCGGTGCTGAGCAGGTGCGCCTTGGGCTCCGACGCCGGGCGCACCGACAGCAGCGCCACCGGCGCGTCCGGGCGCACCGCGAACGCCAGCGTCACGCCGCCCGCGGACCAGGTCAACACCATCAGGCGGCCTCCCAGTTGCCGGTGTGGTGATCGTAGGCCGCGGCGGCTCCCGCGGCTTCGACCACCTCCCGGCCGACTTCGAAGTCCCGGCCGCGGGCGTCCGGGTTGGGCGACGCGGCGGCCAGCAGCTTCGTGTACGGGTGCCGCGGCTCGAGGATCACCTGGTCGGACGGACCGCGTTCGACGACCCGGCCCCGGTAGAGCACCAGGATCTCGTCGGAGAAGTGCCGGGCCGTCGCCAGGTCGTGGGTGATGTAGAGGACGGCCAGGTCCTCCTCGCGTTGCAGGCGCGCCAACAGCTTCAGGATGCCGAGCCGGATCGAGACGTCCAACATCGACACCGGCTCGTCCGCCACGACCACCTGCGCGCCGGGCGCCAGCGCGCGGGCGATGGCGACCCGCTGCCGCTGCCCGCCGGACAGCTCGTGCGGCCGCCGGGACGCGAACTCCGGCGGCAGCGTCACCCGTTCCAGCAGTTCGCCGACGAGCCGCTCGGTCTCGGCCTTGCCGTGCGCCCGGCCGTGCAGCAGCAGCGGGCGGGCGAGGTGGTGCCCGACGGTGTGGAACGGGTTGAGCGAGGCGAACGGGTCCTGGAACACCATCTGCACGCTGTGCCGGTAGTCGCGGTCCGGCACGCGCTTCCCGTCCGGCCCGGCGACGACGATGGAGCCGCTGCTGGGCTTCTCCAGCCGGGCGATCATCCGGGCGATGGTCGACTTCCCCGAACCCGACTCACCGACCAGCGCGACCGTGCGGCCGGGTTCGAGGGTGAACGACACCCGGTCCACCGCCCGCAGCGAGGCGCGGTGCAGGCCGTTGCGGACGGTGAAGTCCTTGATCAGGTCGCGGGCTTCCAGCGTGGTCAACGCACACCTCCGTCGTGCAGCGCCGGGGTCCCGCGGACGAAGCCGCCGCGGTCGCCGGTGAGACTGGGGAACGAGTCGAGCAGCTCGCGGGTGTACGGGTGCCGGGGGCTGGTGTGCAGCTCCTCGGCCGTGCCCTGCTCCACCACCTCGCCGTCGCGCATGACGGCGATCCGGTCGGCGATCTCCAGCAGCAGCGGGAGGTCGTGGGTGATGAAGATGACGGCGAAGCCCAGTTCGTCGCGGAACTTGAGGATCTCCAGCAGGATGCCGCGCTGCACCACCACGTCGAGTGCCGTCGTCGGCTCGTCCATGATCATGACCTGCGGGTCGAGCAGCAGGGCCATCGCGATCATCACCCGCTGCCGCATCCCGCCGGACAGCTCGTGCGGGTACGACCCGAGCCTCTTCGGGTCGACGCCGACCAGCCGGAACACCTCCACGCACCGCTTGCGCCGGTCGTCTCGCGACATCTCCGGCCGGTGCGTGACGAGCACGTCGTCGAGCTGCGCCGCGACCGGGGTGACCGGGCTCAGCGCGTTCATCGCGCCCTGGAACACCATCGACAGCTTGGACCAGCGGAACGCCCGCAGCTCCTCGACGCCGAGGCCGAGCACGTCGACGTCCGTGCCGTCGCGGTCGTGGAACGTCACCGCGCCGGACGTCACCTCGGCCGGTGGCTTGTGCAGCCGGTTGACCGCGTACGCCAACGTCGTCTTCCCGCAGCCGGACTCGCCCGCGAGCCCGAGGATCTCGCCGCGGCGCAGCGTGAGCGACACGTCCTTCACCGCGTGCACCGGGGTTGGCCCCTGGTACACCACGGAAAGGCCGTCGACGGTCAGCACGGCGTCGTCCTCGCCCCGTTCGGCGGGCGTGGCGGCGACGGTCTCGGCGACCTTGCCGGGCCGCCGGGGCACGTCCCGCAGCTTCGGGTTGATGATCTCGTCGATGCTGAAGTTGACCAGCGACAGCCCGCAGCCGAACAGGGCGATCACCAGTCCGGGCGGCACGAACCACCACCAGGCTTCGCGTTGCAGCGCGAACCCGTTCTGCGCGTAGTAGAGCATCGTGCCGAGCGTCGAGGAGTTCGACGCCCCGAGGCCGAGGAACGACAGACCGGCCTCGCTGAGGATCGCCAGGATCACCGCGAAGACGAACTGCGACGCCAGCACCGGCAGCAGGTTGGGCAGGATCTCGACGGTGATCACCCGCCAGGTCTTCTCCCCCGCCACCCGTGCCGCGGCCACGTAATCGCGGTTGCGCAACGACAGCGTCTGCGCGCGAAGCACCCGCGCCGACGCGGCCCAGCCGGTGATCGCCAGCACGATCGCGATGGTCCACGACCCGCGTTGCGCTGCGGGCACGAACCCGGCGATGACGATGACCAGCGGGAGGCCGGGGATCACCAGCATCACGTTGGAGAACAGCGAGAACGCCTCGTCGACGAGCCCGCCCGCGTAGCTGCCCACGATGCCGAACACCGCGGACAGCACGGTCGCCAGCACGCCGACCAGCAGGCCGATCTGCAACGACCCCCTGGTGGCGTGGGCGATCTGGGCGACGACGTCCTGGCCGGTCTGGGTCGTGCCGAGCCAGAACTCGCCGCCGGGCGGGGTCAGCCCGATGTCGCGCACCGTGGTCGGGTCACCGGTCAGCACCGGCCCGAGCAGCCCGATCAGCACGACGGCCCCGATGAGCCCGAGCCCGACGCCGAGCTTGGGCGACCAGCGCGGCAGCACCCGCCGCTTCATGTCCACTGTGGACAAATCGCACGCTCCTTGTCAGCCGCTCACGCGGGTTCGGGGGTCGATCAGGGCGTACAGCAGGTCCACCACGAGGTTGGCGGCGAGCACCGCGACCGTGATCACCAGGAAGATCCCCTGCATCAGGGC
The DNA here is from genome assembly GCA_039922235.1 of Umezawaea sp. Lineage (GTDB taxonomy): Bacteria > Actinomycetota > Actinomycetes > Mycobacteriales > Pseudonocardiaceae > Umezawaea. The sequence continues at coordinate 3,186 of JBDSAJ010000122.1, forward strand.
GTAGTCGTTGTTCTGCACGGCCTGCAGCAGCTTCGAACCGATGCCGGGGTAGGAGAAGACCTGCTCGGTGATGATCGAGCCGGACACCACGAACCCGAGCGAGATCGCGAACCCGGCCACCGAGGGCAGGACGGCGTTGCGGGTGGCGTACCGGATCATGATCCGGCTGTCCCTCAAGCCCTTGGCCTGCGCGGTGAGCACGTAGTCCTCGGACATCGCCGACACCATCATGTTGCGCATCCCGAGCAGCCAGCCGCCGACCGACGACACCACGATCGTCAGCGCGGGCAGCGTGCCGTGGTAGATCGCGGACGACAGGAACTCCGCGTCCCACCCTGGCGTCAGCACCACGTCGTAGCCGCCGATCAGCGGGAACCAGCCGAGCGCGGACGCGAACACCGCCACCAGGATCAGCGCCAGCCAGAAGTACGGCACCGCCGCGAGGACGGTCGTCGCGGGCACGAGCGAGTCGAGCCACGTGCCGCGCTTCCAGCCGACGATGGCGCCCAGCGCGATGCCGAGCACGAACGACATCAGCGTCGCGATGCCGACCAGCACCACCGTCCACGGCAGCGAACTCGCGATGACCTCGGAGACCGGCGCCGGGAACGCGCTGACCGAGACGCCGAGGTCACCCCGGAGGACGTTGCCGAGGTAGGCGAAGTACTGGCTCACGATCGACTCGTCGCCGCCCGCGCCCAGCAGCAGTTCGAAGGACCGCCGCGCGGCCGGGTCGACCGAGCCGCCGCGCTGCTGCAACTTCGCCAGCAGGATGTCGACCGGGTTCCCCGGCATCAGCCGCGGAATGACGAAGTTCAACGTCAGGGCAGCCCACAGGGCGACCAGGTAGAACGCGAGCTTCCGCAGGTAGTACCTCACCACCCACCTCCACCGCGAGTCGAACAGGGGTGCGGGGTCATCACTTGCCCGCGGGCTTGAGGCGGAGGTAGACCTCCGAGCTGTCCGGGCGGGACCAGACGGCGGGGAACGCGTAGAGGTCGTCCGCGGTCGGCCAGCCGGTGAACTTCTTCGCGTGGTACTCGCTGGTGGTGCCACCGGTCAGGACCGGGATGTAGGGCATGACCTCCTCGATGCGCGTCTGGATCACGTCGAGGTGCGGCTGCCGGGCGGCGGCGTCCTTCGGGTCGATCTTCTTCAACGCGGCCAGTGCCTCGTCCAGCGCGGAGTCCTTCATCCGGGCGAAGTTCGGGTTGGCGATCTCACCGGCGGGCGCGGTCGTGGCGCTGCTGAAGAAGTAGCTGTAGGCGTAGAACGGGTCGGGCGCGGGTCCCTGGTTGACCGCGTCGATCAGCAGCTCGAACTGGCCCCGGCCGCGCGCGTCGGACCACTCGTTCCACGACAGCTGCTGCGGGGTGACCTTGATCCCGACCTTCTGCAGCTGCTGGCCCATCGTGTCGACGGCGGTGATGTAGTCGGTCCAGCCTGCGACGACCTTCACGGTCAGCTCCAGCGCCTTGCCGTCCTTGGCGTAGATCCCGTCGCCGCCCTTGGCGTAGCCCGCGGCCTCCAGCAGCCCGGTCGCCTTGGTGACGTCGGGGCTCATCGGCGCGGTCTTCTCCTTGAGCTTGCCGGAGATCACGGCCTTGTCGCGCTCCAGCAGGGCGAAGCCGGGCGACATCTCGCTCGCGGTGCCCTCGAACGCCAGCGCGTTCACCTGGCTGCGGTTGAGGCCGTAGTAGATCGCCTTGCGCACGGCGGGGTCCGTCTGCGCGCCCTGGCAGCCCAGTTCGGCGTTGGAGCAGGTGAACAGGGCGACCTGGTTCATCGGCGTGGTGATCGCCTGGTAGCCGGGGTAGTTCTTCTCCACGTTCTTGATGTCCGGCACGGGCCCGGTCTGCCAGTCGACCTGCCCGGCCTTGAGCGCGTCGGCACCGGCCTGGTTGCCCGACAGCGACAGGTAGCGGAGCTTCTTCCCCGCGGGCTCGCCCGCGTAGTAGCCGGGGTTGGACTTCAGCGTGAACGCCTGCGCCTTGAACTCGTCCAGCAGGAACGGGCCGGTGCCGACCGGGGACTTCACCGGGTCGGTGGCGGGCGTCGCGATGTCCTTCCACAGGTGCTCGGGGACGATGAAGATCTTGCCGAGCACCTGCGGGCCGTCCATGTACGCGGGCTCGTCGAACTTCACCACCACGTGGGTGTCGTCGGTCGCGGTCGCCTTGCCGTTGTACCCGGTGGAGTTCATGGTCTTGTTCTTGGTGATCAGGTCCAGCGTGAACACCACGTCCTTCGCGGTGAACTTCTGCCCGTCCGACCACTTGGCGTCGTCGCGGACCTCGATCGACAGCTCGGTGCCGTCGGCGTTCCAGGAGAAGGACTTGCCCAACCGGGGCCTTGGCTCGACGTCGCGGATGACGTTGAAGAAGAACAGCGGTTCGAAGATCGTGCCGGAGCCCTCGATCTGCGTCGGCGAGAACGGGTTGAAGTTGATCTGGTAGTCACCCGACTGCCCCGTGTACA
>JBDSAJ010000123.1:0-4068 GCA_039922235.1 Umezawaea sp.
CCATGACGGCGTTGCCTTTGGATCACCTCTTGCCCCAAAATGCGGAAAGCGCTTTCCTTGGCACTGGCTCGCCCCACTTGCCGACAGGAGACGCAACCGTGCACCGTCGACCCGCTCCACGTCCGCCAGACCGCGGTTCAGCCCAAGCTGCTCCGGTCCGCACCCGGCTCGCCCGTAAAATCCTGTGCGCGCTGTGGCTGACCACGCTGTCCGTGGCGTCCGTGTTATTCGTGCCGCTGGTCAGCGCACCGGTGAGCTCGGCAGAGGATGCCTTGGTCTACGTCATGGTGAGCAACCGGGCGACCGGCAGGCTCATCGACGGCGCGGGCCGCACGACCGAGGGTGCCAACGCGAGCCAGTACGCGAGTTCCGACAGTGGCAACCAGCAGTGGGTGATCGAACCGACGGAAGGCCACGTCCGCATCAAGAACCGGGCCACGGGGCTGTACCTCGACGGCATGGGCCGCACCACCGGCGGGTCTGTCTGTGGCCAGAAGAGCAGCTCCGCCGACTACACCCAGCAATGGGCGCAAGAAGCTGCCGGGAGCTACGTCAAGTTCAAGAACCGGGCGACCGGGCTGTACCTGGACGGTGCCGGGCGAACCGACAACGGCGCGGACCTCAAGCAGTACGGCGCCAGCAGCAACTCGACCCAGCAGTGGTCGCTGTCCGAGACGGGCAACAAGATCGTGCTCGACGGGAACGACATCAAGGCCGACAACGTCAACGGCCTCACCTTCAAGGGGTTCGGCCTGCTCAGCGCGAACGGCACGAGCGAACTGCTGATGGACTACAAGGCCCAGCACCCGAGCAAGTACGCGGAGATGCTCCAGATCCTGTTCGGTGGCCCGAGTCCGGTCCTGACGAACGTGAAGGTCGAGATGGGCAACGACCGGAACAACTCCACGGGGCCCGATCCGGCCACCATGCGGTTGGAGGGTGAAACGCCGAACGTCAAGCGGACCCAGGGGTTCCAGCTCGCGGCCGACGCCAAGAAGGTGAACCCCGACCTCAAGGTGAGCATGCTGCGCTGGAACGCCCCCGCCTGGGCGAACAACAACGACAAGGTCTACACCTGGTACAAGAAGACGATCCTCGAGGCGTACCGCACCTACGGGTTCATGGTCGACTACGTCAACCCCGGCCTCAACGAGCGTGCGCCGGACCTGACCTGGAGCAAGCGGTACGCCAACCTGGTCAGGACGGACGCCTCCGGCTTCGCCAACGCCGCCGAGCGGGCTCTGTACAACCGCATCCAGGTGGTGATCTCGGACGAGGTCGGGGTGGGCAGCTTCGGCGGAACGATGGTCAGCGACGCCAGTCTGCGCGACGCGGTCGCGGTCGCGGGATTCCACTACAGCCCCGATGACGACGGCGCGGGGAACTTCAAGCGCCTGGCGCAGGTGTTCGACAAGGAGGTCTGGAACAGCGAGGCGCAGTCCACCTTCGGCAACTCGGCCTTCCGGCCCAACAACAACATGAAGGAACCGGCCGTCGCGGGGACTGGCATCGGCGGCAAGAACAGCGCGTTGGAAATGGGCAACACGATCATCAAGGGGTTCACCAACTCCAACAGGACGAACTTCATCTACCAGCCCGCCGTCGGCGCCTTCTACGAAGGCGGGCAGTACGGCTTCAAGGAACTGGTGAGCGCGCGCGACCCGTGGTCGGGCTGGATCCACTACGACGCGGGCATCGACATCCTGCGCCACTTCAGCTGGTTCGCGAAGACCGGCTGGGAGAACTCGGACAACACTGCGGGGATCTGGCGAGCCGTGCCCCAGGCGAGCCGCACCGGGGCCACGGGCACGAACCCGGTCAGCGGGCGCAACGGCACGCCCAGCTACCTGACGCTGGCCGCTCCGGACAAGCGCGACTTCTCGACGGTCCTCATGAACGACAGCGAGTACCCGCAGGCCTACCGCATCAGCACCGTCAACATGGCGTACACCGGTGCGCCTGCCCTGGAAACGTGGGAGACACGTGCGGCCGACCGAGGCCAAGCTTTCAACGCCGGCTACCTGAAGTACCTCGGCAACGCCGTCGCGGGCGCCGACGGCGTGTACACCGTCACGGTCAAGCCCAACTCGGTCGTCACCGTGACGACGTTGGCCCGGCGCACGAACCCGGCGTACCAGGCGCCGTTGCCGGTGGAGGGCGCGCGAACCGTGCTGGACACGGACGCCTCCGGCTCGGGCGAAAACACCCAGGACGACACCTTGTACGCGGACGACTTCGACTACACCGACAAGCGGGTTCCGGTGATCGGGGCAGGCGGCGCAATCGTGGGCAGCGAGGACTTCATCGCCTCCCGCGGCGGGTCCAAGAGCGCGATCCCGCTGTACGCCGGCGATCGCAACGGCGCTTTCGAGGCCCACCTTCCGGACGGGTCGACCAACTACGTCCTCCGGCAGCAGCTCGACAGGTCGGTCAACGGGCTCGGCGGCGCCTGGGACGGCGGCGATCCGGTCACGCGGATCGGTGACAACCGGTGGCTGGACTACGAGGCCAGCATCGACGTCTCGTTCGAGAACAGCGGTCTCCAGAACGGCGCCAACTACGCGGTCCTCGGGGTCCGGCAACAGCATGGCGATGTCGGCGCGCCCTACAAGCTGAAGTTCACGTTCGACGGTGGCTGGCAGTTGCTCGTCAACAACAACGTGGCGGCGAGCGGCAACGTGGCGACTGGCTCCGGTGGCGTGCGGATTCCGGGTTTCAACACCTCCTACGGCGCATGGCACAAGCTCGCCCTCAGAGCTGCCGGCAATGAGGTGACCGCCTCACTGGACGGCGTCAAGCTCACCAGCCGCACCGATCCGGCTCCCAAGCTCTCCGGCCGCGTCGAGATCGGCAGCGGGTACTACAACACCCGGTTCGACAACCTGCGAGTCCGCACCCTCGACGGCTTCGCGCCGTACTACGCCGAGCTGCTGGACAACCTGGAGACGAACGACCTGGGCGCCTTGCCCGCCACCAAGCTCGTCTATGGCGGTCAGTGGGCCCACGAGAGCGGCAAGAGCATGTACAACTACCAGCGAACGCTGTCCACGAGCCAGGGATCCGGCGCGACGCTGGGTTACACCTTCACGGGAACCGGACTCGACATCACCGGGCCCAACAACGGTTCGGCGGTGCTCGAGGTGAGGGTCGACGGACGCGTGGTCAACGGCTCGGCAGGCACGACGGCATCGGCTGAGTTCTACCAGGCCTACGCCCTTCGCGGGCTGGCGCCCGGTGAGCACGCGGTTCAGGTCAAGGTGCTCAGCGGCACCCTGGTCGTCGACGCCGTCGCGGTCGTCGGCTAGGCACGGCGGCGTTGTCGGGTGCCGCTCACCTGCGTCCGGTGCGCAGGGCATGCCGTTCGCCGGTGTAGGTGCGGTGCCGAACGAACTGGGCCGGGCGAGGACTTCCGTCCTCGCCCGGCCCAGTCCTGTTGTCGCTGGTCGGCCAGTCCGCTACTGGCCGCGGACGGCCCATGATCGCGTTCACGATGCCCTGCTGCGTCACCGCGTAGGTCCTCCGGTCGAACAGCGCGAACCCGTACTGTCCATTGTGGCCGTTGTCCCAGTAGACGGTGGCCGCGCCGTACTTCGTCGACGTGGCGACGACGGCACGTGCGAAGTTCGCGCGGTACCTGTTGTTCGACGAGTCGAACGCCGACTTGTCGATCGAGCCGTATTCGCCCACGACCACCGGGTAGCCCTTCGCGACGAAGGCGTCGCGCGTCAGCTTCAGCTGCGAATCCAGGTAGTCCTCCTGCCCCCAGGTGGACTTCTTGGAGGGAGTGGTCGACCCTCGGCCCCACTGCGTGATCGTGGCGTTCTCCTCTCCGGCGAAGTCCCACGGGGCGTAGTGGTGAACGGAGATCATGATTCGCTTCTCGTTGCTGGGGACCGAGGGGGAGCGGTACTGGTCGCTCGGCAGCACGAAGCCGTAGTTCCCCGTGGTGTAGTCGATGTTCGTGTTCCAGCCGGGCACGAGCAACCACCGCGAGCCGTTGTCGCCGCCTGCCCTCCGCACGGTGTCCACGAAGATCTGGTTGTAGCTGTTGATGTTCGAGTACGCAGT
>JBDSAJ010000124.1:0-7720 GCA_039922235.1 Umezawaea sp.
ACCTGCGGCTCGGCCCCATGGTCACGCCGCTCGCCCGGCGGCGGCCTGCCAAGGTCGCCAGGGAAACCGCGACGCTGGACCGGCTCAGCGGTGGTCGCCTCACCCTCGGCGTCGGTCTGGGCAGCGACCGGTTCGGCGGCGAACTGTCCAAGACCGGCGAGGTGCTCGACGACCGTCAGCGGGGCCGGATGCTCGACGAGTCGCTGGAGATCCTCACCGCCGCCTGGTCGGGCCTGCCGGTCCACCACCACGGTGAGCACTACACGATCGACTCCGTGGAGTTCCTCCCCCGACCGGTTCAACCCCGCGTACCCGTGTGGGTCGGCGGATTTCCCGGAAGGCTCAAGCCACTGCGCCGGGCGGCGCGGTACGACGGGTTCTTCCCCGTCAACCTCGAACACCCGGACGAGGTCGCCGAAATCGCCGCCACCATCACCGACCTCCGTCCGAACGCGACAGTGCCGTACGACATCGCCGTCGCCCTCCCGCCCGGCACCGATCCCGCGCCGTACGCCGCGGCGGGTGCCACCTGGTGGTTGGCGGAGTTCCCGCCGGGCGTCTCGCTGGACCAGGTGCGCGGCGTGCTCCGTGACGGTCCGGCGACACGTCGGCGTGCGTGACCGGCAGGCCTGTCGACGCGGTCGGTCAGGGGACGAGTTCGTTGTCCGGCAAGGGGTAGCAGAATTCCGGCACCGGGGTCACCCGGCGACGGAGGCGGAGTGGTCGGCGCGTTGGACCTCGCCGAGGAACGCGTTCATCCGCCAGCGCAGGGTGTACGCCTTGGTCGCGCCGCCGAGCACCTTCTTCGAGTAGCGCGCGACGGCGATCCTCGCCCTGGTGGTGCCTTCGTATTCGTCGACCTGCAAGGTGATCTGCTGACGGATGCCCGCCAGCAGGCCGGACTGGGCGATCATCGGGTTTCCTTCGTCCATGATGGACCACCCGCTGCCCGCGACGGTGCGGCGGAAGATCTCCCGGAGTTGTGAGGCGCTCAGCCGCGTCGTCACGTTCCTCGGTCGGAAACCGTTCTCCTTGAAGGTGTTGTACCCGATCCCCGCGGCGATGAAGGCCGCGAGCAGCACGATGCCCCAGATGACACCGCCGGGGGTGGGGTCGGACGAGGGCACCGACAAGACCTGTTCCGCCAACGGGAAGTGGGCGTCCATGCGGCTGCTCCGATCATGAGGACGAGTGCGTCATCCTCATAGTCGGGCCCGTGAACCGGCCTGGTGCCGTGGTCCGCTTACTGTCCACTAGTTGTCTGGTAATCGTCCGGTGGAACGGGACTCAGGTCCGGACGGCTTCGCGGGACTGCCGGAGGACCGCCATGACCTCCGACCGCAGACCGGCGCACACGGCGACGGTGATCGAGGAGTCCGCGGTGTGCGGGGTGTCGTCCAGGTCCAGGACGAGGCCGCCTGCCTCGTGCACGAGCAGTGCGCCCGCCATCGTGTCCCACGGCATGTTGGACAGGTTGATGGTGGCGTCCAGTTTGCCGTCCGCCACCCAGGCCATGTCGATGGCCGCGGTGCCGATCATGCGGATGCGCTGTGCCGTGGAGCCCAGCGTGGTGAGCAGGGCCAGGCGGACGGCGTTCTTCGCGAGCGCGTCATCCCCGACGGCGAAGTCGCCGATGGAGATGACGGCGTCGGACAGCGCTTCCACCGGTGAGGTGTGGATGCGGGTGTCGTCGGCGTAGGCGCCGTGGCCGAGGGAGGCGTGGTAGTCGACGTTCAGGAACGGCAGGGTGATGGCGGCCACGGCGCTGGTGCGGTCGGTCACCAGTGCGAGTGATACGGCGCACAGCGGGATGCCGCGGGCGAAGTTGGTGGTGCCGTCGATGGGGTCCAGCGCCCACCAGAGGTCCGTCGGGCCGGTGTGGCCGTGTTCCTCGCCGAGCACGCCCACGTGGGGTGCTTCGGCCGCCAGGAAGGTGCGCAGGGCGTCTTCCACGGCCAGGTCGATGTCCGTGACGAGGTCGCGTTCGCTTTTCTGAGCGACCACGCCGACCGCGCGGGTGGTGATGATCCTGCTGCCGATCGCCACGGCTTCCCTGGCGATCGGCAGCAGGTCGTGGTGTTCCGCCGTCAACGGTCCGCCGCGCGGTGCAGGTCGGTGGCGAAGACGTCCACCTGCGGGAGGTCGTGCCCCAGGCGGTCGCGTTTCGCGGTGAGGTAGCCGATGTTGTGGTCGTTGGGCTGGACCAGCAGCGGCACGCGGGCCGTCACGGCGATGCCGTTCGACTCCAGGGCTTCGATCTTGTCCGGGTTGTTGGACATGAGCCGGACCGAGTTGACCCTGAGGTGCTTGAGGACCTTCACGGCCGGGCCGTAGTCCCTGGTGTCGATCGGGAGGCCCAGCGAAGTGGCCGAGTCGAGGGTGTCCAGGCCCTGTTCGTCCTGCAGGACGTGGGTGCGGACCTTCTCGACCAGACCGATGCCCCGGCCCTCGTGGCCGCGCAGGTAGATGAGGATCCCGGCGCCTTCGGCGACTATTCGGTCGAGCGCGGCGTCGAGCTGTTCGCCGCACTCGCAGCGCATGGCACCGAAGATGTCACCGGTCATGCACTCGGAGTGAACGCGGATGAGCACGTTCTCGCGCATCCGCGTCTTCCCGTACACCAGGGCCATGTGCTCGTGCCCGTCCGCGCGGAACGCGACGGCGCGGAAGGTGCCGCGGCGGGTCACCAGATCGGACTCGGCCACGTCCTCGTGGCTGATGGCTTGCTCGTACATCGGATCCCCTCGTCACCCGAGACCGGCCGATCGTCATTACGCTCGGCCGGAAGTTGCACCGTAACTCCCTCACCTGGTGGAGGTCACCCTGTTCAGCATCACCGTCCGCGACCACGTCATGGTCGCGCACAGCTTCCGCGGCGAGGTCTTCGGTCCGGCGCAGCGCCTGCACGGAGCAACGTTCGTGGTGGACGCGCGGTTCAAACGCTCCGATCTCGACGCGGACAACATCGTCGTCGACATCGGACTGGCCACTGAGGAGCTCAAGACCGTCCTAGCCGAACTCAACTACCGCAACCTGGACGAGGTACCCGCTTTCGTCGGGGTCAACACGTCGACCGAGTTCCTCGCCAAGTACATCGCCGACCGGTTGGCGGACCGCGTTCACGCGGGCGCGCTGGGTGAGGGAGCACGGGGTCTGACTGCGATCGAGGTCACACTGCACGAGTCGCACGTGGCGTGGGCGAGCTACGAACGCGCGCTGTGACGCTCACCGCAGTGCTGCCGGGCGGGGTCGACGACCTGTCGGTTCCGAGCGGCGGCAACTCCTACGACCGGCGGCTGTGCCGGGGGCTCGTGGCGCTCGGCGTCGACGTGCGGGAGATCACCGTCGCCGGGGACTGGCCGAGGCCGGGGGCCGCCGCGCGCGAGGAGTTGGCGCGAACGTTTGCGGGCGTGCCCGACGGCGGGGTCGTGCTGGTCGACGGCCTGGTGGCGTGCGGTGTGCCGGACGTCGTCGTGCCGCACGCCGCACGGTTGCGGCTGGTGGTGCTGGTGCACCTGCCGCTGGCCGACGAGACCGGGCTGGCGGCCGACGTGGCGGCGGAGCTGGACGCGGCCGAGCGGGAGGTGCTGCGGGCCGCCGCCGCGGTCGTGGCCACCAGTCCGCTGGCGTCGCGGCGGCTGGTCGAGCACCACGGGCTGGTTCCGGAACGGGTGCGCACGGTGCCGCCGGGCGTCGACCCGGCCCCGCTCGCGCCGGGCACGGACGGGGTGTCGAGGCTGCTCTGCGTGGCGTCGGTCACGCCGCGCAAGGGGCACGACGTGCTGCTCGACGCGCTGGCGGGTCTGGTCGACGTGCCGTGGACGCTGGACTGCGTCGGGCCGCTGGGAGCGGAGGCGCACGTGGCCGCCCTCCGGCGGCGCGGGCTCGGCGACCGGGTGCGGTTCACCGGGCCGCTGGACGGCGAGCCGCTCGACCGCGCGTACGCGGCGGCCGACCTGTTCGTGCTGGCCTCGCGCGCCGAGACCTACGGCATGGTCGTCACGGAGGCGCTGGCCCGCGGCATCCCGGTGGTGGCCAGCTCCGTGCCGGACGCGCTGGGCGACGGCGGCGTGCTCGTGCCGCCCGGTGACGTCGCCGCGCTCGCGGCGGAACTCCGGCGGTGGTTCGGTGACGAGCGGGTGCGGCGCGGCCTCCGGGACGCCGCCCGGAAGCGCAGGGACCTGCTCACGGGGTGGGACGGAACCGCCCGGCTGATGGCCGAGGTGCTGGTTAGGGTGCGCGGATGAGCTTCGCTCCGGAATGGCTGGAACTGCGGGAACAGGCCGATGCCGAGGCCCGCGCGGTGGACCTGCTGGACCCCCTCCGCGAAACCCTGTTGAACCGAACCCCCCTGGTTGTACGTGATTTAGGTTGTGGAACAGGATCGATGGGGCGATGGCTCGCCGGACGGCTGGGAGGTCCGCAGCACTGGGTGCTGCACGACCTCGACCCCCGTCTGCTCGAACTGGCAGGCGCGGGCATGAGGCGCGCCGGCGTGACCGTGGAGACGCGTGAGGGCGACCTCACCGCGTTGCGGGGTGACGACCTCGCGGGCACCTCTCTGGTGACCGCGTCGGCGCTGCTGGACCTGTTCACCTCCGAGGAGGTGGACGGGCTGGCCGCCGCGTGCGCTGGCGTTCCGGTGCTGTTCACGCTGTCCGTCGCGGGCCGGGTCGAGTTCGACCGGGCCGAGCCGCTGGACGTGGACTTCCAGGACGCCTTCAACGCCCACCAGCGGCGGGTCGTCGACGGTCGGCGGCTGCTCGGCCCGGACGCCGTGACGGCCGCTGTGGCGGCGTTCGAGCGCGGCGGGGCCGAGGTGGTCACCCGACCGAGTCCGTGGCGCCTGGGTGCCGCTCAGGCCCCGTTGGCGCGCGAGTGGCTCCGGGGTTGGGTGGACGCCGCCGTCGAGCAGGAGCCCGGTCTCGCCGAGGAGGCGCCCGCGTACCTGCGCAGGCGGCTCGACGGCCGCCCGGACGTCGTCGTGCACCACACCGACCTGCTCGCGCTGCCGAGGGCCTCCTGATGCGCCGGTTCTGGCCGTGGCTGCGGCTGGTGCTGGCCGTCGGCATCCTGGTCGCGCTCGGTGTGAGGCTGGGCACGGCCGCGTTCCTGGATGGACTGCGCGCCGTCGACGGCTGGTCGGTGCTCGCCGCGCTCGGCATCGGGCTGCTGACCACGGTGCTCAGCGCGTGGCGCTGGGTGGTCGTCGCCCGCGCGCTCGGCCTGCCGCTCGCGCTCGGCCCGGCGGTGGCGGACTACTACCGCGGGCTGCTGCTCAACTCCGTGCTGCCCGCGGGGGTGCTCGGCGACGTCGACCGCGCGGTCAACCACGGCAAGCAGTCCGGTGACGTCGGCCGCGGCGTGCGGGCCGTCGTGTTCGAGCGGTTCGCGGGCCAGGCGGTGCTGATCCTCGTCGGTGTCGTCGTGCTGCTCACGCAGCCCGTGCTCGCCGTGGACCTGGTGCCCAACGCCGGTGTCCTGGTCGCGGTGCTGGCCGTGCTCGCCGTCGCGGCGGTGCTCGTCGGGCGGTCCGCGAAGGTGCGCCGGGCGCTGGCCACGACGTGGGCGGACGCTCGGGTCGGCCTGCTCTCCCGGCACGCCCTGCCGAGGGTGGCGCTGCTGTCCGCGGCGACCCTGGCGGGGCACATCGCGCTCTTCCTGGTCGCGGCCAGGGCCGCCGGGTCGGATGCGTCGCCCGCGCAGCTCGTGCCGCTGATCGTGTTGGCGCTGCTGGTGATGGGGCTCCCGGTCAACATCGGCGGCTGGGGCCCCCGCGAGGCGTTCCTGGCCGTGGCGTTCGGCGCCGCGGGCCTCGGTGCCGCGCAGGGGCTCACGACCGGTGTCGTCTACGGGGTGCTGGCGATGGTCGCCGGGCTGCCCGGCGTGCTGGTGCTGTTCCGCGGCCGCGCTTCACGTGTCCAGAACGTCGAGGTACTGCCCGAACGACTCGGTCAGCCCCTGGATCAGCGCCTCGCCCTTGCGAGCTGACGCCAGCGACGGACGACCGACCACACCGGACTCCGTGTACGGCCCGAGACCGAGCGTCAACATGTGCCGCCGGTCGTCGGCGAGGTGGTCGCTCGTCTCGTAGCCTTCCCGCACCAGGTGCGGGTGCGCGTGCAGCAGGATCGAGGTCTCCAGTTCGCCCGCGTGCATGTCGCTGTCGGCGGACGTCTCGATGCCCGCCGCCTCGCGTGCCGCCGTCCAGTCCGCGATTCCGGGGAACAGCGCCATGTCCGCGGACTCCTGGACGATGTTGGACAGCACGTAGTTGCCGCCGTGCCCGTTGACCAGGACCAGGTTCCGCACCCCGGAACGGCGCAGGGAGTCGGCGATGTCGGTCACGACGGCGAACAGCGTGCGGGCCGAGATGCTCACCGTGCCCGGCCACGCCGCGTGCTCCTGCGAGCAGGTGATCGTCAACGGTGGCAGCAGTTGCACGGGGTGCGCGTCCGCGATCGCCCGCGCGATCGTGCAGGCGATGACGGTGTCGGTCGCCAGCGGCAGGTACCGGCCGTGCTGCTCGTGGCTGCCCACCGGCAGCACGGCGACGGTGGCCGCCCGGTCGCGGACGTCCTCGGTGGTGTCAAAAGGAACCAGGTACATGGGCCGAACCGTAGTCAATCCGGTGGCACAGCGCCGGAATCCCGCCGTCCGCCAGCCTCGGCAGCACGTCCGGCAGCTCGTCGAACGGGCTTTCGCCGGTGATGAGCGCGTCGAACGCGGGATCGGCGAGCAGGTCGAGCGCGAGCGCCAGGCGCTGCGCGTACGTGCGGTTGGGACGGCCGATCGTGCCGACCTGGCTGCTGCGCACGGAGAGCCTGCGGGAGTGGAAGAACTCGCCGAGCGGCACGCTGATCCGGCGGTCCCCGTACCAGCTCAGCTCGATGACCTGGCCCTCCGGCACGAGCAGTTCCAGCGACCGGGCCAAACCCCGTTCCGTCGCACTGGCGTGCACCACCAGGTCACAGCCCTCCTCGGCGTCCTCGGGCAGCGCGAAGTCCACGCCCAGCGCGGCGGCGATCCGCGCGCGCGTGGGATCGGTGTCCACGAGCTGGACCCTCGCACCGGGGAACTTCGCGAGCACGGCGGCGACGCTGCACCCCACCATCCCGCCGCCGACGACCGCGATCCGGTCACCGATCAGGGGGGCGGCGTCCCACAACGCGTTGACAGCCGTTTCCACCGTCCCGGCCAGCACCGCCCGCGCGGCGGGCACGGCGTCCGGCACGGGTGTGACGGCGCTTACCGGGACGACGTAGTGCGTCTGATGTGGATAGAGGCAGAAGACGGTGCGGTCGACCAGATCCGCGGGGCCGGTTTCGACGACCCCCACGTTGAGGTACCCGTACTTCACCGGCCACGGGAAGTCCCCTTCCTGGAAGGGGGCGCGCATCACCCCGTGCTGGTTCTCCGGGACACCGCCACGCAGCACGAGGGTCTCGGTGCCGCGGCTCACACCGGAGTAGAGCGTGCGGACGAGTACCTCGTCAGGCTTGGGAACGGCCAGTTCCACGGGTCGGATCTCACTTTTTCCGCCTGAGGTGAACCAAAGTGCCCTCGCCACGCGTGTCATCCAAGAACCTCCGGCAATACGGGGCCCACTGCAAAGGGGCACGATGACAACACTTCAACACACCAAGACGGCGTCCGCCGTGCCCGAGCACGCGGCGTGGGCCGCGGCGCAGCTCCTGCTGCTCGCCGTCGTCGAACGCAC
>JBDSAJ010000125.1:0-7370 GCA_039922235.1 Umezawaea sp.
TGTGGCCGCCCATGCCGAGGGACGACTTGACCGTGAGGCCGTCGCCGACCGGCGACGGTCCGTTCAGGAGTCGGGGATGTCCGGGAGCGACCGTGCGCGGCGCGGGGATCAGGCCGCGGTCGTAGCCGAGCGCGGCCACCGCGACCTCGATCGCGGACGCCGCGCCCTGGCAGTGGCCGGTCAGCGGTTTGACCGAGTAGACGTCGGTGTCGGCCGGGAACAGCTGGTCCAGGACGGTGGCCTCGGCGCGGTCGCACTGCGCGGTGCCGGGGCCGTGGGCGTTGAGGTAGCGCACGGCGGAGGCGGGCACACCGGCGTTGGCCAGCGCGTCCTGGAAGCAGGCCGTGATGTGGCCGAGGTCGGGGTCGATCGAGGTCACGTGGTGCGCGTCGTGGGACATGGCACCGCCCAGCGCCAGCGCGTAGGGCCGGTCGGACCGAGCGGAGAGCACGAAGGCCACCGACGCCTCACCCATGATGAAACCCTTGCTGCCCTGCTGGAACGGTCTGCACGCCTGCAGCGGCTCGGTGTCGACGATCGCGACGCCGAGCCGGACGAAGTGCAGCACGTTCTCGGGGGTGAGCGACACGTCGGTGGCCACGAACACGACGTCGTCCACGACTCCCGCGTCCAGCCAGGACTTCGCCGTGATCAGGCCCGCGTTGCCGGAGGCGCACATCGCCGAGACGTTCATCGCCGGGCCGTGGAAACCGTATTCCTGCATGAGCGTGGACATCGGTGTGGACGGCATCAGCGCCAGGTACTCGTGCACCGGCACCTGGCCGCCGCGAGTGGTGTAGAAGTCGCGCCACAGGTCCACTTCGCCCAGCACCACCGCGTGCAGCAGGCCGACTCGCCGTCCGGGCCGCCAACCTCGGTCGCCCGCGTCTTGAATGGCTTCCCGCGCGGCGGCGCGCATGGCCCTGGCGAACCGGCTCGGGCCGTCCTGCTTGGTGCCGCCGTCCGGCACGCGCGCCAACCACATCGCGTCGTCGGGATGTCGCCCAAGACCGGTGACCTCGGTGGCAGCGGGCTCACCGCTCAACAGCCCGTCCCAAAGCGGTTCGCGACCCCAGCCGTATCCGCTGACGACGCCGATCCCGCAGATTCCCAAACCTCGAGCAGTCATCCCGCCCCCTCCCGGTTCAGGGGTTGACACCACCCGTCCGGACCAGTGGTGTGCCCGGTCATGATAGCCGGGTGCCACGCCGTGTAATCGCCCGACTGTCGGCATTTCGGCCTGGTTCACCGGCAGGCCGAGTGTGCATCAGGCCGACGATGTAGTAGGACTCCACAATGGCCACGCAACGCCGGATCGGACGGACCACCAGAAGCGGGAGCCAGGACGTCGTGGAGTTAATGGGCGAAGCCGACTGCGACCACGGATTGGTGGTCGAATTGGCGCTCTCGGTCGGCGCGGCCGTGGTGTGGTGGTTCGACCTCGCCGACGGCGGCCTGAGCTGGTCGCCGGGTCTCGAGGAGATGTTCGGCCTGGAGGGTGCGGAGGAAGAGGTCGTCCGGCAGCGGCTCGCCGATCTGGTCTCTCCGCTGACGGTGGCCGCGAAGGCGGCTCCGGTGTGGGAGGGCTTCGAACTCGAACAGCCGTGCGTGACCTCCGATGGCGGCACCCGGTGGATCCAGTTCCGGGCGCGTGTCTCCGCGCTGCCCAACAGTCCGGGCCTCGTCGGCATCGCGACCGACGTGACGAGCAGGCACGAGCAGCAGCAGGCGCTGACCGACCTGGCAGACCGGTACCGGCTGCTGGTCGACCTGGCCCCGGAGGCGATCGTGGTGCACGAGGCCGGACGGCTGGTGTACGCGAACCCGGCGACGGTCCGGTTCGTGGGCGCTGGTTCGGCCGCCGACCTCGTCGGTCACTCGATCACCGACTTCGTGCACGCCGAGTGGGTTCCCCAGATGCTGCGCCGCATCGCGGACCTCGCCGTGCCGGGCGCGACGAGTGAACCCGCCGACGCCGTGCTCCTGCGGCTGGACGGCGGCACGATCGACGTCGAGTCGATCTCCGTGCGCACCACGTGGGAGGGCCGCCCGGCGTTCCAGGTGATCATGCGCGACGTGACCGCCCAGCGAGCGGCCGCCGCCACCCAGCGCTACCAGGCCGCACTGGTCGCCCACGTGAGCGACGCGCTGGTGGCGACCACCGCTGAGGGCGTCGTGACGAGCTGGAACCCGTCCGCCGAGAAGGTGTACGGCCGGCTTGCGGCCGACGCCATCGGGCAGCCGATCCAGCACCTGGTCAGCGCGCCGCTGGACCCGGTCGCCATCCTGGAAGCGGGCGGTGTCGTGCAGTCCCTGCACCGCAGGTCCGACGGCGTCGCTCTCACGATCCGGGTCTCGGTGGCCCGGATGAACGACGGGTACGTGCTCGTCTGCGCGGACGAGACGGCGCGCAGGCGGGCCGAACAGCACTACAGCACGGTGGTCGCCGCGATCGAGGAGGGCGTCGTCGTGGTCGGGTCGAGCGGGCTGCTCGAGTCGGTCAACCCCGCGGCCGAGCGCATCCTCGGGGTCCGCGAGCACGGCGCCATCGGCCAGCCCGCCGTGAACGCCAAGCTCTTCGACGAGGCGGGCGCGCCCATCCCGGCGGCGAACCACCCTGCGGAGCGGACGCGGATCACCGGGAAGCCGCAGAACGCGCGCATCGTGTGCATCCTGAAGTCCGACGGCAGCCGCATCTGGCTGTCGATGAGCTGTCGCGCCCTCGACTGCGACCAGGACACCCCGTGCGCGGTGGTCGTCTCGTTCACCGACATCACCGAGCGCCGGATGATCGACGGCAGGCTGGAGCACGAGGCCACCCACGACGCGCTGACCGGGCTGTTCAACCGGACCGTGGTCATCGACCGGCTCAGCGTGTCCGCCCGTCGCCACCGCTCGGGGCCGACCGCGGTCCTGTTCATCGACCTGGACAAGTTCAAGGTCATCAACGACTCGCTCGGCCACAGCGCGGGCGACGAGGTGCTCAGGGCCATCGGCGGGCGGCTGAGCCGGAGCGCGCGCCGAGGTGACGTGGTCGGCAGGCTCGGCGGTGACGAGTTCGCCGTCATCGCGTACGGGACCGGCGGCGGTGACGACGCGATGGCGCTGGCCGACCGCGTCCGCGGCGAGCTGAGCAGGCCGGTCGCGGTCAACGGCCGGACCCTGCACGTCGACGCGAGCATCGGCATCGTGATCGCGAGCCCGGACGACCCCCGTGACGGCGCGGACCTGCTCCGCGACGCGGACCTGGCGATGTACCAGGCCAAGACGCAGGGCCGCGGGCGGTACGCGTTCTTCGACGTCGACCTGCGCGAGCGCACCCAGCGGCGGCTGCAGTTGGAACAGGACCTGCGCGCGGCCCCGCACAACGACGAGTTGTGGCTGGCCTACCAGCCCATCGTCGACCTGCGCACGGGCCGCACCACCGCGGTCGAGGGCCTGCTGCGCTGGACGCACCCTCGCTACGGCCTCATCTCGCCCGCCGAGTTCATCCCGATCGCCGAGGAGAGCGACCTGATCAACATCGTCGGCGCGCACATGCTCCGCGCCGCGACCAGGGAGGTGGCGGGCCTCCGCGCCCGCCACGGCTTGGACCTGCACCTGACGGTGAACCTGTCCGCACGCCAACTGGACGATCCGAACCTCGTGCCCGCGGTGCGCGACGCGTTGCGGGAGACCGGACTGCCTCCGAGCGCGTTGTGCCTGGAGATCACCGAGAGCGCGCTGATGCGCGATCCCGTCATCGCCGCCCGCACACTCGCCGCTTTGCGGGCCCTCGGCGCGCGACTGGCCATCGACGACTTCGGCACCGGCTACTCCTCGCTGGCCCAGTTGCTGACGCTCCCGCTGGACACGCTCAAGATCGACCAGTCGTTCATCGCGGGGCTGGGCGACTCCAAGGACGCGAAGGCCATCGTCACCAGCGTGATCGCGATGGCCCACGCCGTCGACCTCACCGTGGTCGCCGAGGGGGTGGAGCACCAGTTCCAGGTAGACCTCCTGCGCAAGCTCGACTGCGACCAGGCCCAGGGCTTCCACCTGGGCAAGCCGGTCGCCATCGCCGAACTCGAACGCCGGCTGTGACGGTTCGGAGACCCCCAACGCTGCGCGTCGGGGGCGCGCTGGTCCTGAGCAGGCGTTTCCCGCGACTGGGAACGCCAGCACCTGGCTACGCGGGCGCCGTGAGGCCAGGAGGGAGTCGCGGTCCTGGACGTTCGGCGTCCCCACCTCGCCGAGGACTTCCGAGCCCGGCCAACGGGTCGTTGTCGCCGCCGTTGTGCGAGGACCGGCACACCACCACGACCCGGTTCCGGTCCTTGCCGGTGGTCCACAGTGGACCGAGGACCTGGTGGGCGGGCCCGCGCAGCGCGTTGAGGAAGGTGGTGAAGTCTTCGGCGGTCGGCCTCCGCGGGTTCAGCGTGATCTCGTTGAGGACCGAGATGCCCGCCTGAGGCGAGGCCAGCCAGTAGTTGACCCTCCCGAGGAGGGTGAAGAACGGCCTGGTCCGGTCCTGGGACTCCAGCCGCTTGACGACCAGGCGCACGAGGCTCTCGTACGCACCCCGGTCCGCGTCGGTGAAGCCGTCCGACAGGAACAGGACGTTGGGGACGAAGTTGACCGACCTCACCCCCGGACCGCCGAGGTGGGTCAGCGGCGTCGTGGTCGACCACGGGCGGGCGCGCACCGGGTGGGCGGCGCCCGGCTTCTCGAACGGCAGCAGGTGGAGGTCGGAAGCGTCGGCCCGTCCCAGTCCGATGGAGGTCATGGGCACCACGGTCGCAAGGCGCGTCGACAATCCGTCGACAGCTCGGCGACGGACGCGCCTGCGGCGTATCTGGCGCCTCGGGCGCTTCTCCCATAGGAAATGGGGACGGACAACGGGAACGGCCTTGAGCAGGGGCCGCGGTTCCACGTGCTCGGTCCGCTCGAGGTGCGCGTGCGCGACCACGTGCTGGACCTCGGCGGCTCGCGCCTCCGCACCCTCCTCGCCCTCCTCACGGCCAACGCCGGCCGCGTGACGTCCGTGGGAACGCTCGTGGAAGCGCTGTGGGGCACGGACGCCCCGCGCGACGCGAACCGGACCGTCCGGACTTACGTGTCCCGGCTGCGCCACGCGCTGGCGCCCGCGGACGACCTGATCACCACCCACCCAGCCGGGTACGTGCTGCAGGTGGGGTCCGACGCGGTCGACGCGGCCCGGTTCGAGGAGTTGGTCGCGGAGGGCAGGCATGCCACCGAGCCCGCGACGGCGGCCGAGCGGTTCGCCCTCGCCCTCGCGGTGTGGCGCGGTGACGCCTACGCCGAGTTCGCCGACGTACCGCGGCTGCGGGCGGAGGCGGCCCGGCTCAACGGGCTGCGCCTCGGCGCCGTCGAGGACCGCGTCGACGCCGAGTTGGCCACGGGCGCGGGCCGGACGCTGGTCGAGGAACTCACCGCGCTGACCGACCGGCACCCTGGGCACGACCGGCTGTGGGGTCAGCTGATGACCGCGCTGTACCGGGCGGGCAGGCAGGCCGACGCGCTCGACGCGTTCGCCCGAGCACGCGCCGTGCTCGTCGAGCGGTTCGGTCTGGACCCCTCGCCGCGACTGGTCGAGGTCCACCGCCAGGTGCTGGCCAACGACGTCCGGTTGACGGCCCCACCAGGCCCGGTCGTGCGCGCCGAGCGGCCACGACCGGTGCGCAACGACCTGCCCGGCGACATCGCGGACTTCGCGGGCCGGAGGGGTGAGCTGGCCAGGCTGCTCGACAGCGCCAACGGCACCACGCCAACGGCCATGGTCATCGAGGCGCTCGACGGCATGGCGGGCATCGGCAAGACGACGTTGGCCGTGCACGCCGCGCACCGGCTCGCCGAGCAGTACCCCGACGGACGGCTGTTCCTCGACCTGCACGGCCACACCCCGAACCAGGTCCCCGTCACACCGATGGCCGCGCTCGACGTGCTGCTTCGGGCGCTGGGCGTGCCGGGCGAGCGGATACCCGCCGACCAGGACGCGCGCGCTGCGCTGTGGCGGGCGGAGCTGGCCGTGCGCTCGGTGCTGGTCCTGCTGGACAACGCCGCCGATGCCGCGCAGGTCCGGCCGCTGCTGCCCGGCACCGCGCGGAGCCTGACGCTGATCACCAGCAGGCGCAGGCTCGTCGACCTGGAGACGGCGCGCGTCCTGTCGCTGGACGTGCTGCCCGAGGCGGACGCCGCCGCGCTGTTCAGCGGTGTCGTCGGCGACGAGCGGGCCGCCGCCGAACCCGACGCCGTCCGCGAGGTCGTCGAGCGGTGCGGCCACCTGCCGCTGGCCATCCGCATCGCCGCCGCCCGGCTGCGGTCCCGGCAGGCGTGGACCGTGCGGTACCTGGCCGACCGGCTGCTGGAGGCGGGGTCGCCGCTCACCGAACTGTCGGCGGGGGACCGCAGCGTGGCCGCGGCCTTCACGTTGTCCTACCAGCGGTTGGCGGCGCCGCAGCGGCGGGTGTTCCGGCTGCTCGGCGTGCACCCCGGCCCGGACGTCGACGTCCCAGCGGCAGCGGCCCTCGCCGCGGTGGACCGCGCCGAGGCGGGCAGGCTGCTGGAAAGCCTCGTCGACGACCACCTGGTGCAGGAGCCGGTCCCCGGCCGGTACCGGCTCCACGACCTGGTCCGCAGGCACGCGCACACCGTCGCGCTGGCCGAGGAGCCGTCGGCGGACCGCGACCAGGCACTGCACCGGGTGGTCGACTTCTACCTGCACACCGCCTACGCGGGCAGCAGGCTGCTCGACCAGCAGCACCCGGCGATCGACATCGGCGAACCGGCCCCTGGCTGCGTTCCCCACCCGCTGCCCGACGACGCGGCGGCGATGGCGTGGTTCGACACCAACCACCGGTGCGTGCTGGCGGCGCGGTCGGCGGTCGAGGACGCGGGGTGGGACACGGCCGTGTGGCAGCTGGCCTGGACGCCGTCGCCGGTGCGGGCGGCGATCGCGCCGAGGTTGTCCAGGCTGTCGGCCTGGCCGTACACGTCACCCTGCTCGACGCACAGGTCCAGCGCGGACTCGCAGTACCCGCGCGCCTCGCCGAGGTGGCCGAGCCGGGTGTGGCAGGCGCCCATCATGCTCAGCGCCCGGATCTCCCACCTCGAGTCGCCGACCTGGCGGTAGAGGTCCCACGCGCTGGTGACGTGGGTGAGCGCCCGCTGGTCGTCGCCCTGGTGGGTCCAGGCGAGCGCCAGGATGAAGTGGACCCCGGCCTGTCCGAGCGGATCGGTGACACGCTCGGGCAGGCCGGTGTCCACTTCATCCTGGCGCTCGCCTCGACCCACCAGGGCGACGACCAGCGGGCGCTCACCCACGTCACCAGCGCGCGGGATCTCTACCGCCAGGTCGGCGACTCGAGGTG
>JBDSAJ010000126.1:0-5978 GCA_039922235.1 Umezawaea sp.
ACGCCGGGTGCAGGCCGAACGCTCCCGCGTCCTCGACCTGCTCGGGCAACGCCACCTCGGCGAACACCTCGCCGTCCCGCCGCCACACCGCCCGCAGTCCCTGGAACACCGGGCCGTACGCCAGCCCGCTCTCCTCCGCCAGTCGCGGGTAGAACCCGTCCAGGTCAACCGCTTCCGCATCCGATGGCGGCCACGTCCCGGCGTCGAAATCAGCAACGTGCGCACCGGCGCTCAGCGATCCACTCGCGTGCAACGTCCACCCCGCCGCCGCCGAGTCTGCGGGCCGTGAGTGCACACCGATCGAACGGCGGCCGGAGTCGTCCGGCTCACCAACTCGCACCTGCACCGCGACCGCGTCACTGATCACCAAGGGAACCAGCAGCGTCAGCCCCTCGACCCGGTCACACCCCACGACGTCGCCCGCCAGTACGGCCAACTCCAGGAAACCGGTGCCGGGGAACAACACCGCACCGCCCACGACGTGGTCCGCCAGCCACGGGTGCGTCGCCGTGGACAGCCGACCGGTCAGCACGACCTCGTCCGAACCGGCCATCGTCATCGTCGCGCCCAGCAACGGGTGCTCCGAGGACACCAGACCGAGGCCTGCGGCGTTCTTCGCCGCCACGGCCGGGGTCGGCCAGAAGCGCTCGTGCTGGAACGCGTACGTGGGCACGTCCACCAGTTCCGCGCCCGTGCCGGTGAAGGCAGGCGACCAGTCCACGTCGACCCCGCTGACGTGCAGCCTGGCCAACGCGCTGAGCAGGGCTGACTCCTCGCCGCGGTCGCCGCGCAGCGCGGGCACCACCACGGTGTCCGCGGGTGCCGACTCGGCCACCAGTGCGGAGAGCACGCCGTCCGGTCCCAGTTCGAGGAACGCGTCGACCTTCTCGCCCACCAGGGTCCGGACGCCGTCGGCGAAGCGGACCGACTCCCGCGCGTGCCGAACCCAGTGCTCCGGCGAGCACAGCTGCTCACCGGAAGCCAGCTCACCGGTCACAGTGGACATGACGGGGATCTGCGGCTCGTGGAAGGACAGACCACTGACCACAGCGCGGAACTCGTCCAGCATCGGGTTCATCAGGGGCGAGTGAAACGCATGGCTCACCAGGAGACGCCTAGTCTTGCGGCCCAGCGCCTCGAACCGGCCCGCGATCTCCAGCACGCCTGCCTCGTCGCCCGCGACGACCAGTGAGCTCGGCCCGTTGACGGCGGCGATCGACACGCCGTCGCTGAGCACGACCTCGTCCTCGGCCGCCTGGATCGCGATCATCGCCCCGCCCGCGGGCAGCGCCTGCATGAGCCTGGCCCTGGCCGAGACCAACTCGCTCGCGTCCGCCAGCGACAGCACCCCCGCGACGTGCGCCGCCGCGATCTCACCGATCGAGTGGCCGCCGACGAACCGCGGGGTGATGCCGAACGACTCGACGAGCCGGTAGAGCGCCACCTCGACGGCGAACAGCGCGGGCTGGGCGAACCCGGTCCGGTTGAGCAGGCCCTGGTCCTCGCCCCAGACGACGTCGCGCACGTCGAGGTGGGCGAGCACCGAGTCGAACGCCTCCGCGAACACCGGGAACCGCTGGTGCAGGTCCCGGCCCATGCCGATCCGCTGCGAGCCCTGGCCCGCGAACAGCACCGCGAGCGAACGACCGGTGGCCACGCCGCGCGCGGCCTCGACCACGCCGTCCCGGTCCGCCAGCAGCACCGCGCGGTGCTGGAACGTCGAGCGGGCGGCAACGAGGGAGTACGCGGTGTCCAGCGGGTCACGCCCGTCGACGGAGGTCCGGATTCGCCGCACCTGATCGTCCAGCGCGGTCGGCGTCTTGCCCGACACGGGCAGCGGGGTGACCGCGGGCGACACGACCGGGGTCACGGCAGGCTGGTCGACCGGCGCGGCCTGCTCCAGGATCACGTGCGCGTTCGTGCCGCTGATCCCGAACGACGACACACCCGCACGACGTGGCCGGTGGTCCACCGGCCACGGGGTGCTGGCGGTCAGCAGCTCGACCGCTCCCACCGACCAGTCCACGTGGGACGACGGCTCGGTCACGTGCAGCGTGCGCGGCAGCACCCCGTGCCGCAGCGCCATCACCATCTTGATCACGCCGACAACGCCTGCCGCCGCCTGGGTGTGGCCGAGGTTGGACTTGGCGGACCCGAGCAGCAGCGGCTCGTCCCGGTCCTGCCCGTAGGTCGCCAGCAGGGCCTGAGCCTCGATCGGGTCGCCGAGGACCGTGCCGGTGCCGTGCGCTTCCACCGCGTCCACCTCGGACGCGGTCAGCGCCGCGCTGGCCAGCGCCTGGCGGATGACCCGCTGCTGCGACGGCCCGTTCGGCGCGGTCAAACCGTTCGACGCGCCGTCCTGGTTCACCGCGGAACCCCGCACCACCGCCAACACCGGGTGCCCGTTGCGCCGAGCGTCCGACAGCCGCTCCACCACGAGCATGCCGACGCCCTCGGACCACGCGGTGCCGTCGGCCGAGTCGGAGAACGGTTTGCACCGCCCGTCCGGAGCGAGGCCGCCCTGCTGGGTGAACTCCATGAAGGCGCCCGGCGTGGCCATGATCTGGACACCGCCCGCCAGCGCGAGCGAGCACTCGCCGCCGCGCAGCGCCTGGGCGGCGAGGTGCAGCGCCACCAGCGCGGACGAGCAGGCCGTGTCGATCGTCATCGCCGGGCCCTCCAGCCCGAACGTGTAGGACAGCCTGCCGGAGATGACGCTCGGGGCGGTCCCCGTGCCCGAGTAGCCCTCCATCGCCTGCTCCGAGCCGAGCACGAGGTTGGCGTAGTCCTGGCCGCTCGCACCGACGAACACACCGGTCCTGCTGCCCCGCAACGACACCGGGTCGATGCCCGCCCGCTCGATCGCCTCCCACGACGTCTCCAGCACGAGCCGCTGGTGCGGGTCCATGGACACCGCTTCGCGCGGCGAGATGCCGAAGAACGCGGGGTCGAAGTCCGCCAGGCCCCGCAGGAAGCCGCCCTGCGCGGTGGCGCTGTGGCCAGGACCGTCGCCGACGAGGGCGTCCAGGTCCCAGCCGCGGTCGGTCGGGAAGCCGCCGATCGCGTCCCGCTCCTCGACCAGCAACTGCCAGAGGTCTTCCGGCGAGTCGATGCCGCCGGGGAAGCGGCAGCTGATCCCGACGATCGCCACGAGGTCGTCGGTGACCTTCACCGAGTCCTCGACGACGTCGTCGTGCTCGCCGAACAGTTCGGCGAGGAGGTGGCCCGCCAGCACCCGCGGTGTCGGGTAGTCGAAGACCAGCGTGGCGGACAGCGTCAACCCGGTGGCCGTGCTCAGCCGGTTGCGCAGTTCCACCGCGGTCAGCGAGTCGAACCCGAGCTGGCGGAACTCCTGCCCGACGTCGACGGCGTCGGGCGACGGGTGTCCGAGCACCGCGGCCGCTTCGGCGCGGACCAGCTCTTCGAGGGTCCTGGCCCGGTCTGCCGGGCGCAGGTCCTGCAACCGCCGCAGCGCCGCAGCACCCGATCCGCCCGCCGCCGAGCGCCGACCCGACCGCAGGAGGCCGCGCAGCAGCGGTGGCACCGGTCCGGACGTGGTGCCCGTGACGATGCGCGCGGGCACCACCAGCGGCTCGTCCACGAGGACGGCCGCGTCGAACAGGGCCAGGCCGTGGCCGGGTGCCAGCGGCGGCATGCTCGACCGCTCCAGGCGTTCGAGCGCCGCCCGGTCCATGCCGGTGGTCATGCCGGCACCGGCCCACGCCCCCCACGCCAGCGACACCGCGGGCAGTCCGAGGTTGTGCCGGTGAGCGGCGAGCGCGTCGAGGAAGCTGTTGCCCGCCGCGTAGTTCGCCTGTCCCGCGGTGCCGAGCACGCCGGACACCGAGGAGTACAGGACGAACGCGGCGAGGTCTTGGTCCTTGGTCAGCTCGTGCAGGTGCCACGCCGCGTCGACCTTCGGCCGCAGCACGGCCGCCAGCCGCTCCGGGGTCAGCGAGTCGATCACGCCGTCGTCCAGCACGCCTGCCGTGTGCACGACGGCGGTCAGCGCGACGCCGTCCAGCACCGCGGCCAGCGCGTCGCGGTCGGCGACATCGCAGACCACAATGGACACTCGCGCGCCGCTCGCCGTCAGCTCCTCCGCCAGTTCGACCGCGCCGGGCGCGTCGATCCCGCGCCGACTGGTCAGCAGCAGGTTCCGGACGCCGCGCTCGGCCACCAGGTGGCGCGCCAGCTCCGCGCCAAGGCCACCGGTGCCACCGGTGATCAGCACCGTGCCAGCGGGATCCCACTCGCGGGGGACCGTGAGCACGATCTTGCCCACGTGCCGCGCCCGGCTCATGTGCCGGAACGCCTCCTTCGCCCGCCGGACGTCCCAGCGGCTGATCGGCAGGGGCCGCAGGGCACCGAGGGCGAACAGGTCCAGCACTTCGCCCAGCATCGACTGGATGCGATCGGGATCGACCACGCCGAGGTCGAACGCCTGGTAGCGCACACCGGGCA
This sequence comes from Umezawaea sp., assembly GCA_039922235.1. Classification (GTDB taxonomy): domain Bacteria; phylum Actinomycetota; class Actinomycetes; order Mycobacteriales; family Pseudonocardiaceae; genus Umezawaea. Next base: position 4,465 of record JBDSAJ010000126.1, read on the forward strand.
GGTCGGCCGGGTTCCGCAGATCCGTCTTGCCCATCTCCAAGAACCGACCACCATCACCCAGCAATCGCAACGACGCGTCCACGAACTCACCCGTCAACGCGTTGAGCACCACATCCACACCCGACGCGAACCTCGCCTCGAACTCCGTAGTCCGAGAAGACGCGATGTGATCCTCCGCGATCCCCAACGACCGCAAAACATCCCACTTGCCCTCACTCGCCGTCGCGAACACCTCAGCACCCAAGTGGTGCGCCAACTGCACCGCCGCCATCCCCACACCACCAGCACCGGCGTGGACCAACACCTTCTCCCCCGGCCGCACACCAGCCAGGTCCACCAACGCGTAGTACGCCGTCAAGAACACCAGCGGGACCGACGCGGCCTCATCCCACGACCACCCGTCCGGGACGCGCGCCAGGTAGCGCTCGTCCACGACGCCGACCGGGCCGAACCCGCCGAACAGCATGCCCGCGACCCGGTCGCCGACCCGCAGCTCGGACGTCTCCGGTCCGACGTCCACGACCACGCCCGCCGCTTCCGCGCCGAAGAGCCCGGCCTCACCGGGGTACATGCCGAGGGCGTTGAGCACGTCGCGGAAGTTGACGCCCGCCGCTCGCACCGCCACCCGCACCTGACGCCCGGCCAACGGTTCCAGCACCTCGGGACACGGCGCGAGCACCAACTCGTCCAGGCTCCCCTCGCCCGCCGTGGACAGCCGCCACGGCGAACCGACGGGGGGAACGAGGGTCGGTCCGGATGCCAGGCGTGTGAGCCGGGGCGCGTGCACGACACCCTCGCGCACCGCCATCTGCTGCTCTTCGACCGCCAGCAGGCCAGGCACCAGTTCGGCTTCGGCGTCCAAGTCCACCAGCAGGAACCTGCCGGGGTTCTCGGCCTGCGCGGACCGCACCAGACCCCACACCGCGGCGGCGGCCAGGTCGGTCACCGGCTCGTCGCCGACGGCCACCGCACCCCGCGTCACGAACACCACCGGACCGCTGAACACGCGCTGGAGCAGGCCGAGCACGCGGGTCGTCTCGGCGTGCACGGCCTCGGGACCGGTGGCGTGGCTCGCGACCTCGACCACCTCGGCCTCGAACTCGCCCACCGCGAGGTCGGCCGGGACACGCACCCAGTCGACGCGGAACAGGGAGTCCCCCACGCTGGGCGCGGCGGCCCGTTCGGTCGACGGGGCGCGCACCGCCAGCGCGTCCACCGAGAGCACCGGTGCTCCGCCCGCGTCGGCCGCTGTCACGGACACCGCACCGGAACCCGTGCGCGCCAGGCGGACGCGCAACGACGACGCCCCCGTGGCGTGCAGCGACACACCGGTCCACTCGAACGGCAGTCCTCGGCCGCCATCGTCGACGAACGCGATCGCGTGCAGCGCCGCGTCCAGCAACGCCGGGTGCAGGCCGAACGCTCCCGCGTCCTCGACCTGCTCGGGCAACGCCACCTCGGCGAACACCTCGCCGTCCCGCCGCCACACCGCCCGCAGTCCCTGGAACACCGGG
>JBDSAJ010000127.1:0-25005 GCA_039922235.1 Umezawaea sp.
GCCATGCGTCGTGGGGCACCCGCGCGGCAAAAACATCAAGTGCCGGAACGTTATTGGCGGCTACCTGATCGGTGCTCTAGCGAGCGATCAGTAGACCGGACCGGTGTACTTCTCGCCCGGTCCGGCACCCGGCTCGTCCTGCACCACGGAGGCCTCGCGGAACGCGCGCTGCACGGACTGGAGACCGTCGCGCAGCGGTCCGGCGTGCGGTCCGAGGTACTCGACGGACGAGGTGATCAGGCCCGCCAGCGCCGTGATCAGCCTGCGGGCCTCGTCGAGGTCGCGGCGGGAGCTGGTCTCCGGGTCCTCGTCGGCCAGGCCGAGGCGTTCCGCGGCGGCGGACAGCAGCATGACCGCCGCCCTGCTGATCACCTCGATGCTGGGCACGTCGGACAGTTCGCGGACGTCGATTTCGGGCTGCTCGGTCACGCCGTCATTGTCGCAAGCCATCCGAGGGGGGCACCGATTCAGGGGTGGTGAACTGCTGGCGGTCGAGTGTGCTTAAGTGTGTATAGCCTGACTTTGATTGTTATGGTTGTGGTGTGAACCTGACGGAGTGGGCGAAGGCACAGGGGATCAGTCCCCATACGGCGTATCGCTGGTTCCGTAACGGCACGTTGCCGGTCCCTGCGGAGCGGGTGGGGCCACGCATGATCCTGGTCAACGTCGACGCGAACACCGCACCACCGGTGACGGGTGGTGCGGTGTTGTATGCCCGTGTGTCGTCGCCCGAGCAGAAGTCCGATCTTGAGCGGCAGGTCGCGCGGTTGTCGGAGTGGTCGGCGAGGGCGGGTCATCGGGTGGTGCGCGTCGAGTCGGAGATCGCCTCCGGTGTGACCGGCTCGCGTACCAAGGCGCGGCGTCTGCTGGCTGATCCGACGGTGACGACGATCGTGGTCGAGCACAAGGACCGACTCGGCCTGGTGAACGTGGAGTTGATCGAAGCGGCCCTGTCCGCGCAGGGCCGCCGACTCGTCGTGCTGGACGACGGTGAGGCCGAGGATGACCTCACCGGTGACATGGTCGAGATGTTGACCTCGTTCTGCGCCCGCCTCTACGGCCGCGACTCGGCGCGCAGCCGGGCGATCAAGGCCCTGCGAGCGGCTGCCGATGACTGAGCCGGAGAAGAAGCCGCTGCGGGCCATCGCCGCTCCGTTCGTGGCACCGGGCCCATCGGGTGTGTCGATCCGGGACCGCCTCAAGGGCCTGACCGCCGAGGATGAGAACGTGCTTCGCCTGGTGGGCGGGCATCTGGGGTCGCTGGCGTCGCATGACCTCAAGGTCCGCTGCGCGCAGGGGGCGGATCATTCCGCCGACACGTGGGCCGGGCGTTAGCGGGCGGTGACGGCGGGGTCGTCGTCGCGGTGGGCCGGGAGCATCACGAAGGCGACGCATGATCAGTGGGCGTTGGCGCGTCGTGGTCAGGCCGCGCACCTGGACTCCCTGGACGCTGGTATTCGCACGGTGCGGCACCGCCTGTCATTGCCGCTCGGGGAGAAGGGCACGAGGACGGGGCCGGGCGGGTACCGGTCCCGGCACGAGTGGTTCGTCAAATCGCGGCGTCTGGCGACCTTGCAGGTTCGGCACGCCGCTGTCCGGGCCGATCGTGAGGCCGGTGTCGTGCACGTGGTGCGCGGGGGCCGCAAGCAGGCCAAGACCCGGCACAATCTCGCGGCGGCAACCCTGACCGAAGCCCAGTGGCGGGAACGGTGGGAGGCGTCGCGCTGGTTCCTGTCGGCTGACGGTGAGTCGGGCAAGCGTTTCGGGAACGAGACGATCCGAGTCACCCCGGATGGGGAAGTGTCGATCAAGCTCCCGGCGTCGCTGGGCGAGTACGCCAACGCCCGCAACGGCCGATACGTCCTCTCGGCGACGGTGTCCTTCCCGCATCGGGACCAGGAATGGCGGGACCGGATCGGAGGCGACCGGGCGGTGGCCTACCGCCTCCACCTGGACGTGGAACGCGGCCGCTGGTACCTCGACGCGGCCTGGACCCGCCCCGCCGTGCACACGATCCCGCTGGACACCGCCCGCGTGAACGGCATGGTCGGCGTGGACACCAACGCCGACCACTTCGCCGCCTACCACTTGGACCCGCACGGCAATCCGGTGGGCGAGCCGCACCGCTACCACTACGACCTGTCCGGGTCTGCTGATCACCGGGACGCGCAGGTCCGGCACGCGATCACCGGCGTGCTGCACTGGGCCACCCGGTGCGGTGTCACCGCGATCGGCCTGGAGAACCTGGACTTCACCGACTCCAAGACCCGCGAGAAACACGGCCGTAGGAAACGGTTCCGGCAACTGATCTCCGGTATCCCCACTGGGAAGCTCAAGGCCCGGCTGGTGTCCATGGCCGCTGAACGCGGCCTGGCGATCGTCGCCGTCGACCCGGCCTACACCAGCAGGTGGGGCGCGCAGCACTGGCAGAAGCCACTGGCGACCCCCCGCCGCACGACCACCCGGCACGATGCCGCGAGCATCGCGATCGGCAGGCGCGCCCTCGGGCACCCGATCCGGCGACGGACGGCACCGCCCCCGCACCACCGGAGTGATGGTGCGGGGCATCGGACCGCCCAGGCCGGGCCGGGTGACCGGGGACGTGAGGAAACCCGCCACCCCGCCACGGACCGTGCACACGATGCGCGTCGCCGAACAGGGACCAGCACGAGAACGCGGGCGACCAGCGCATCCAACACCGTTCGGGATGCGTCCAGTAAGCAACAGTGGGTTCATGACCCACCTACGCGCACTGGTTGGTAACGGTTGACAACCGCGTCTGCTACTCTTTACGGCGCGACCAGCCCTCGTTCGTGCGAGGGCGGCAAGTGGAGCCCCGCTCCCACCCGTGCAGCCGTCAAGGCGGCCGGGTTCCGGTCCCAGCAGGAGGCCACTGTGCCGTTCTGCCTGACGCGCTCGCGCGTCGGCTTGGGTGATCGGTCGGAGGCGGGCCCCGCACCAGCAATGGTGTTGGGGCTCTTGTTTTTGGCGCACAACGAGTCTCAAAGGACGTGAATGACAAGTCCCTCGAACCGAGGTGCTCCCGCCAGCACCGAGCCGCGCATCAACGACCGCATTCGGGTGCCGGAGGTCCGTCTAGTTGGGCCGAACGGCGAGCAGGTCGGGATCGTTCGCATCGAGGACGCGCTCCGACTCGCCCAGGAAGCGGATCTTGACCTCGTGGAGGTCGCCGCGCAGGCTCGGCCGCCCGTCTGCAAGCTCATGGACTACGGCAAGTTCAAGTACGAGAGCGCGCAGAAGGCCCGCGAGTCACGCCGCAACCAGCAGCTGACGGTCATCAAGGAGCAGAAGCTCCGGCCGAAGATCGACCCGCACGACTACCTGACGAAGAAGGGCCACGTGGCTCGGTTCCTGTCCGGTGGTAACAAGGTCAAGGTGACCATCATGTTCCGCGGTCGCGAGCAGTCGCGTCCGGAGCTGGGTTATCGACTGCTGCAGAAGCTGGCGGAGGACGTCGCGGAGCTGGGCTTCGTCGAGTCCAACCCGAAGCAGGACGGCCGCAACATGATCATGGTGTTGGCGCCGCACAAGACCACGAAGACCCGCCCCCTGAAGCCGGATTACGGCGACGGTGTGGACGACGCGACCGAACAGGACGCGGGTACAGCGCAGGAGTGATCTTGCGGCTTCGGCCGCAAGGCGCATTGCCGCCCCATCCCGGTGGCAGCACGAGACGAGGACGGAAATGCCGAAGAACAAGACGCACAAAGGGACCTCCAAGCGGATCAGGGTCACCGGCAGCGGCAAGCTGCTTCGCGAGAAGACTGGCAAGCGCCACCTGCTCGAGAAGAAGTCGAGCAAGCTGACCCGGCGGCTCAGCGGCACGGTCGAGGTCGCGAAGAACGACGCGCCTCGGCTGAAGAAGCTGCTCGGCCTCTGAGCCTGCCCCACCTCCCTTGGACACCGGGGCCCCGGTGAAACCCGCCGGGCCCCATGAGATCGACAGGATGAACAGTGGCACGCGTCAAAAGGGCCGTGAACGCCCACAAGAAGCGCCGTACCACCCTTGAGCTCGCCAGCGGTTACCGCGGCCAGCGCTCGAGGCTGTACCGCAAGGCCAAGGAGCAGGTGCTCCACTCGCTCATGTACGCGTACCGGGACCGCCGGGCGCGCAAGGGCGACTTCCGCAAGCTGTGGATCCAGCGCATCAACGCCGCGGTCCGCGCGAACGGCATGACCTACAACCGCTTCATCCAGGGTCTGCGTCTGGCCGAGATCGAGGTCGACCGCAAGATCCTCGCCGAGCTGGCCGTCAGCGACCCGGCTGCTTTCGCCGCGATCGTCGAGCTGGCCAAGCTGGCCATGCCCGAAGACGTGAACGCGCCGCTGGCCGAGGACAAGGCCTGAGCGACCACACTCGCGCACAACGACCCGAGGCAGCTCCGTTCACCGAACGGACACCTCGGGTCGTTGCTGCTCGGCGGCTGACCCGCCGCCCTGGCAGGGATCGCGCAGAACAATTCCTCGCCGAAGGCGCCCAAGCCGTCCGCGAAGCACTGGCCTGGTCCGCCGCTGGGCGGGGCCGGGTCCACGAGCTGTTCGTGACGGACACCGCCGCCGACCGCAACCGCCAGATCATGCGCACGGCGGTCGACGCGGGCATCCGCGTCAACGCGATCACCGACAAGGCGGCGGCAGGCCTCTCGGAAACCGTGACCCCCCAAGGGTTGATCGCGGTCTGCGACCCGGTGGACGTGCCGATCGAAACCGCCATGGACGGCGCTCCGCGACTGGTAGCGGTCCTCCACGGCGTCACCGACCCCGGCAACGCGGGCACCGTGGTCCGGGTAGCGGACGCCGCCGGAGCGGATGCGGTGATCTTCGCGGGCGACACCGTCGACCCGCACAACGGCAAGTGCGTCCGGGCCTCCACCGGCAGCATCTTCCACCTGCCGATCACCCGCACCCGCAACGCTGACGAGGCCTTCGAAGCCTGCCGCGCAGCGGGCCTGAAACTGGTCGCCGCTGACGGCTACGCGACCGACGACCTCGACACCGCGGACCGCAGGGGCGACCTGGACCACCCCACGGCCTGGGTGTTCGGCAGCGAAGCACACGGCCTGCCGGACGCGGTCATCGCGACCCTGGACACGTCCCTCAAGGTCCCGATCTACGGCAGCGCGGAAAGCCTCAACCTGGCGACCGCCGCCGCGGTCTGCCTCTACGCCTCGGCAAGGGCGTTGCGGCACAAGGACTGACAGGGCTTACCCCGGCCAACCCGTTCCACCGGACGGCTTGGGCAGCGCTTCGAGCCGAGCACAGGCCGCGATGGCCTCCGCGGTGGGCAGACCCGCACCGGCGGGCAGTTCTTCGAGCTTCGTCAACTCCTCGAACTCCGCCCCGGTCAACCCCATCTCCTGGTAGTCGAACCCACTCGCGTCAGGGCTGGTCCGGATCCGGTCCAGCCAGTACAACAACCGGTCCGCGCACTGCACCACCGGATCGCGCGGAGCAACGGCGGTGGGCGTTGCGACCGGGGCAGCGGGTGCCGCGCAGCCCGCCACCAGCAGCAGACCCAACACCCACCGCATCCCTCACCCCTCCAGCCGGGCCGTCAACGCCCGCACCAGCGGGTCCGTCCCAACAGGACGGTCCAACTCCGCCAACGCGTCCTCCAGAACGGACACGACCTCGGCCACGACTTCCCCCGGCGTCTCCTCGCCGATCAGCGAAGCCGCCCTCCGAGCCTCACCCTCCGCCGCGACGGCATCCCCGGCCCGCAACCGGAACCGGCCGCCCCGTGCCACCAGGAACGCCTGCCAGCCGACGTCGTCCAACTCCACCGCGGCCTGCTCGGCCAGCGCGTTCTGCTCGACGGCCGGCCCGAACTCCCCGGCCTGCGCGTGGAGGAACGCCCGAATAGCAGCGATCCGAGCGGCGATGTGCGTCCGCGACGCACTGTCCTCCACGTCCGGCAGCAACAACTCCGCACGTGCCAGCGAAGCCAGCCCCAGAGCGGCCTCGCCAGCGGGCAGCACGTTGGCCGCCTCCACCCAGGACCCAGCCGCCTCACCGGGTTGCTCGATCAACTCCCAGCACTCGGCCGCCTCGGCGTAGGTCCGCGAGGACTCCACCAGGAGGTCGAGCCGCCGCCGGGCGTTGGCCAGCGCGTCCAACGTCACCGCGCGCTGCCAGTGCTCGTCCTCGCCGATGTGCTCCAGCGCGGTCCCCAGGTGCCGCAGCGCGGCCTGGTTCTCCCCCAACTGGGCACACGTCTGGCCCAACCGGAACCACACCTGCAGCCCTAGTTCGGCCTCGGCATGAGCGGACTGCACGAGCCGCAACGCCTCTTCCAACGTCTCGGCGGCCTCCACCAGCCTGCCGGTCTTCAGGTACCCGCCGCTGAGCGAGTAGCAGACCTGGGCCGTGTGCGCCTCACCCCCGAACTCGCGGCACGCCGCCACGGCATCCCGCAACTCCCCGAGGTGCGTTGCCTCCAGCCCGAGTTCCTCGATGGTGATGGCCCGCAGCCGCTGCGCCTCGGCCCGCCACCGCCCCGGATAGCGGACCGCGAGGGACACCAGCTCGTCGGCCGTCCGCAGCGCCGCATCCCCTTGTCCCACCACGGTCTGCAACCGCAGCTTGATCCGCATCCCGTCGAACCGCACGCTTTCCGGCACCTCGGCGCCCAGCACCTCGACCACGGCGGCGAGTGCTCCGTCCAGGTCCTGGCGGCGGGCCAGGTGTTCGGCGTGGTCGACCCGCACCCGTGCCAGCAGCTCCGGAACCTCCTCGGAAGCCTGCGCCCGCGCCTCGGCGATCAGGAACTCGGCCCGCTCGTGGTCGTGCGCGTGGTCGAGCAGTTCCGCCAGCACGAGCCGGGCCAGCACGGCGGTGAACGGCGTGCCGGAGGAGTCCGCTTCCGCCAGGCATTCCTCGGCCACGGCGGTGCTCGCCTCCAGCCCGTCCTCCGGCCGCCGCCACACCGCGAGCCGGGTGCGGTACCGGTTGGCCAGATCGGGTTCGCCCGCCTCGTCGAGCTGGGCCACCACGTCGGCGAACCCGGCCAGCAGCCGTTCGCGCGAGATGCGGGACGCGGTGGTGGTCAGGCGCTTCGCCGTGAGCTGCGCGGCGAGCGCGTCGGGCAGCAGCGCGTCCATGTCCGCGGGCAGCGTCCGGAGCAGCCTGCTGCCGGTGGTGAAATCGCCCGCGTCGAACGCGGCGTTGGCCCGTTCCGCCAGTTCGACCGGGTCCGCCGCGAGGTCGGGTTCTTCCTGCTCGTCGACCAGTTCGGCGGGCGTGAACACCGGAACGGCGAGCGGCACGTGTTCGGTGTCGGGGCGCAGCAGCGTCTCGCGCACCCGGTCGCCGACGGCGCTGGTCCCGTTGCGCTCGTCGAACCGCTTGGCCAGCGCGAGCGCGGACTCCTCCAGTTCGGCGCGCAGTTCCGCCGTCCGCAGGGTGCGGGTGGTGATGCCGTCCGGCTGGAGCACCTCGAACTCGACGTCGTCCGCGACCCGGCTGAGCAGCAGCGCCGCAGCGGCGGAGAAGTCCATCGCCTCGGCGGGGCTGGTGGAGTGGTGCACGCGGTGGAGGTGCCCGGAGAGCAACTCCACACCGCGGGCCACGTGCCCAGCGGTGGCGCAGAACTCCAGGTGGGCATTGAGGTAGCTCGCGAGCCGGTCGTCCTTGATCAGCCTGCACGCCACCAGGTGCGCGTTGCTCGCCCGTTCGTGGTCGCCCAGCGCGATGAACGCGGGCAGCAGCGCGGTGAGGATGCCCTGCGGCTGCGTCGAACACGTGGTGTCCTGCCGCAGCACGGGTTCCGCGAGCGCCACGGCCTCCGCGTGCCGCCCGAGCCGGATCAGGTGCGTCGCCTGGTCCTCCACGACGCACGCCTCGCAGTCGCTCATCGGGCCGCGGTCCAGCGCGAGGAACTTCGTCAGGTGCTCGCGGTACGCCTCGTCGTCGCCGACGTGCAGCGCCAGCGTCGCCCGCACGCCGTGCACCGGCTGCTGCGAGAACCCGTGCTGCCGGTAGCGGTTCGCGAACTGCTCCACCACCGCGTTGAGCTGCGCCAGGCTGAACCTCGGATCGCGGCGCAGGCCGTTCGCGATCCACTTGTGGCACCAGTCGAACGTGTGCGACTCCCAGCGGCCGAAGTCCTCCGGCCAGCGCTTCTCCGCGGCGGTGCACCAGGCGAACGGCGCCAGCATCAGGTCGTAGCGGCCGAGGTCGTAGCAGGAGCGGATCAGCGCCACCCGGCACGACACGGCCAGCTGCTGGTGGTCCGCCGCGTCCGCAGCGCGCGCCGCGCGTTCGAGCGCCTCGTGCCGCGGCATCCCCGGCGGCAGGTGGTATGCCTCGGTGAACTGCTCCTCGGCGGCCAGCTTGTCGGTCATCGGTCCCCCACGGCCCGGTTGAGCAACTCCAGGAACGAGCGGTTGAGCGCGGCGGTGTCCTTGGGCCGCATCGGGCGCCGCGCCTGGAGCAGCGCGTGCACGTACAGCGATTCGACCGTCAGCTCGACCAGCGCCGGGTCGGACAGCGCGGCCAGCCTGCGCACCAACGGGTTGCGGCAGTTCAGCACCAGCTGCTGGCTCGCCGTCGACGCCTCGCCGACCAGTTCACCGAGCAGTTCGGCCCACAGCGGGTCGGCGTCGCCGGAGATCTCCTCGGCGTCGCGCTTGCGCTCACCGTCCACAGTGGAGATGAGCAGCGCGGGCAGTGACACCGGGTCGAAGTCGCGCGCCACGGCCTCGCAGTCGTGGCGGTCCAGCACCCCGCGGGCCTCCGCGAGCCGAGACCTCAGCTCGGAGTCGAACAGTGGCTCCGGGTGGTCCAGCGCGGCCAGCAGCTCGCTCGGCGCGACCTGCCGCGCGGCGGCCGAGCCGTCCAACGCCACCAGTCGATCCAGGATCTCCACGTCGTAGGCGTAGCCCGCGTTGAGCAGCCCGATGCCCTGCGCCTGCGCGACCGGCGCGAGCTGGCGGAACTCGTCCACGTTCGGCACGTACAGCACGGTGCCGTGCATCCGGCGGAACTGCCGCAGCGGCACCGCGCCCTCGGTCGTCTCGAACGGCAGCCAGCGTTCGACCAGCCGCAGCATCTCGTCGTCCGCGCGCGCCAGCGACTTGATGCCGAGGTGGTGCGCGGACAGGAGCTGCGACGTGCGGTCCGGATCGGTCGCGTCCAGGCGCACCAACCAGTCCCGCACCTGCTTGCCCAGTTCATCGCGGACGGCCAGCAGCGTTTCGTCCTGGTACAGGGATTCGCGGCTCGCCGTCGGCCGCAGCGCCGACGAGTCCACCACGCAGCGCACGAAGTACGCCCAGTCCGGCAGCAGGCCCTCGACACCGTCGCCGACCAGCATCCGCTTCAGGTACACCCGGTGCGACTGGCGCGTGCCGGGGTGCACGCCCTCTGGCAGCACGAACGCGATCCCGGTCAGGCCGACGGTCGGCACCTCGATCGGGATGGCGTCGAACGGCCGGAACCCGAACAGCTCCTCGCCGTAGTCGGCCATCCGCTCGCCGAAGTCGGCACCGGTCTCCTCCGACCGCCTGCCCCAGGGCAGCAGACCGGTCGTGGCGGCCTCACCCGCGACGTGCACCCGGACCGGCAGCAGGTCGCCGTACTCGGTCACCAGCGCCCGCACCATGTCCGTCGTCAGCCAGTGCTCGGCGTCGCGGTCGGGCACCAGCTCGATGGTCGTGCCGACCGCCGCGTGCGCGCCCTCGTCGACCTCGACGCGGTAGTTGCCCGACGCGTCCGCCGTCCACCGCACGGCGGGGCCGCCCCTGGCTGACCGAGTGGTCAACCGGATCTCCTCGGCGACCAGGAAAGCGGACAGCATCCCCACCCCGAACTGACCGAGGAAACCCTGCCGCGCGAACCCCAACTCGTCCCGTTTCGACGTCCTGCCCAACGTCGACAGCAGCTCGTGCACCTCGCACTCGGACAGGCCGATACCGGTGTCCGTGATGCGCAGCACACCCCCGGTGGTTTCGATGGTTTCGATCCACACCTCGGCGGGCGCGTCCGGGTCCAGCTCGCGGCGCGCGGTGATGGCGTCCACCGCGTTCTGCAGCAGTTCTCGCACGTAGACGCGGGGGCTGCTGTAGAGGTGGTGGCTGAGCAGGTCGATCATCCCGCGCAGGTCGACTCCGAAGGTGTGGGACATGGGTGTGGTGCTCACCTCGGGAGTCGCGTGGGCTGTGGCTCAGATCCTAGTGCGCCGCACGCCGCCGTTGGCCTCCGTTTCCACTAGTGGGGCAGGCGCAGCAGCTCAACCGGCCCGCCAGCCCACCCCGGAGGCACCACGGCGAGCGCGTCCGCCAGCGCCGCGCCCCAGAGCGTGCCCGGTCGGTCATGGCCGACCGGAACGGCGGCCGAACCGGTCAACACGACAGGAACCAGCCGCGTGTCCGTCGGGTGGGCCACCACGTCGTTCTTCAGTTCCGCGGTGACCACCGGGGGCACGCTCCGCCCCGCCAACGCTCCGACGAGCGGCACCACCAGCGTCAGGCACGCGCCGAGCGCCGCGAACGGATTCCCCGGCAACCCCACCACGCAGGGACCTTCCGGCAGGACCGCCAGCAGCTGCGGGTGCCCCGGCCTGCACTCCACACAGGCCACCCGGACGTCCGCCCCCAGCTCGGCCAGCACCGCCCGCAAGTGGTCTGCGGGCCCCTTCGACGTCGCCCCGCCAACCACCACCACGTCGACGTCGTCCCGCCGCAACGCCTCCACCAGCGGCTCCGCCCGATCCGGAACGTGCAGCACGTCGACCAGATCGGCACCGGCCGCGGCCAGCACACCGGGCAGCACCGGCCCGATCGCGTCCCGCACCTGCCCGACACCGGGCCGCCCCACCTGCACCACTTCGTCACCGGTGAGCACCACCGCAACCCGCGGCCTCCGGTGCACGCGCAGCACGTCGTGGCCGACGGCAGCGGCAAGCCCGAGCACCGCAGGCGACACGACCGTCCCCGACGGCAGCAGCTCCAGGCCTTGCTCGCAGTCCTCACCCGTCCGCCGGATGTGACGCCCCGCTTGGGCCTCGCCGACGACGGTCGGCCCGATCCGAGTGGCGTGCTCGACCGGCAGTACCGCGTCGGCGCCGCGGGGAGCCGGTGCGCCCGTGGCGATACCGACGGCTTGACCCGCCGCGAGGGTGTCTGTGGCTTGCCAGTGGCGCGGGAGGTCGGTGGGTGGGGGAGTGGCTTGCTGGTCCTGGCGGAGGTGTCGAAGGCGGGCATGGGGGTTTGGGCCGTGAGCGGTTCGGCGAGAGTGGTGCCCAGTGCGTCTGCCAGTGGCACCTCCGCCGACTCCAAGGGCTTCGCGGCGTCTCGGGCCGCCTGTCGGGCTGCCTGCCAACTGGTCATAGGAGCGCTCCCGACGTGGACATCCGGCATAGGCGGTGTCATACAAGAGGCTACTTAATACTGTATACGATCTCCAATGTCAGTGGGCAGGACGATGCCCGAACCACAGGAGATGCGGGACGCCTACGGCAGGCGCTACCGCGTTGGCGAGTCGGACCGGGAACTGCTGGGCCGGTCGAGGAACTGGGTGTTGTGGTCGGCCTGGGCGGCGATGTTCGTCGCTGGGATCCAGCAGTACGGGTTCGGCGCGGTGGTTCCGGTGCTGGTGGAGACCCACCCGCTGACCGACGTGGTCTGGGCACTGGCGCTGTGGACGGTCTGCCAGGCGGCCACGGCGTTCCCCGCCGCCTGGCTGCGCGACCGAGGCCACCTGCCACCCGCGCTGGCCGTGGTCGCGGGTGCGGTGCTGTGCGGGATCGGGTTGGCGACGCTGGCCCATGCGGCGGACCTGTCGACCGTCTACCTCGGCTACTCGCTGCTGGGCGGCGTCGGCGCGGGACTGGTGTACTCGGCCTGCGTGGGCACGGTGGTCCGCTGGTTCCCGGAGCGCGTCACGTCCGGGGTCGGGGTCGTCAGCGGGGCGTTCGCCTACGGCTGCGTGCCCTTCGTGCTGCTCGCGGGTTTCCTGCTGCGCACGGACAACCGGGCCGTGTTCCTGGACGTCGCCGCAGCGGTGGTGCTCGTCGTGATCGTGGTCGCGGGCGCGGCGCTGAAGGACCCGCCGGAGAACTGGTGGCCGGACTACGTGGAACCGCGCGCGTGGGCGCTGGCCAAGGCCAGGCGGCGCAACCAGTCAGCCGTGCGCCAGTACCTCCCGGCCGAAGCGCTGCGCAGCGGCGCGGTGGCGCCGATGTTCGTCGCGGTGGCGCTGGCGGCCGCGGTGTCGCTGTTCGACCTCGCCTTCCTGGCCACGTTCAGCGGAGCGGAACCCTTGGCTCGCCTGGCGCACGAGGTCCTGTCCGGGCTCATACTCGGTGGTGCGCCCGGTTGGCCCGCCGACCTGCTCGGATTCCTGGCGTACCAGGCGATGGTGAGCATCGGCTGGGCCATCGGGTTCCTCTGGCTGCACGAGCGCATCGCGCCCGGCTGGTTGCGGCGGGTCCGTTCCGGAAACCCCGCTGCGGAGAGGCTGTTCGAGCAGTACGTGGTGCATGCCGCGTCACTGGCGGAAGCCCGTGAGCGCAGGAAGTCCCGAGCTGGAAGGGGATGAGCATGGATCTGCACACCTGGGTGTGGCTGGCGACGCTCGGCGGGTTCGCCGCCGTGGTGGCGTTCGACTTCTGGCTCGTGGCGCGGAACCCGCGCGACCCGTCGTTCCGCGAGTCCCTGCTGTGGGTGCTCGGCTACGTGTCGCTGGCCGTCGTCTTCGGTCTCGGGATCACGCTGTTCGCGGGCGGTCGGTACGGCGGCGAGTTCTTCGCGGGCTGGATCACGGAGTACTCGCTCAGCGTGGACAACCTGTTCGTGTTCGTGCTGATCATGTCCAGGTTCTCCGTGCCCCGGCAGTACCGGCAGAAGGTGCTGCTCGTCGGCATCGTGCTGGCGTTGGCGCTGCGGGCGGTGTTCATCGTGGCGGGGGCGAGCGCGATCTCCCGTTTCGACTGGCTCTTCTACGTCTTCGGCGCCTTCCTCGTGTTCACGGCGTGGAAGCTGCTGCGGCAGGACGAGTCCTCCGGCGAGGCCGAGTTCTCCGAGAACGTTGCGCTGCGGGTGGTTCGACGGGTCGTGCCGACCTCGGACGGCTACCGCGGCGCGGCGATCACCGCCCGCGTGAACGGGCGGCGGGTCGTCACGCCGATGCTGATCGTGATGGTCGCGGTCGGCACCACGGACCTGCTGTTCGCCGTCGACTCGATCCCGGCGATCTTCGGGCTCACCAAGGAGCCGTACCTGGTGTTCACCGCCAACGCGTTCGCCCTCATGGGGTTGCGCCAGCTGTTCTTCCTCGTGGGAGGGCTGCTGGACCGGCTCATCTACCTGAGCAAGGGTTTAGCGTTCGTGCTCGCGTTCATCGGCCTCAAGCTCATCTTCGAGGCACTGCACCACCACGGGGTGTCGTCGGCCCCGGAGGTGCCGATCACGGTGTCCCTCGGCGTGATCGTCGCGACGCTCGTGGTCACCGCGGTCGCTTCGCTCATCGGGACCCGCCGTCGAGCGGTGGCGGTGATGAGGGAAGCGGAGTTGCAGGGCGGTCGGTGACGGGCGGTCGGGTGGTGGTGCTCGGGTCACCACCCGGCTGTTGCTGGTCGGCCATCGATCGAGGCCACGTCATCGGTAGCTCTCGAGGAGGTCGGCTAGTTCCGTGGGACGGCTGAGCGCGACGCAGTGGCCTGCGGCGATCTCGTCCGGGACGATGCCAAGGCGTTCGGTTGCCAGCCCGCGAAGGAAATCCGGCGGGAAGCAGCGGTCCTCGTTGCACAGCACGAACCTGGTGGGGACGTCCGGCCACGCTCCCAGCGGCCACGGCTCTTTCATCCCGGCGGGCGACGGGTATGCCCGCTCCCTGCGCATCGCCTCTTCCGCGAGTGCACGCGGCAGGTCGTGGAGGAAGCTGATGTACGGGTCGGCGTTACCGGTGCGGCCGCCGTCGCGCGCCGCCTGCGCCCGCACCGCCTCGCCATATCCGGTGTTGCGCCCCCAAACGTCCGGCGATTCGCCGGGCGCGGGGATCATGGCGGCCACCAGTACCAGCAGATCGGCCGCGAGTCGATCGGCGACCAGCGGTGCGGTGAACCCGCCGAACGAGTGGCCGACGACGACCAGGTCCTCCCGGTTGCCGACGGCTTCCACCACCGCATCGGCGTAGTCGGCGAACGTGGCCGATTCGTCGCCAGGCAGATCCGGAGCCACCACCTCGCGTCCCCGGCTCCGGAGTTCGGCGGCGACCAGGTGCCAGGACCAGCTGTCGTCTCCGCCACCGTGGATCAACACGTACGTGCTCATGCGGCACTACCTTTCGTTTCGTGGGATTCGCCGTGCGCCGCGGTTCGGCGTCGCAGTGCCGGTGTGAGCGCCCGCTGAGCGGCGAAGAGCACGATCCCACCGATCGCGCATGCCGATCCGAGGACGGTCGGTCCGGCCAGATCGAGCAGCGCTGTTCCGGCCAGCGGGCCGAGCACCGCGCCGATGCTCCAGGTGGTTGAGGCCAGGCCCATGTACCTGCCACGCAGTTCGGCAGGTGCGAGGTCGGCGAAGGTGTCGCCGAACCGGACGGCGATACCGATCTGGCCGAGGGTCCAGATCAGGACCGATCCGGCGAAGCTTGCGGTGCCGTGGCTCATGGCGCCGAGCGCGGCGCCGACCCCGACCAGCAGCATCGAGACGGCCGACACCTCACCGCCGTTGCGGCCGGCGAGCAGCCGGACCGCCACTGGCTGGACGGCCACGACGGCGATCCCGTTCAGGGCCAGCACCGCGCCGTAGGTCGCGAGGCCAAGACCGTTGGCCGTCATCAGCAGCGGCAACGTCGTGAACGTCTGCAGGAAGAGCGTGAAGTAGCCGACGTGAACCGCCATCATCGCGATCATCAACCGGTCACGCAGCAGAACGGGCAGCAGCGCTCGCCGCGTCCGCATCGACACCGCCGGGCGGGTTTCCGGCACCTGGCGCCAGACGATCAGCGCCGCGGTCAGCGAGGCCACCACGTTGATCCAGAACAGCAGCCCGTACCCGTGGCTGGCCAGGATTCCGGCCGTGACCGTGGCGACCGAGAAGCCGAGGTTGGCTGCCCAGTAGAGCAACCCGAACGCACGGATCCGTTGCTGCGCGGGCAGATCAGCCACCGCGGCCGACCCTGCCGGGCGGAACAGTTCGATCGTCAGCCCGACACCGACGGCGGCTGCCCAGATCTCGGGCATCGAATCCGCCGAGCCGAGCGCGGCGAGCGCCACAGCGCTACCCACGAACCCCACCAGCATCGTGTTGCGCCGGCCGATCCGGTCTCCCAACCAGCCACCGAGCAACTGGGATCCGATGTCCCCCACGCCGACAGCCGCGACCACCGCGCCGGCGGTGGTGGGCGAGAGGTGCTGCGCTTGCGTCAGGTACAGCACCAGAAACGACCGCACCACACCACCGGCCCGGCCGACGAAGTGCGTGGCCGCCAGCGCCCAGACCAGTTTGGGCAACCCCAGGCGCGGCCAGGTCGGGCGGCTCGGGATTGCCGTGGCTGCCGGATTGAGCGTGCTCGCGTTCGTCATGGCAACGACGTTAAGTCGAGAGGATCTTTATAAAAAGCGATGATTTGACATCAAGTCAATCGCTATCGCTTATGCTCGGTGCCATGGCGGACGTCGAACTGCGTTACCTGCGGGCTATGGCCTTGATCGCCGAGGAAGGAACGTTCAGCCAAGCGGCGGCGCGGCTTGGCTACACCCAATCGTCGGTGAGCCAGCAGATCGCCGCGCTGGAGAAGGCCGTCGGTGGCCCGGTCTTCGACCGGCCTGGGGGCCCAAGGCCGGTCCGGATCACACCGCTCGGCGAGGTGGTCCTGGCTCACGGCCGCGATCTGCTGGCGAAGGCGGAGGCGCTGACCGACGCCGTCGACCGCTTCCGGGCGGGCAACGGCCGGATCGACATCGGCACCTTCCAGAGCGTGTCGAACCTGATCCTGCCGGTCGTCATCCGCCGGCTGCTGGAGGAGCATCCCGGCTGCGAGATCAGGCTGACCGACGTGAAACCGGAGGATCCGCGGATCGGGGATCTCGACCTGCTGTTCCACGACGGCCCGGTCGAAGGCGACGTCGAGCACGTCAGACTTTTCGATGAGCCGTACCTCCTGGTGGCCGGCGTAGGCGCGTTCCCCGATGGCCCGGTGCCGGTGAAGTTGCTCGACGATGCTCCGATGGTCGCCTGGCCGCCCACCTATCACCAGAGGTGGTTGGAGCGGACGCTCGCCCGCGCCGGCGCGCAGCCACGGTTCGTGTTCCGCACCACGGGCCACGAGACCATCCTGTCGATGGTGCGGGTGGGCATCGGCTGTGCGGTGCTGCCATGGCTTGCCCTGCACGGAAACGATGCCTGGTCCGACGACCAGCTCAGCATTCACCCGCTGGAGCCGTCACCGGCCCGCGAGTTGTCCCTGCACTGGCCTGCCTGGCGCACCGAGTCCCCGCTTGCGATCCGGACGCGGGCGATCGCAATCGACGTCGCGAGCGATCTCGCCGAGCAGTTGTAGCGGTCAGGCCACGCGATGCCGACCGCCGTGACGTAGTGCGCGCCGAGGGTTCCTGGGGCTGGAGCAGCTTCTTGCCGAACTCGACGGTCCTGTGCCGGGCCTCGGTGAGGCTCGACCAGCCGCCACGGTGCTCAGGTGCAACTTGTGGCCCCTGCAGGAAGATCGAGGTCAAGGGGCTGCACGCGGCGGGCCACCGCGTGACCGCCTGCGTGATCAGATCCGAGGAAGGGGCGTTCTGCCCGGAGAAATGCCACGGATCTGAGACTGACCGTGGGTGACATCACCATGAGGCGGAACCCCAGGTCGGACAGATCAATGTGTCACGAGAAATGACACCCTGCGGCGAGGTTGTCTCGGACCAAGTCGGCCCCTGCGGCCAGGTCAGTGACGGGCTGAGCTGTCCTGGTCGTTCGTCGCGGTTTCGCGCAGGTAGTCCTCGACGTCGGTGACCGACTCGTCCTTGCGGCGCTGCGCCTCCATCGCGGTGGCCAAGCCCAGCCCGAGGGTGCGGCCGTCGGCGGAGAACCCGCGTGGGCGGCGGGGTGCCTTGGTGAACCAGTTCTTCATGACCTTTCTCCTTCGGCTCAGTCCACAGTGGACGTTTGATTTCAAGTGCACTCACTCCCGTCAGTGATAGCTCTTCCGGGCCATCCATGCCGGGGGGTGTTGGGTCGACACTGACCCGCCTGATGGATTCAGAATACAGGCTTTCGTATGCAATATGGGTGGCAGTGGTGACCATCACCGCCCTCTTGTGGAGGTGGTGCTGGTGTCACCGCTGGTCTTACGCCCGGTCGCCCCGTGGCCGGGCGTGGTACGCCTGCCGGGTCCGGTCGGTGTGCTGGGTCATGATCGTGCCCGCGAGGTCGACGTTGTTGTCGGAGATCGCGAGGATCAGGTCGCGGTGCTCCAGCCACGAGTCCACGCCCCGCTGGCCCGCGATCGGCGTGTAGTACCACCGCACCCGGCGGTCGACCATCCCGATCATCTCGGCCAGCACGGTGTTGCCGGACAGCTTGGTGAGGAAGGCGTGCAGCGCGGCGTTCGCCGCGACCATGCCCTCGATGTCGTCCGCCTCGACCGCAGCCATGCCGTTGGCCTGCAGGATCCACAACTGGTCGACGTCCTCGGGCGTCGCGCGCTCGGCGGCGAGCCGGGCGGAGTGCGTCTCCAGCACGGCGCGAACGCTGAGCAGTTGGTCGGCCTCTTCCTCGGTCGGCAGGTGCACGAACGCGCCCTGCGCGGGCTTCAGGTCGACCCAGCCCTCGGTCTGCAGGCGCTGGAGGGCCTCGCGCACCGGCTGCCTGCTGACCCCGAGGTACTCGGCCAGTTCCACCTCGACCAAGTGCTGGCCGGGTTGCAGGGTGCGGTTCACGATCAGCTCGATCAGCGCCTCGTACACGGCCTGGCGGAGCGGTGCCGGTCGTTCCACGCGCTTGGCCGCGGCGCCGCTCAATGCGGCTCGCGAGCCGCGGCGCCCGGTGGTCACGTCGCCGGGAAACGGTGTCGGCTGGTTCATGGCCACCTCCTTGCTTGTCGATTGAATGGTTTCAGCATACAGGTTGTTGTATGCAAAGTTCAGAGTGTGGTACGTCACCTTGTCGGCCGGGCGGGCTAATTGTCGCCGATTTCGAACTCTGAGTAATCACTCGATCGCGTTTCGTGTGCAGATTCTGCGTCCTTTCGCAGGTCCGCCAAGTCAGTATACTGTATGCAATCACTCGGATGAGACGGGGCAGGACATGAGAGTCGCCGTTCTGGGAGCAGGGGCGATCGGCGCCTATGGGGGCGCGGCCCTGCATCGCGCTGGAGTAGAGGTCCACTTGATCGCCAGGGGCCCGCACCTCGCCGCCTTGCGGGCGCACGGCGTGCGGGTGCTCAGCCCTCGCGGGGACTTCGCCGAACATCCGCACGCCACCGATGATCCAGGGGTCGTCGGCGAGGTCGACTACGTCTTCCTCGGCTTGAAAGCGCACACCTACGCCTCGGCCGGGCCGCTGCTCAAACCGCTGCTGGGTCCGGAAACTGCCGTGATCGCGGCTCAGAACGGCATTCCCTGGTGGTACTTCCACGGCCTGGCCGGGCATCCGCTGGAGAACCGCCGCATCGAGGCCGTCGACCCCGGAGGGGCCGTCAGCGCGGTGCTCGACACCCGCCGCGCGATCGGCTGCGTCGTCTACTGCTCGACCGAGATCGAGGCCCCCGGCGTCATCCGCCACCTTGAGGGCACCCGCTTCTCCATCGGCGAGCCCACGGGCGGGGTCTCCGCGCGCTGCACGACGCTCAGCGAGGCCATGATCGCGGGCGGTCTGAAGTGCCCGGTCGAGCCGAACCTGCGCGACGACATCTGGATCAAACTCATGGGCAACGTCGCCTTCAACCCGCTCAGCGCCCTCACCAGGGCGACCACGGCGGAGATCTGCGCGCACGACGACTCCCGCGAACTCGTCGCCACGATGATGGCCGAGACCATCGCCATCGCCCGCGCGGCGGGCAGCAACCCCGAGATGTCCATCGAGAAGCGCATCGTTCCCGCTGCGCCTCACGACGGGCAGGCGGTTGGACTCCTACAACACCGGCGTGCAGTCCGGCGGGTTCGACTCCCCCTTGCGGCGCGGGGAAACCCTGGACCTGTGCCAGGAGGACGCGGAGCTGCTCGGCGTCCGCGAGGACGAGCTGGTGCAGATCTCATCGCGGCGGGGCGCGATCGTGGCGCCGGTGCGGATCGACGAGGGGCTCAGGCCGGGGCTGGCGTTCATGACGTTCCACTTCCCGGACGAGATCGACGTCAACGCGATCACCATCGAGGCGACCTGCCCGATCGCGGGCACCGCCGAGTACAAGGCGTCCGCGATCCGGGTGGACAAGCTGCCGCCGGGGATCACCGAGGAAGACCGGTTGCCCGTCTAATTAGCAGGGGAGAGCCACCGTGGACCTGCACTTCCTCAGCTTCACCCCCACCGACGACGAGCGGGCCGCCGTGGACGCCGTGCTGGTCGGGCAGCAGCCGGCGCGGGACCTGCTGCTGCCCGCGCTGCACGCGGTCAACGACCGGGTCGGCTGGATCAGCCAGGGCGCGCTCAACCACATCTGCCAGGCGCTGGAGGTGCCGCCCGCCGACGCGTACGGCGTGGCGAGCTTCTACTCGCTGTTCTCCTTGGTGGAACGGCCGAAGCGGGTCGTGCACGCCTGCGTCGACCTGGCCTGCAAGGTCAACGGCGCGGAGCGGCTCACCGACGCGCTGACCGATGCGTTCGGCCCGGCGGGCGGCAAGACCGGCGACGTCAAGTGGCTGCGCAGCCCGTGCCTCGGGGTCTGCGAGCGGGTGCCGGCGGCACTGGTGTTCCAGGCGGGCGAGCACCCGGTCGAGGCGCTGCTGGCACCGGTCGAACCCCGGACCCTGGTGGAGATCGCGTCCCGGCGACCCTCCACCGAGGAGCCACCGGTGCGCGTTCCCCAGCAGGGGGACGAAGGCCTGCGGCTGCGCAGGCGGGTCGGGGTCGTCGACCCGACGAGCCTGGACGACTACCGGGCCACGGGCGGGTACTCGGGGCTGCGCAACGCCTTGCTGCTCGGCCCGGTCGGCGTGATCCGCGAGGTGACGGACTCGAAGCTCATGGGCCGCGGTGGCGCGGCGTTCCCCACCGGCCGCAAGTGGGATGCCACGGCGCGGCAAGAAGCTCAGCACCGGCGGCGACGACCTCAAGGTGCTGCGCGAGGTCGGCCAGGTGATGCGGGACTCCTCCATCTGCGGCCTCGGCCAGACCGCGTGGAACGCGATCGAATCTGCCATCGACCGCCTTGGGGCTCTGGAGAAGGGAAAACGCGCGTGACCGCCATCGACATCGGGCTCCCGCGGCGGCTCGTCGAGTTCTCGCTCGACGGCGAACCCGTGCGGGTGCCCGAGAACGCCACGATCATCGACGCTTGCACGGCGGCGGGCACGGAGATCCCACGCTCTGCTACGGCGACACGCTCCAGCCCGCGAACGCCTGCCGCGTCTGCATGGTGGAGGTCGAGGGCTCGCGGACGCTGGTCCCGTCGTGCTCGCGCAAGGTCGAGCCGGGCATGGTCGTGCGCACCGAGACCGAGCGGACGCGGACGAGCCGCAAGGTCGTGCTGGAGCTGCTGGCGTCGGCGACCGACCTGTCCACCACGCCGGAAGTCCAGGGCTGGCTTGAGGAAACCGGTGCCGAGCCGGAGCGGTTCGGCCCGCCCGCGCCGCCGAGCGACGACCGCGACCACCGGCAGCCGGGCGAGCACGAGGTCCCGGACGGCCTGACGGCGGCGACCGTGCGGCAGCCGGTGAAGGTCGACAACGAGCTGTACGTGCGGGACTACGGCAAGTGCATCCTCTGCTACAAGTGCGTCGACGCCTGCGGCGACCAGTGGCAGAACTCGTTCGCCATCACGGTCGCCGGACGCGGGTTCGACGCACGGATCTCCACCGAGTTCGCGAACCCGTTGCCGGACAGCGCCTGCGTGTACTGCGGCAACTGCGTCGAGGTGTGCCCGACGGGCGCGCTCAGCTTCAAGGCCGAGCACGACCGGCGCGAGAACGGCACGTGGGACGAGGAGCGGCAGACCTCGACCACCACCACCTGCACGTTCTGCGGCGTGGGCTGCAACCTCACGCTCCACGTGCAGGACAACGAGATCGTCAAGGTCACGTCACCGCACGACAGCTCGGTGACCCACGGGAACCTCTGCATCAAGGGCCGTTTCGGCTGGCAGCACGTGCAGAACCGCTAGACCGGGGAGGTCCGCACATGTCCTTGATCCTCAAGCCCGGCACGTCGTGGCGCGAGCTGTACGCCCGTTGCGCCGAGATCGCACCGGAGGCGTTCCACGACGACCGCCTGCTCAACTTCTACGGCGGCCGCTGGCGGCGCGAGGGCCACCCGAGCCCGGCAACGACCCCGGCCGACGGGACCACCATCGCGGGCCCGCCGAGGCTGAACGCGAGGTGTGCCCGCTCCGCCGTCGCGGCGGCCGTGGAGGAACACCGCGAGTGGGCAGGAGTCCCGCTGCCCGAACGGAAAGCCCGCGTCACGGCCGCGCTGGACGACCTCCAGGCCAACCGCGACCTGCTTGCTCTGCTGCTGGTGTGGGAGATCGGCAAGCCGTGGCGGCTCGCGACCGCCGACGTGGACCGGTGCGTCGAGGGCGTGCGCTGGTACGTCGAGGAGATAGACGCGATGCTCGACGGCCGCACGCCGCTGCGCGGTCCGGTCAGCAACATCGCCAGCTGGAACTGCCCGATGAGCGTCCTGATGCACGCGATGCTGGTGCAGGTGCTCGCGGGCAACGCCGCCATCGCCAAGGCGCCGACCGACGGCGGCGTGAGCTGCCTGACCCTGGCGACGGCACTGGCCGCCCGGCACGGCCTGCCGCTCACGCTGGTCAGCGGCAGCGGCGGCGAGCTGTCGCCGGTGCTCGTCGGCTCACCGGACATCGGCTGCCTCTCGTTCGTCGGCGGCCGGGGGGTCGGCGGCGAGATCGTCGCGAGCCTGGTCGACTCCGACCAGCGGCACGTGCTGGAGCAGGAGGGCCTGAACTGCTGGGGGATCTGGGAGTTCGGCGACTGGGACAGCCTCGGCCCGCAGATCCGCAAGGCGTTCGACTACGCCAAGCAGCGGTGCACCGCCTACCCGCGCTACGTCGTGCGGCGCGAGCTGTTCGACCGGTTCCTCGCGGTCTACCTGCCCGCCGTGCGCGGGGTCGCGTTCGGCCACCCGCTGGCCGTCGAGCACCCCGACGACCGGCTGCCGGAACTGGACTTCGGCCCGCTGATCACCGACGCGAAGGCCAAGGAACTGGCCGACGTGGTGGACGAGGCCGTGCGGATGGGCGGTGTCCCGCTCTACCGCGGCTCACTGGCAGACGGCCGCTTCCTGCCCGGCCAGCAGACCGCCGCCTACCTGCCGCCGACCGCGATCCTCGCGCCGCCGCGCTCCTCACCCCTGCACCACGCCGAGCCGTTCGGGCCCGTCGACACGATTGTCCTAGTGGATACAGAAGCCGAAATGCTGTCGGCGATGAACGCCAGCAACGGCGCGCTGGTCGCCACGCTGGCGTGCGACGACCCCGCGACGGCCAAGCGCCTGTCGGCCGACCTCCAGGCGTTCAAGGTCGGCATCAACGTGCCGCGCTCACGGGGTGACCGCGACGAGGCGTTCGGCGGCCGAGGCACGTCGTGGCGCGGTGCGTTCGTCGGCGGAGCGCTGCTCGTGCACACCGTCACCGAAGGCCCACCCGGCGAGCGCCTGTACGGCAACTTCCCGTCCTACTCGCTGTACCCGCGACCTGAGGGAATGGAAACGACGAGGTCGCTGCGCACCCACCTCACCCGGATCACCAGGACCGTCGTCGCCCCCGCCGCGGTCTGGGCCGACCACGTCCGCGTCCTGTACTACGACGCGGTCGCCGCGCACGGCTGGGAACCCGCCCACGCCCGCCGCGAGGTGTGCCAGGTGACGCCCGCCGCCGTGGTGACCGTCACCGACCTGGCGATGAAGCCCTGCGGCGACGCCGCGTTCCGCCGGGACCTGGGCGTGGAGCGGAGGTTCCGCGACGCGCGCGCCCACCGCCGCGAGCGAGCCGACCGCCGAATCCGCGCTCGAACTCGTCGCGCGCACCCCGCGTCGGGACGCCTGATCGGACACGCGGAAGAAGTCGATTCGGCCGATCGCCTACTATCGGCCTGCTCCGCCGCGTGTCAACGGCGGAGTCGATGCCGCCCATCCGCGACGTGCCCAACGGGAGCTGTCCACCAACCATGTCCGGAGCAAACGACCCGTACGACCCCAAGGAGGTCGCGGCGCTCGCGCCGGAGGCCCTCGACGCGGCCGTGCAGAAGGCCCAGGAGGCGTTCGCCGCCGCTGCCGACCTCGACGCGCTCGCCGCGCTGAAGCCCGCGCACGTCGGCGACCGGTCACCGGTGCTGCTAGCGCGCCGGGAGATCGGCGCGCTGCCGCCCAAGGCGAAGGCCGAGGCGGGCAAGCGGGTCAACGTGGCGCAGGCCGCGGTGAAGAAGGCGTTCGAGGAACGGCTCGTCGTGCTGCAGGCCGAGCGGGACGAGCACGTGCTCCGCGAGGAGTCCGTCGACGTCACGCTGCCGTGGGACCGGACGCCCCGCGGCGCCCGCCACCCGATCACCACGCTCGCCGAGCGCGTGGCCGACGTCTTCGTGGCCATGGGCTACGAGGTCGCCGAAGGCCCCGAGATCGACACGGAGTGGTTCAACTTCGACGCGCTGAACTTCGGCAAGGACCACCCGGCGCGCACGATGTCGGACACGTTCTACGTCGCGCCCGCCGACTCGGGCCTGGTGCTGCGCACGCACACCTCGCCGGTGCAGGCCCGCACGATGCTGGAGCGCACGCCGCCGATCTACGTGGTGTGCCCCGGCCGCACGTTCCGCACCGACGAGCTGGACTCGACGCACACGCCGGTGTTCAACCAGGTCGAGGGCCTCGCCATCGACAAGGGCCTCACCATGGCGCACCTCAAGGGCACCCTGGACGCGTTCGCGCGGGCCATGTTCGGCGAGAACTCGAAGACCCGGCTGCGCCCGCACTTCTTCCCGTTCACCGAGCCGTCCGCCGAGGTGGACGTGTGGTTCCCGGAGAAGAAGGGCGGTGCGGGCTGGGTCGAGTGGGGTGGCTGCGGCATGGTCAACCCGAACGTCCTGCGCGCCACCGGTGTCGACCCGGACGTCTACTCGGGCTTCGCCTTCGGCATGGGGCTCGAACGCACGCTGCAGTTCCGCAACGGCCTGCCCGACATGCGCGACATGGTCGAGGGCGATGTCCGCTTCACGCTGCCCTTCGGAACGGAGGCCTGACCGGTGCGTATTCCGGTTAGCTGGTTGACCGAGCACCTCGAGTTCGCCGAGGCGCCCACCCCGGAGGAACTGGCCGACGCCTTCATCCGGATCGGCATGGAGATCGACGACGTCCGCCCGCTGGGGCCGGTCACCGGTCCCGTCGTGGCCGCGCGCGTCGTCGAGATCGAGGAGCTCAAGGAGTTCAAGAAGCCGATCCGGTTCTGCCAGGTCGAGGTCGGTCCGGGCCAGGTCAACGGCATCGTCTGCGGTGCCACGAACTTCGTCGAGGGCGACACGGTCGTCGTGGCGCTGCCCGGCGCGGTGCTGCCCGGCGACTTCACCATCTCCGCCCGCCAGACCTACGGCCACACCAGCGACGGCATGATCTGCTCCGCCTCGGAACTGGGCCTCGGCGACGACCACTCGGGCATCCTCGTGCTGCCCAGCGGCACCGCCCAGCCCGGCGACGACGCCGCTGAGCTGCTCGGACTGGACGACACCGTCCTGGAGATCACGCCGACGCCCGACCGCGGCTACGCCTTCTCGGTGCGCGGGCTCGCGCGGGAGATCGCCTGCGCGTTCGACGTCGCGTACGGCGACCCGGCCGTGGTCGAGGTCCCCGAGGCCGAGGGCGAGGTGTGGCCCGTTCACCT
>JBDSAJ010000128.1:0-20017 GCA_039922235.1 Umezawaea sp.
GACCTGCACGTGCGCGGCATCGGAAGATCAACTTGGATGCTTAACTTACTGGCATTGCGATTTGACTCGGGGACCCCTTGATTTGACCCTTCATCGGGCGAAAAGGGCAGGTGGTAGAGCCCTGCCCGATGACAAGTTCAAGGGTCAAATCCCCCGGGTAAAATCGGCCACGTTCGGTGCCGTGGTCCTCGCGGTTGACACGTTCTGTGCGGTGGTCCTCGCGGTTGAACTGCCCGCGCTGGCCCGGCTGCAACCGGTCGCTGGCGCTTCTCATGGGCGGTCGGTGGTGTGCAACGGGCGTCCGGTGCGGTGCCAGTTGGTGACGCCGCCTGCGAGGTGGTGTGCCCGCCTGCCGTGTTGTCGTAGCACCCGCACGCATTCGGCCGAGGTCACGCAGAAAGGGCCGTGGCCGTAGGCGATGATCTCTGCGTCGTCCGGTAGTTCGCCGAGTCGGTTCAGCAGGTGCTCGGACGGCACGGAGATGGCGTCGGGGATGTGTCCTGCCGCGTAGTCGTCGCTCGGGCGGACGTCGATGAGCAGTGCTCCATCGCCGACGCGGTTCGTCAGCTCCGCTGCGGTCACCGGTACGAGGTGGCCCAGCTGTTCGGAGATGGTGGTGCGCAGGTCGGCCAGCCGTAGTTCGGTGAACTCCTGGAACACGCCGAGGAATCGGGCCACGTCGTCGTCGGCTAGCCGGTACAGCGCGCGGGTGCCGTCCTTGCGGCTGGCTACCAGGTGGGCCGAGCGCAGTTGCTGCAGTTGGGCCGAGGTGTTCTTGATGGGGATTCCGGACTCCTGCGAGAGCTGCTCGACGGTGCGTTCGCGACCGTCGAGCAGGTCGAGCAGCTTGATCCGCAGCGGGTTGGCCAGCACCTTGCCGACCCGTGCCAGTTCCGCGTAGATCGGTGCGGTCAGCGCTGCCTTGTTCGCTTCGGACACGGCTGGGCCTACCGGGTGCTGGGGTCTAGGACGTGCGCGAGGCCTGCGACCGTCGGCGTGCGGAGGTTCAAGGGGGCCGCGACGAGTGGCCACCGGGCCCGGCGCCGTTGTACGGCTCCGGTGGCGGGTTCGAGTCCGGCAATGGTCAGGAGGTCTGTTCGTGACTCCATGGGAAACCACTCCCAGTGTCCAAAGGACTTCAGGACATGGGTAGCACGTGGCTGGGGGAGCGGCAACACCGGCGGACGGAGTGCGGCGGCCAGCGAGGGTGGGCGGGCGTGACGACCATTTGCGGGAGTGCCCTGGGGCACTTGGGTGCGTGAACGGGTCCGTGCGGGCTTGCGATCTGGGTTCTCCGGGTCGGCATCTCCTTCGTCCGCGCGGATTTCTCGTGTCTCTCCGTGATTTCCCGGTGATTGGGATGATCACGCCTGCACAAATCGACGGCGGTTTCACGGCCGCTTGGGTCGAACCGACGTGGACGCCGCGTGAGAGCCGGGTTCCTTGGCGGAGAAGGACAACCGGTCGATCGGTGTGTGCGGGAATCGTCCCAGGGCGGTATCGCTCCGGTAGTGGGGCAGATGCCCTCGGTGGTGTGGGATTTCGTGAATGCGGCGCGGTGCGCACGAGCTGGTCACTGTGCGTGCCCCGTAGCTCGGAGGTTCGGTCGTGCGAGGTGCCCGGCTACTGGTCAGGCACTACAATTCGTTGGAAAATAAGCAGTACTCAGGCGTTCTGGGGGAAGGCCACCGTGCCGGAACAAGCAGCCATGCGCTTTGTGCACGCCGACCCGGTCACCGTCCTGATCGCAGGCGACCACCCGGTCTACCGGTCGAGCCTGCGGATCGTCCTCGACAGCGTCGAGGCGCTGGAGGTGGTCGGCGATGTGGGCACCGGCCCCGAAGCCGTGTCCGCGATCCACCGGTTGCACCCGGACGTCGTGCTGCTGCAAGTCAACCCGCCGAGCGCGGTGCCGCTGGTCGAAGTGATCGAGCCGATCTCGGGTCACTGCCCGGACACGGCCGTGCTGGTCGTCAGCGTCGCCGACGACCGGGAGACCTTCCTCGCCGCCATGCGTGCTGGGGCGCGGGGCTACCTGTCCCGCGGTGCGCCGTCGCAGGACCTGGTGCTGGCCATCGGGATCGTCCGGTCGGGCGGGCTGGTCTTCGACTCCAGCACGTCGGCGTGGGTGACCGACCACCTGAACCAGCCTGCTGGGGCGGACAAACCCTTCCCGGAGCTGACCGATCGGGAGCTGGAGGTCCTCGAACTGGTCGCGGACGGCCTGGGGACCGCGTCGATCGCCAAGCAGTTGGGCCTGTCCGTCAAGACCGTGCGCAACTACCTGTCCCGCATCTTCGCCAAGCTGCACCTGGTCGACCGCGCCGAAGCCGCGGTGCGGGCCAGGCAGGCAGGCCTCGGGCACTGACGCGAACGGCGAGGTGGGGCGACCCAGCCGCGCTGCGGGACTGCGCTGAAATGGTCTTGAATGCGGCGCATTCCGCTACTGACTGTCCGTGGGTCCCGTCGCTATCCAACTGAACTCCGGGACGATGCACGATTCCCACGGGAAATGGGAAAGATCGGGATATCTGACCCATGACGGTAGGACAGTCCGCCTGGCAGGTTCGAGAACGCTGGCGCGATCACGCGATGCGATACCGAACGCCTATCGGATGCGATACCGGGTGCCTATCGTTCGAACGGTACCAAATTTCGCGAATCGGACACGCCGGCGAAGGGGCAAGCGATTCGGACAAATGACTCCGATCAGGAAGGCCGCATTGTGAACGTTCAGTCCGTTGTCGGGGTGGTCGGGACGAGCGACGAGGGCTCGTCGGTTCTGGCATGGTTGCCGCTCGGAGATATAGTGCAGCCCGATACGCCACGATTGTCCGGTTTCAACGTGGAGCACGCCCGCTTACTGGCCAACACGGACGCGGTGTTGCCTCCGGTATTAGTGAACCGCCGCACGATGCGCGTGGTCGACGGCGCGCACCGGCTGCTGGCCGCCAAGTTGCGCGGTCAGGACGCGATCGACGTGGTTTTCTGCGATTGCGACGACGACGAGGCGTTCGTGCTGGCGGTGGAGAAGAACGTCGCGCACGGTCTGCCGCTCTCGCGAGCCGAGCGCACGGCTGCCGCGGAGCGCATCCTCGGCACGTACCCGGAATGGTCCGATCGGGCGATAGCGGCGGTCGTCGGCCTCTCGCACAAGACGGTGGGCGCGATCCGCTGGCGTTCCCCGAAGAGCGCGGAGCCGGTGACCCATCGTCGCGGCCGTGACGGCAGGCTCCGGCCGGTGGACGGCGCCGCCGCGCGCGCCAAGGTGAGCCAGTTGCTGGCGGACCGGCAGGGGGCGTCCTTGCGGGAGATCGCCCGCGAGGCCGGGGTCAGCCCGGACACGGTCCGCAACGTTCGCGACGATTCGCGGCGGACGGCGGCGGCTTCGCTGCCGGCCGCCTCTGTGCAGGCGACCGCGGTGTCGGGTGTTTCGGTGCCTGCCGCTTCAGTGCCGGACCAGCGGACGGCACTGGGTGCGGACCGCCGCTCAGCGGCCCCTCGGCGAACGAGCGCGTGCGTGCGGCTGCCTGCTTCGGAGACCGCCGAGCGGTGCGCGTTGATGCGGAGCCTGCGCAACGACCCGTCGCTGCGGTTCTCCGAGTCCGGGCGGGTTCTGCTGCGCCTGCTGGACGTGTCGGCGCTGGGCTCCGAGGACTGGGACCGGATCAGCGAGGACGTGCCCGCGCACCGTGCGGCCGGGATCGCCCAGTTGGCGCGGGACTGCGGGCGGATCTGGCAGAAGTTCGCGGCCGCGGTGGAGCAGCGGCAGAACGAGCAGTTGGACGCCTGACCGTTCGCGGACGGGGCTGTCCGATGGTGCCGTGACCGGGTCGTCCAAGCCGCGCGCGGGGTCTCGAGTTGCTGCAATTATGCTAGCATGCTTGCATGGGTGCTGAGGATGTCAGGCAGTTCAACGTCTACTTGCCGCTGGAGTTGATCCGGCAGGTGAAGCACTTCGCCATCGACAGTGAACTGTCCTTGTCGGCGTTGGTGGCCAAGGCGCTGCGTGCCTACCTCGCTGAGCAGCAGCTCGCCGAGAATCAGCAGCTCGGCACCGACGAAACCACCGCGTGAAAGGAACCTGGACATGACGACCGAGGGTGTCGAAGGCTATTACATCGAGACCCACAACTGGGGGAAGACGGCGAAGTTCCTGGAAGCGCTGGGCTACAAGGTCGAATTCGCGACCGAGCACGGTTCCGGAATGTTGAAGCAGGCCGACGGGCCGTACTTCGTCGTCGGGGAAGTTCCCCAGGAACGCAAGCCTGAGGTGCAGGTCGTCCTGCACGTCGCGGACGCCGAGGCCTTCAAGCCGGACCCGGTCGTCGAGGTGGTCAGCCCCTTCGAGGAGACGCACTACGGCACCCAGCGAATGGTGGTGCGCGACCCGGACGGGCGTGACTGGAGCATTGAGGCGCCGCTCAAGGGCTGAGCGGTTTCACCGAGGCGGGACCACGTCGCCTGCCATCCCGCTCAGGTGGCACCCCCAGAAGTGCGGCGTGTGCGAACGCCTTGCCCGGAGCGTCCTCGATGCCGTTGGGAATCGGGGACGCTCCTTTATTTTTGGCTGTCTGAAGGCGGCACTGGTCCGTCGAGGAAGAAGAAGTGAGACGACCTGAATGGTTGTTCTCAGTTCGCGTTGAGTGGATCCAGCGGTTGAAGATCACCGGAAATTCACCGTGCAAGCATGCTAGCATCCTCGCATGACAGAAGCAGGTCGAACCGAAGGCGATCCGGGGGTACCGATGGCCAGCGAGAACACCGCGACTGGAACGGCGACCGCGTCGGCACCACCACGCCGCGGTCTCGGCATGCTCGTCGTGATGATCGGCGTGCTCATCTCGGCGGTCGACGGCACGATCGTCGTGCTCGCGCTGCCGGTGATCGAGGAAGACCTGACGATTTCCCTGACCGCAGTCACGTGGGTGGTCGTCGGCTACTTGCTCGTGGTCACGGTGCTCTCCACGCAACTGGGCCGGTTCGGCGACATGTTCGGCCGGGTGCGCATGTACAAGGCCGGGTTCGTGGTGTTCACGATCGGCTCGATCCTGTGCGCGCTGGCCTGGGACGGGGCGTCCCTCATCGGTTTCCGCCTGGTCCAAGGTGCGGGTGCGGCACTGATCGCGGCCAACAGCGGCGCGATCATCTCGGAGCTCTACCCACCGCAGGAACGCGGTCGCGCCTATGGTTTCAACGCCTTCGGCTTCTCCTTCGGCTCCGTGCTCGGGGTCCTGCTGGGCGGCGTCATGGTGACCTACGTGTCGTGGCGGTGGATCTTCTGGATCAACGTGCCGATCGGTGTCGTCGCCCTCGTGCTTGCCGCGAAGGTGTTGCGCGATCAAGGCGAGCGGCGCCGCCACCGGTTCGACTTCGCGGGCATGATCACGCTGGGGCTGGGCCTCTTCGGCATCCTCTGGGCGATGACCGGGCTGGCCTCGGGCCCGTTGAACGGCGAGCTGATCGCGTTCCTCGTCGGTGGGATCGTGCTCCTGGTGGCGTTCGTGTTCATCGAGCTGCGCCAAGAAGAGCCGACGCTCGACTTGACCATCTTCCGCATCCCCACGATGACGCCCTCGCTGCTCGCCGCGCTGCTGCAGGGCGTCGGCAGCTTCGCCGTGCTCTTCCTGGTCATCATGTACTTGCAGGGAACGCGGGGGATGAGCCCGATCGACGCCTCGCTGCTCCTGGTTCCCGGATACGTGATCGGTGCGGTGGTGGGGCCCTACGCCGGGCGGCTCACGGACCGGTTCGGCTCGGTCATCCCGGCCACCGTGGGACTGGGCATCTCGGTCGCCGCGATGGTGATCTTCGCGCAGATGACCGCGACGAGCAGTTTGTGGCTGGTCGCGATCGGGAACCTGGTCATTATGATCGGCGGCAGCTTCTTCTTCCCGGCCAACAGCACAGCCGTGATGAAGGCGTCCCCGCCCGACAAGCTGGGCATCGCCTCCGGTATGCTGCGCACGTTCTCCAGCATCGGCATGGTGTTCTCGTTCACCACCGCCATGGTCGTTGCCGCGCACTCGATCCCGCGTGATCTGGCGTTCGCCATCTTCGTCGGCACCAGCGACCTGCAGGGGCCGCTCGCGATCGCCTTCGCCGACGGGTTGCGCCCCGCGTTCTACACCATGATGGGGATCATGGTCCTCGCGGCGATCCTCTCGGCCTTGCGCGGCAAGGCTCACACGTAGCGGAACTCCTGCGCTCCGGCGGGCACTGAGACCACTGCTGATCGACCAGTTGCGGGGGTAACGACCATGACAGCGACACTGGAGCGGGCGCGTGCGGCCCACACGACCGTGTTGATCGCCGGCGACCACCCGATCTACCGGTCCGGCCTGCACATCCTGCTGGACGAGGTGGAGGCGTTCCACGTCGTCGGCGAGTCCGGTACGGGATCGGACGTGGTGGCCATGGCGCACGCCTTGCGTCCCCAGGTCGTGGTGATGGACATCGTCCTGCTGGGCGAGGGCATCGCCGACTTGATCAGCCCGATGACGTGGTGCTGCCCGGACACGGCCGTGCTGATCATCAGCCCGACCAGCGACCGCGAGACGTTCCTGGCCGCGATGCGGGCGGGCGCGCGGGGCTACCTGCTGAACGGCGCCTGCTGTCAGGACCTGGTGATGGCGGTTGAGATGGTGCGCTCGGGCGGGCTGGTGTTCGACTCCTGCGCGTCCGACTGGGTCATCGAACACCTCAGCAGGCCGACGGCGGACCCGCGGCGCCCCGAGCCGGACCACAGCCGGTGCGACGTGGTCGAGTTGATCCCCGGCCAACCGGGCGCGCACCGGGTTCTCCGGCCCCGGCGCGCTTGACGTGCGGCCGGGATGCGTTGTCCGACTGCGCTGAACACCCAGTCGGACAACGTGTTCGGTTGTGCCGGAAAGCCATTCCTTGACCGTCGCGCTCCCCGTTCGTTAATTTCGACTTGCGGGCACGGCAATTATTTTCACGTGCCGCGCGGGCGGTTGTCGCAGGGGCTTTCACTCCTTGAAGCGAGGACGGCGATGAACGAGCGTTTCCATGCCTTGCGGGTGGCCGAGGTGATCGTCGAGACCGAGGACACCCGCTCGCTGGTGTTCGACGTCCCCGCCGATCTCGCCGACGAGTTCCGCTACTGCCCTGGGCAGTTCCTGACCGTGCACATCCCCCACGCGGAGCACGGACCGGTCGCTCGGTGCTACTCCTTGTCGAGTTCGCCCCACACCGCGGATCCGTTGATGGTGACGGTGAAGCGCACGCCGTCGGGTTTGGGTTCCGACTGGCTGCTGCGCGGCGTCCGCGAAGGCAGCGTGGTGCACGTCCAGCCGCCCGCCGGCCGGTTCACGCCTGCCTCGCTGGACGGCGATTTCCTGTTCCTGGCAGCCGGAAGCGGGATCACGCCGGTGATGTCGATCATCAAGTCGGCGCTCGCCGCAGGCTCCGGGCGGCTCGCCCTGATCTACGCCAACCGCGACGAGCGCTCGGTGATCTTCGCCGGGCAGCTGGACGCGCTGGCCGCCGCGCACCCGGACCGCTTCACCCTCCTGCACTGGCTGGAAACCCTGCAGGGTCTGCCTGATCCGGCGCGGCTGCGGGCGCTCGCCGAGCCGTTCCGCGACCGCGACGCGTACGTGTGCGGTCCGGGTCCGTTCGTGGCAGGCGTGTCCGATGCGCTGGCCGGGCTCGGCGTCCCGAGCGAGAGGACCCACCTGGAGCAGTTCCGTCCGCTGACCG
The DNA here is from genome assembly GCA_039922235.1 of Umezawaea sp. Lineage (GTDB taxonomy): Bacteria > Actinomycetota > Actinomycetes > Mycobacteriales > Pseudonocardiaceae > Umezawaea. The sequence continues at coordinate 7,723 of JBDSAJ010000128.1, forward strand.
GCGGCCTGTTCCGGTCACCGGGAAGTCAGGTGGCGGAGGACCTGATGAGTGCGAAAGCGTTGCCTTGACGATGTTTCCAGTGCTTTGCCAGAATTTTCCGAGAACCATTCCCGCGTCGCGGAAATCGTCTCCGCATGCGCAGATCCGAATCGGAGACCGGCTATGGCGAAACGTCTGCGCATGCTGCTGCGGATGGGCCACCTGACCCGCACCGGACAGGTTGGCGACGGCCGGGAGGAGGCGCTCGCCGCCCACGTGGTCGAGCACGCCACCCCCGGTGACGTCGACGACGTCATCCGGGTGATCGACGACTACGCCTACCACCGCGCGACCCTGATCAACATCGGCGACGAGAAGGGGCTGCTGCTGGACGACGCGGTCCGGCGGGCCCGGCCGCGGCTGCTGCTCGAACTCGGCACGTACTGCGGGTACAGCGCGCTGCGGATGGCCAGGGTCATGCCGCCGGACGCGCGGCTCTGCTCGGTCGAGTTCAGCGCCGCCAACGCGTCCGTGGCCCGCCGCGTCTGGGACCACGCCGGGCTCGGTGACCGGGTCACCGTCCTGCACGGCACACTCGGGGACGGTGGCGGCACGATCGAGCGCCTCACCAGGCAGCACGGTTTCGGCCCCGGCCTGCTGGACTTCGTGTTCGTCGACCACGTCCGGGACGCCTACCTGCCCGACCTGCGGCGGATCCTCGACCAGCGGTGGCTGCACCCCGGCTCGATCGTGCTCGCCGACAACATGAAGATCCCCGGCGCGCCGCTGTACCGGAAGTACCTGCGTGAGCGCGAGGGCCGGGACTGGCGCACCCGCGAGCACCACACCCACGTCGAGTACCAGTCGTGGGTCAAGGACCTGGTGCTGGAGTCGGAGTACCTGGCACCGGCCGCGAAGACGATCGAGAGGACTGACCGGTGACGGCGGACAAGACAGCGGTTCGGGTGGCGTTGTGGCGGGCACTGCACGTCCGGGTCGATCCGCCGCCGCACGTGTTCGAGGACGAACTCGGGGCGCGGCTGGTGACACCGGACGACAGCTGGCGCGACCGGCCGGACATGGCGCCCGGCCCCACCGCCCGCGCTCGCGCGTCCATCGTGGCCCGTGCCCGCTTCACCGAGGACCTGGTGGTGGAGCAGGTCGGTCGCGGTGTCGGCCAGTACGTCGTCCTCGGCGCCGGCCTCGACACCTTCGCGCAACGACGGCCCGACGTCGCCGAGAAGCTGCGGATCTTCGAGATCGACCAGCCGGGAACCCAGGCCTGGAAGCGGGAACGCCTGGTCGAGCTCGGTCACGGCGTCCCCGAGTGGCTGCGGTTCGTGCCCGTCGACTTCGAGGCGGACGAGTCCTGGTGGGAGCGGCTGACTGCGGCCGGGTTCGATCCCGGAGAGCCCGCGGTCCTGTCCTCCTCCGGCGTCAGCATGTACCTCAGCAAGGACGTCGTCGCTGCGACCCTTCGCCAGGCAGCGTCGCTGGCCTCGGGGTCCACGCTGGTCATGTCGTTCATGCAGCCGCTCGACCTCGTCGACGCGGCCGAGCGGCCCGGCCGCGAACGGGTGGAACGGGCCGCGCGCGGCGACGGGACGCCGTTCCTCAGCTTCTTCGGCCCGGACGAGATCCTGGTGCTGGCCAAGGAGAGCGGGTTCCGCCACACCGAACACGTGTCGGCGGTCGACCTCGCCGAGCGCTACTTCGCCGACCGGCCCGATGGGCTCCGGCCGTCGAGCATCGAAGAACTGCTGCTGGCCACCACCTGAACGGCAGGCGCCGGGATCCGGGAGGGTAACCATGAGGCTTTTCACGTCCGAGTCGGTCACCGAGGGACATCCGGACAAGATCTGCGACGCGATCAGCGACGCCGTGCTGGACGCCTTGCTGGCGCAGGACCCGCGGTCCAGGGTCGCCGTCGAAACGCTGATCACCACCGGCCAGGTCCACGTGGCGGGCGAGGTGACGACCGAGGCGTACGCGGACATCCCGTCCATCGTGCGGGAGAAGATCCTCGAGATCGGCTACGACTCGTCGGCCAAGGGCTTCGACGGGAACTCGTGCGGCGTCAACGTGGCGATCGGCTCGCAGTCACCGGACATCGCGCAGGGCGTGGACACCGCCTACGAGACCCGGCTGGAGAGCACGCTCGACGAGGTCGACCGACAGGGCGCCGGCGACCAGGGGCTGATGTTCGGCTACGCCTGCTCCGACACCCCGGAGCTGATGCCGGTGCCGATCGCGCTGGCGCACCGGCTGTCGCGCGGGCTCACCCGCGCGCGCAAGGACGGCGTGATGCCCTACCTGCGGCCGGACGGGAAGACGCAGGTGACCATCGAGTACGACGGGGACCGGCCGGTCCGGCTGGACACCGTGGTGGTCTCCGCGCAGCACGCCGAAGGCATCGACCTGGAGGCGATGCTGGGCGCGGACGTCCGCGAGCACGTCGTGCGGCCGGAGCTGGCCACGCTCGAACTCGACACGGCGAACCCGCGGCTGCTGGTGAACCCGACGGGCCGGTTCGTGATCGGCGGCCCGATGGGCGACGCGGGCCTCACCGGCCGGAAGATCATCGTCGACACCTACGGCGGGATGTCCCGGCACGGCGGCGGGGCGTTCTCCGGCAAGGACCCGTCCAAAGTGGACCGCTCGGCCGCGTACGCGATGCGGTGGGTGGCCAAGAACGTCGTCGCCGCCGGGCTCGCCTCCCGTGTCGAGGTCCAGGTGGCGTACGCGATCGGGAAGGCCGCGCCGGTCGGCCTGTTCGTGGAGACCTTCGGCACGGAGAACGTGGACCCGGTCAAGATCCGGCAGGTGATCCCCGAGGTGTTCGACCTGCGGCCCGCCGCGATCATCCGGGACCTGGACCTGCTGCGGCCGATCTACGCGCAGACCTCGGCGTACGGCCACTTCGGTCGGCCCGACCTGGACCTGCCGTGGGAGCGCACCGACTGCGCGGACGTCCTGAAGCAGGCCGTGACCGCATGACCGGGGCGCCGATGGTGACCGGGTCGATCGCGGCCGACCACCTGATGTGGTCGGCCGGGTCGGCCCGCCCGGCCTGCGGGTTGGAGCGCTCGGCGCAGGCCGGGTGCACGCTGGAGACCGTCGGCCCGCAGGAATACGTCCTGGAGCGCGAGGCGTTCGCCAGTCGGGTGGCCCGCGGGCAGGGTGCGGACGCCGCGGCCGAGATCGAAGCGCAGCTGCGCGTTTGACCACGACGAAAACGAGCCGGCCGGACCACAGGGGTCCGGCCGGCTCGTTTCCTGTCGTCCTCAGTGGTTGTGCCGCAGGCCCGGAGCCGTTGGGGGATCAGCCCTTCCGCTGGCGCATGAACTCGTTCGCGCGACGTTCGAACTCGGCCGGGCTCACGTCTTCGATGCGACTGGCCAGTGACCAGCGGTGGCCGAACGGGTCGAGGACCTGCCCGGTCCGGTCGCCGAAGAAGTGGTCCTGGACCGGGCGCAGCTCCTCCGCGCCAGCCCTCCGAGCCTGGGCGAAGGTCGCGTCGACGTCCTCGACGAACAGGTACAGGGTCACCGGCGTGCCGCCGAGCACCTGCGGGCCGGGCAACCCCGGCCCCTCGTCGGACAGCATGACGATCGCGCCGCCGATCTGGATCTGCGCGTGCGGCACCGTGCCGTCGGGCGTGGTGTAGCGCGAGAGTTCCTTCGCGCCGAACGCGCTCGTGTAGAACGCGATCGCCGCGTCGGTGTCCGCGACGGACAGGTACGCGGTCAGCTCCGGGTAGCCGTCCGGAATTGGTTTCACCACTGGGGACCTCCGATGATCCGGTCGAGGGCGTCGAGGAACTGCCGCAGTTCGGCCACGGTGCCGAGGGACACCCGCAGGTGCCCTGGGAAGCCGAACATCCCGGTGTCGCGCACGAGGATGCCGTGCTCGCGGGCCAGGACGTCCTGCGCCGCCCCGGAATCCGGGACCCGCACCGCGACGAAGTTCGTGACCGAGCGCAGGTACCGGTAGCCGCGCCGGTCGAGCTCGGCGCAGAACCACCGGCGCCGCTCCTCACCGGCCCGCCGGACGTCGTCGAGGAAAGCCTGGTCGGCCAGCGCCGCCAGCGCCGCGGCCTGTGCGACGCGGTTGACGCTGAACGGCAGCACGGTCAGCGTCCGCCGGACCTCGGCGATGAGGTCGGCGGGCCCGAGGGCGTACCCGATCCGCAGGGCCGCGAGGCCGTACGCCTTCGAGAAGGTGCGCAGGGCGAGCACCGGGACGTCGTCGTCCAAGTGCTGCCTCGCCTGCGGTTGCGTCGGCGGCCCGAACTCGTGGTAGGCCTCGTCGAACACGAGAGGTGTCCCGCCGGTCCGCGCGGTGGCGACGAGCGTGCCGAGGTCCGGAGCGGAAAGCGCGGTGCCGCACGGGTTGTGCGGGTTGCACACGTACCCGATGCCGCACTCGGGCAGGCGTTCCGCGTACGCCGCCACGTCGACGTCCGCCCCGGAGAGCGGCACGTCGACCGCGCCGCGCCCGATGCGCTCCAGCGCCGCCCGGTAGCCGGGGAACGTGCCGCCGGTGACGAGCCCCGGCAGGCTCGGATCACCGAGGGTGAGCGCCGTGGCGAGCACCAGCTCGTCACTGCCGTTGGCCACCGCGATCCGGTCCTCGGGCAGCTCCCAGTGCCGGGCCAGCGCGGCGACGATGCCTTCCCGCTCCGGAGCGGGGTAGCGGTTGATCCGCCCCAGTTCCCCGGTCGCGGCCGCGACGGCCGCGGGACTCGCGCCGCACGGGCTCTCGCTGAGGTGCAGCCGAACCAGCGAGTCGGCCGCGGGCACACTGGTGTTGTACCCGTTCTTTGCCGGGGCGCTCACGGGTGATCTCCCACCAGGATGCCGAAGCAGTAGCTCCCCACCGCCGCCTCAAGGGTGAGGAAGCAGTGCTCGCTGCCTGCCGGGATGCGCATGACCGCGGGCGAGACCAGCTCGTGGCGCACGCCGTCGAGGTGCACCTCGATCCGGGCCTGGCCGGGTTCGGGCGAGACGAGGAGGTAGAGCTCGTCGACGTCGTGCCGGTGCGGGGCCGCCACCGGCTTGCCGACGAGCTTGCTCAGCTCGCCGCCCGCGAGCTGCACCGGGAGCCCGCCGAACATGTCCGCGGTGAGGTAGAAGGGTGCGGGCTGGTGGTGCCCGGCCACGGCGAGCGGGATGGGCAGTCCCGTGACGATCTCCGCTGTGGTCGGGTCCTGGACCGTCACGACGACTCCAGCACGAACAGGTAGGTGTGCGGCGCGCCGAACGGCACGGTCCGGCGCAGGTGCATGCCACCGCGGTCGAAGAGGCGCTCGTACTCCTCGCGGAAGTAGACCGGGACGCCCATCAGCGCGTGCGCGAGCTCGAACCCGCTGGAGAACACCGGCAGCCGCGCGTCCTCACCCGCCGTGCGCGGCCGGATCGTGGTGTCGGCCAGCAGGAACGTGTGCGCCTGCGGGAAGGCCTTGCGCAGCCTCGGGATGACCTCCTCGCGGCGTTCCGGCGCGGCCAGCAGGTCGTGCAGGAACATGAAGCTCATCACGACGTCGGCCTCGTCGGCGCCGTCGACCTCGTGGCCGGCGAAGAGGACGTCCAGCACGTCCGCGCAGACCGGCTCGACCGTGCCGCGCAGGCCGTACTTCGCGACGGTCTCGTGCGCGAGCACCGTGGCGGGGTGGCTGATGTCGATGCCGATGCCGTGGCTGCCCGGCCGGTCGGCGACCAGCCGGCAGACCCGCTCGCTGACGCCCGCGCCGAGGTCGACCAGGGTGCGGAAGTCGATCCCGGCGATCTCCTCGTCGAGGATGCCGCGCATCAGCGCCGTGTCCGCCTGGGCCGAGCCGAGCGCGACCATGCCCTCGTCGCGGTGCAGGTCGCTCCCGAACCGGCGCTCACCCCGCGCCAGCGGGGCCGCGTTCGCGAAGACGTCGTGGTAGCCGCCCACTCCCCAGGTGAAGAACCCGAGGGTCCGGACGGCTTCCTCTCCGAGGGCGGTCGCCCGGACGCGGTCGCCGTGCACGTCGAGGTAGCCGAACGACTCGGCTGCCTGGACGAGCGCGCGGAACACGCCGGGGGCCAGCTCGCCTTCGGCGCAGAACGCGGTGGTGTCGAGGCTCCGCCCGTCCTGCAGCCGCTCGAACACGCCGAGCCGTTCGAGCGCGTGCACGACGTGCGCGCAGATGTAGCCGTTGAACGCGGTGTCCGGGTTCAACGGGGCCAGTGCCTGGCCTTGCCATTCCGAAGTTGGTGCGTACACGGACGACAATGGTCTTTACCTCTCTGGAGTCACCCGTGGCGGGCGCCGTGCGGGGCCGCCCGCCACCGGGAGCTGCTCAGGCCGGCAGTTGCGCCAGGTTGGCGGCCACGGAGTAGGGGGTGAGGTCGACGGCGGGCTGGTCGCCGCGGTAGAGGTCGCGGATGATCTGGCCGCTGACCGGGGCCTGCGCCAGGCCGTGGCCGCAGAAGCCCGCCGCGTAGAGGATCCGCTCGTGTTCGCCCTCGCCGCGGCCGATGACCGCCGACTTGGTCGGCGTGACGTCCAGCGTCCCGGTCCACGCGCTGTGCAGGGCGACGCCCTCCAACTGGGGGTACCACTTCGGCATCTCCTCGACGGCCGCCTGGTACCAGATGTCCCGCATGCCCTCCTGCTTGGAGATGCGCTCCAGGCCGACCAGGAAACCCTTGTCCAGCCCCATGGTCTTGAGGCCGGATACCGGGTGGAAGGTGAACGGCGTGTCGACCTGGTGGCCTGCGATCGGGTCGGTGCGCAGCAGCTCGGCGAACTGGCCCCACACCGGCAGTTCCAGCCCGGCCAGCGCGCCGACGTCACCGCTCCACGGCCCGGCCGCGATGACGATCGAGTCGGCGGTGTAGTCGCCCGCCGTGGTGGTGACCTCGCCGGTGCGGGCGTCCATGCCGGTCACCTCGGTGCCGCTGTGGAGCTTCGCACCGAGCTTCCGCGCGGCGTCCACGTAGCCCCCGACGATGGCCTCCGGCTTGATGCGGTAGCACTCCGGTGACCAGACGGCGGCCTCGATGGTGTCGGGGTCCAGCCACGGGTTGTGCTCGCAGGCCTGTGCCGCGGTGAGCACCTCCAGCTTGGCGCCCGCCTCGCGGTGCTCGGGCACCAGCGCCTCGATCTCGACCGCCTGCTGCGGGCTGGTGAGGATCGTCAGCAGACCGAGTTCGCGCAGCCCGAGGTCGGTGCCGGTCGTCTCGGCGAACTTCTGGAACTCGGCGAGGCTGAGCGTCGCCAGCTCGGAGTCGTGCGGCTTCTTCGGGAAGTAGGTGCGGAACGCGCGCGCGGTCTGCGACGTCGTGGCGGCTCCGAACTCGGCCTTCTCCAGCAGGACCACGTCGATGCCCGCCTGGGCGCAGTGGTAGGCGATGGACGTGCCGATCACGCCGCCGCCGACGATCAGCAGCTCGGTCCTGGTCTTCCGGTCAGACATGCGCACTCCTCGTGATGGTCGGGCGGAACGTCCAGCTGTCGCCACCCAGGTCCCACGGGAACAGCTGCAGGTTCCAGGCGCCGAGGGCGTTGGTGTAGGTGGCCAACTGGGACAGCAGGGCCACGAAGTCCTCTTTGGACTTGGTCGTCTCGATCAGGGCGACCACTTCCTGGGTGAGGTCCCACAGCGTGTCGAGGCCGCAGTAGCCGAGGAACTCGGTCGGCTTGACGAGGAGGATCTTCGCCATCTCGACCAGAGCCGGGAGTGACACGTCCGACAGCCGGGCCGCGCGCACCAGGCCGGTCTGGGAGACGTAGCCCAGCGGCCGGGTCTCGCCGTTGATGCAGACGAGCGTGGTCAGCACGGATTCCTTCGTGCCCGCCCCCGAGTCGAACCGGCCCTCGTGCGCGGCGACCAGCTCCTCGGGCGGGTCGACCAGGATCCGCTCGGTCTCCGCGGCGATCCGCTCGATCACCTCGCGCGCCCGCTCGCTCTCCGCGGGCAGCCGCCGCACCCCGTGGCCCGCCTCGCCGTCCACCCGCCGGACCTGCGCCAGGATCGGTGACCCGTTGGCGTACACGGAGTCCCAGACCATCTGGCCGATCTTCGGCAGCTGGTCGACGTCCTCCGGGACGACCGTCCCGATCGGAGCGGTCGGCATCGGCTCGGTCAGCTCGCCGTACTTGATGGTGAGGTGCTGCACCGCGGAGCAGAACACGGTGCCGTTGGGCTGGATCTTGCGGTCGACGCGGTGGTCCGGCACGGCGTGGAGCAGATCGTGCGCCGGCGGGACGTGGTAGATGCAGTCACCGGCGACGAGGGCGTGTGCCTGCAGCGTCCGGTACGGCAGCGCCGCCCACAGCGGCTCGACGAGCTGCGCATTGTGCTCTTCGTCGAGTTCGATGCGTACCCTGGCGCCGATCGACTCCCAGGCGATCTCAATTTGGCGCATTGTTCCACCCCATTCTGATTGCGATTTCGTGACGGTATCAGCGGCCGGAAACCGTTGGTAGCTCTCGACCTTCTACCCAGTCGGCCACTTCCGGTCTTTGTCAGTCCGCGTGCTTCTCCGATATTCCGGTGCCAGACCTGACAAATTTCGGTGCGTCTTTTTCGGGAGTGGACCGGCCACTGTGGACAGTCCGGTGCCCGTGCGCCGGACGCCGGAGGCGGCTTCCGGTCAGGAGCTGATCGGGGCAGGCGAGAAGGGCGCCAGGTCGACGCCGGGGGACCGGCCGAGGTACAGGTCGCGGAGGATCCGGCCGGTGGCGGGCGCCTGGCCGAGGTCCTGGCCGGTGTACCCGGCGGCGACGAAGAGCCGCTCGCCCGCCCGGCCGATGAGCGCCGTCCGGTCCGGGGTGACGTCGACCGAACCGGTCCACGCGCTGTGCAGCCGGACGTCCTTCAGCCTCGGGTACCGCTTGGCGACTTCTGCGACGGTTTCCTCGAACCACACGTCCCGCATCCCGGCCTGCCGCGAGATGCGCTCCAGACCGATCATGAAGGCCTGTCCGGCCCCCAGCGTCTTCAGGCCGGACTCCGGGTGCACGGTGAACGGGGCCTCGCCCGCGGGCACCGGATCGGTGCGGAACAGCTCGGCGAGCTGTCCCCACAGCGGCAGGTCGACGCCTGCCGCTGCCGCCAGTTCGCCGGTCGCGGCGCCCGCCGCGAGGACGATCGCCTCCGCGGAGAACTCGCCTGCCAGGGTGGAGACCCGACCGGTCGTCGCGTCCAGCGCGGTCACGGGTCTGCCCGCCAGCAGGCGGGCGCCGTGTTCGCGAGCGCCATCGGCGTACCCGCGCACCACTTTCGCCACGTCCAGCAGTGAGGACTGCGGGCACCAGAGCGCCGCCTCCACCCCGGCCGGGTCCAGCCACGGGTTGTGCGCGCAAGCCTGTGCCGCGGTCAGCAGTTCGACCTCCACGCCTGCGTCGCGCTGCGCGGCGAGTTCCCGTTCCAGCTCGGAGGCCTGGTCCCGGTTGGTCAGCACCACCAGCCACCCGACGTCCGCGAGCACGAGGTCGGCGCCGCCCGCAGGCTCGAACGCCCGGTAGTCGGCGAGGCCGCGGACGGTCAGCTCCGAGTTGTGCACCTTCCCCGGCTGGTAGGTGCGCACCGGTCGGGTGGTCGCCTCCGCCGCGCCTCCGCCGGGCGGGTCCGGGTCGAGCAGGACGACATCGATGCCCGCCCGCGCGCAGTGGTAGGCGATGGACAGCGCGATCACGCCGCCGCCGACGACCAGCAACTCGGCCGCTGTGGTCCGCTCGGTCATGAGGTTCTCCCCGTCAGTGAGAGGTACCGGTTTCGCCGGGGGACAGGAGGTCGGCCCGGTAGTCGGTCCGGGCCAGCAGCCGCACGAGGTGCGCGGCGGACGCCAACGTGACGTGCCGGTGCCAGCCGGGGAAGGACCGGCCGGAGAAGTCCCAGATCCCGGCGTGCCGGGACACCGCGTCGAGGTCGCGGTCCACCCGGCGGACCAGTTTGGACAGTCGCAGGATCGTCGTGGTCGGGACGGTCGTCATCGTCGTCAGCCACAGTTCCTCGCAGACGTTCTCCCCGAGCGGGCTGACCGCGATGAGCTGCATCGGCAGGTCCGCGGCGGGGCTTTCGCCGCCGCACGGCCACCGGACGTCGACGGTCGTCAGCAGGTGGCCGCTCTCGATCCGGGCGTCGGGGCCCGCGATCGGCCTGCTGCGGAACCGGGCCGACTCGACGATCTTGCGTGCGGTGAGCGGGCCGGGCGTGCGGTGCCCGGCCAGCGTCGGGTCGTCGACCTGCAACAGGATCGTCGACGCGATGCGCACGAGCAGCGGCGCTTCGGCCGTGTGCAGCGGACGCAGCAGCTGGTTCGGTTCCATGTCGCGGCCATCGAGCACCGCGGGCCGGTCGGCACTGCCAGTGCGGTCCAGCACCCGCAGGTAGGCCTGGGCCGCGCAGTCGCCGAGGCTCTCCGCGCCGACGTCGTCGGGCATGGCGGCGCGAGCGCGCCGGTGCGGGTCCTCGACCCATTCCCTGGGCAGCTGGAGCCGCCAGCTCACCGGGACGCTGGCCGCTTCGGACACGGCGAGCACGCCGACGGCCTGCTGGCCGTGGACGGTCTTCCCCCTGGTCGGGCAGAACCGGCGGGTCACCGCCACCGCCTGCCTGCCCGCCTTGGGGACCAGCACCGGGCGGATCACCCAGGCCTCGGGTTCCATGGCCTGGGTGACGTACCGGGCCAGCGCGGTGCGGACCGGCTCCCAGTCCCACGTCGAGTCGCTGATGAAGTGGTGCAGCCGCTGGTCGATCCCCCGCCCCTCGACGCGGGCCGCGATGTTGCGGATGGTCTTGCGGCCGTCGGTCTCCAGCAGGCCCCGCAGGTACTGCCGGGCGCGCAGGCGCTGGTCTCGGCGGGTGAGCGTGGCGAACAGCTCGTCGCAGACGCGGTCGAGGACGAGGCTCGTCGCGTCCACGGCGGGTGCCGGGAGCGGTTCGAGCCGGGGCTGGGCGCCCGGCGTGGCCCGGCGGCACCGACGGAGGCGGTCGAGCACCTCGACGACGGTGCGCGGGTCGAGTTCGAACTCCGCGGCCACCTGGTGGACCGGCGTGCTGGGCCGCGGCACCCTGGTGGCGGGCCGGAGCGGCACCAGGACGGCGTCCGGGTCCGTAGCGGGCCTTCGCAGCGGGCGCACGGGATTGGGGGCGAAGTCGGTGATGACCGGGTCCGGCTCGTCGCCGTCGAAGAAGACCACGTCGATCGAGCGGTCGCCGCGCAGCCTCGCGGCGTTCAGCCGGTGCATCCCGTCGAGGACCCGCATCGTCGGGCGGTGCACGAGCACCGGCGGCAGCTCGACCGCGGATCGGGCGAGCGCGGTGGCGTGTTCCGGGTCCTCCCCGTTCGTCCGCATTTCTTCCCCGTGGCGCAGAACGCCGATCGGAATGGTGCAGATCCGCGGGACAAGGCCGTCACCGGCGCTGCCGATCCTCGCGGCCGAACCTTGATCCCAGCGCATCGAAGTTCCCCTCACCCAGTCAGTTCGGCTTCGTGTTTCCTGGGGGCGGAAGGGCGGAATCAGCCACGTGGAGAATGCATTCCGAAGTATGTCCCCAGACCGGTCCCCGGCGTTCGTGGTGGTGGGCGACGAGGACCTGACCTCAGGTTAACCAAGCACACGGTGGACAACAAGTGTGCCAGTTGATCACCTCGTCGAGCGGTGCGCGTTCCTTTTTCGTCCCCAGTCGGACAGGTGGCCGAATGGGAAGGAAATGAGATTCGGGTATGTCAGGTCGAATAGGTGTGGCGACCTGATGGAAATAGCCGTCACCTGACACAGTTCGGCGAAGGCTCTTTGTCCGTTCGCGCACAGGACCCTAAGACTGGGACGCAGTCGACCAGGAACGGGAGATCACTGTGCTCACTCGTTCAGCATCGGGGAGAACGGCGGAAGACGCCGCGCCCGACGTCCGGCAGGCGGGCCAGCAGCCCCGGTGGCCCGACGCGGCGCTGGCCGGGCGGGTGCGCAGGCAACTGGCCGCGTTGCCGGGACTGGTCGAGCTCGAACACGTGCTGGAGCTGCGCGCCCAGCTCGCCGTGGTCGCCGCCGGGGAGGCAGGCGTCGTCCAGGCGGGCGACTGCGCGGAGGATCCCGCCGAGTGCGGGCCGGGGGACGTCGCCCGCAAAAGCGGTCTGCTGGAAGTGCTCGCGGGCCGGATGAAGCTGACCACCGGCAAGCCCGTGCTGCGGGCGGGCAGGCTGGCGGGGCAGTTCGCCAAGCCCCGCTCCAGCCACACCGAGCGGGTCGGAGACCTCGAACTGCCCAGCTACCGCGGGCACATGGTGAACGCCCCCGAGCCCACCCCCCAGGCGCGCAGGCCAGATCCCACGCGCAT
>JBDSAJ010000129.1:0-12095 GCA_039922235.1 Umezawaea sp.
GACCCGAGTTCTGCCAAAGGAGGATTCGGAACCCGGTGGAATGTCCGTGGCGGTGCGGCCCGCGGGTGTGCCGCGGGCCGCTCCAGCGGTGCCGTCTCAGAACCGGGCGGGCTCGGTGTAACCGCCCCACTCGTCCTTGAGCACGCCGCAGATCTCGCCGAGGGTGGCCTCGGCGCGGGCGGCGGCGAGCATGGGCTCGATGAGGTTGCCGTCGGTCCTGGCGACCGCGGCCAGGTGCGCCAGTGCGCTGTCGACGACGGCCTGGTCGCGGTCCGCGCGGCGGGCGGCGAGCACGCGGTTCTGCTCGCGCTCCACCTCGTGGCTGACGCGCAGGATCTCCAGGTTCTCCGACAGGGACTCCGTGTGGACGTTGACGCCGACGACCTTCTTGTCCCCCTTCTCCAGCGCCACCTGGTAGGTGAACGCGGAGTCGGCGGTCTCGCCGGTGAACCAGCCGTCCTCGATGCCGCGCAGGATGCCGGACGTCATCTCGCCGATCTCGTGCCGACCGGACGGGACGGCGGCGCGGGCCATGTCCTTGATGCGGTCGAAGACCTTCTCGGCCTCGGCCTCGATCTTGTCGGTCAGCGCCTCGACGTACCAGGAGCCGCCGAGCGGGTCCGCGACGTTGGAGACGCCGGTCTCCTCCATGATCACCTGCTGGGTGCGCAGCGCGATCTGGGCGGCCTTCTCGCTCGGCAGCGCGAGCACCTCGTCCAACGCGTTGGTGTGCAACGAGTTCGTGCCACCGAGTACGGCGGCCAGCGCCTCGACGGCCGTGCGGACGATGTTGTTGTCGGGCTGCTGCGCGGTCAGGGACACGCCCGCGGTCTGGGTGTGGAAGCGGAGCTGCTGCGCCTTGGCCGTGCGAGCGCCGTAGACGTCGCGCATCCAGCGGGCCCAGATGCGCCGGGCGGCGCGGAACTTGGCGATCTCCTCGAAGAAGTCCAGGTGCGAGTCGAAGAAGAAGCTCAGCCCTGGCGCGAACTTCTCGATGTCCAGGCCGCGCGACAGGCCCAGTTCGACGTAGCCGAAGCCGTCGGCGAGGGTGAACGCCAGCTCCTGCGCGGCCGTCGCCCCGGCCTCGCGGATGTGGTAGCCGGACACCGAGAGCGGCTTGTACGCGGGGATGTTGTCCTGGCAGTACGCCATCAGGTCGCCGATCAGGCGCAGGTGCGGCTCCGGCGCGAACAGCCACTCCTTCTGGGCGATGTACTCCTTGAAGATGTCCGTCTGGAGCGTGCCGTTGAGCTTGCCGGTGTCGGCGCCCTGCCGTTCGGCGGCCACGAGGTACATCACGAACACCGGCACGGCCGGGCCCGAGATGGTCATCGACGTGGTGACCTGCTCCAGCGGGATGTCGCGGAACAGGACGTCCATGTCGGCGGCCGAGTCGATGGCGACACCGCAGTGACCGACCTCGCCGAGCGAGCGCGGGTCGTCGGAGTCCTTGCCCATCAGCGTCGGCATGTCGAACGCGACGCTCAGGCCGCCACCGCCGCGCGCGAGGATCATCTTGTAGCGCTCGTTGGTCTGCTCGGCGTTGCCGAAGCCCGCGAACTGCCGGATGGTCCAGTTCTTGCCGCGGTAGCCGGTCGCGTGCAGGCCGCGGGTGAACGGGTACTCGCCCGGCCAGCCGATGCGCTCGAAGCCCTCGACGGCCTCGCCGGGGAGCGGCCCGTAGACCGGGTCGACCTCGACGCCGGAGAGGGTGGTGAAGTCCGCGTCGCGGACCCGGCCGGTCGCCTCGGCCTTCGCGTAGGCGTCCTGCCAGCGCTGACGACCGGCCTCGTGGTCGGCGTAGTTCTCGTCGTAGCCGGGAGCAGGCATGGCGGTCTCCGCATCGTCGTCGATAGGGAAATAGTAGGACGTCCGACTATCGGCCGCCATCGTGTCACCTGTCACAGGCCGTTGAGGTGGGCCTCCACGCGCTCGACCTTGGCGGTGATCTGACCGGTGAAACCGGGGCGGATGTCGGCCTTGAGGACGAGGCTGACCCGCGGCGCGACGGCCTGCACGACCTCGGTCGCCTTCTTCACCACCGCCATCACCTCGTCCCACTCCCCCTCGACGAGCGTGAACATGGCGTTGGTCTCGTTGGGCAAACCCGATTCGCGGACGACGCGGACGGCCTCCGCGACCGCCTCCGCGACGCTGCCGGACTCCCCGCCGAGCGGGCTGACGCTGAACGCGATGAGCACGCGTGCCTCCTGGATGCTGACTTGTACCCACTGGTAGCTTCGCTTGCATGACGCCCCAGCCGCTGCCGTTCGACCCGATCGCACGCGCGGCCGAGCTGTGGGAGAAGAGGATCGGACCGTCGACGTCGATGGCGGCGGTCACGAGCGTCATGCGGGTACAGCAAATCATCCAGTCGGCCGTGGACGCCGCGCTCAAACCGCACGGGCTGACGTTCGCCCGCTACGAGGCGCTGGTGCTGCTGACGTTCTCGCGGGTGGGCAGCCTGCCGATGCGGGTCATGGGCGAGCGGCTCCAGCTGCACCCCACCAGCGTCACCAACATCGTGGACCGGCTGGAGGCCGACGGGCTGGTGCGGCGCAACCCGCACCCGACCGACCGGCGGACCACGCTGGTCGAGATCACCGACACCGGGCGCGCTCGGCGCGAGACCGCGACCACAGCGGTGACCAGCGTGGACTTCGGGCTGCGCGGGCTGACCGAGCGGCAGACCGAGCAGCTCACGGACCTGCTGGCGAAGGTGCGGCGCGCGGTCGGGGACTTCGAGGATTAATCCGTCGCGCGGACGCGGGTGTTCCGCCACCCTGTGCGGATGCGCGAGGTCATAGCCCTGGTCACGGTCGACGGCGAGTACGTGGGAGCCCACGGGCCGTTCACCGTGGAGAGCCGGTGGTGGTCGGAGGTCGAGAAGGTCACCGAGTACCTCGACGCTGTGCTGGGGGTGCGGACCAGCGTGCTGCGGCTCGTCGAAGGCGTCGGCGAGTTCACCCGTGGCGGCACGACCACCTACCAGGTCGAGGCCTACGGGACCCCGAACCCCGCCGCGCTGGTAGCGGAGCCCGTTCACACGTTCCCGGACACGCCGCTGCGGTTGCCGTGGGCGAAGCCGGGCGGTCCTGCCGAGTTGCTGGAGTGGGCCGGGAGCCACGTCACTCGCGTGGGCGAAGTGCGGCAGAGGAAAACGTGGAACTTGTCGTGCGTGTTCCGGATGGAGACCGATGTCGGGCGGGTGTGGGTGAAGGCGCTGCCGCCGTTCTTCGCGGCCGAGCCGACGGCACTGCGGCTGGTGGCCGAGCAGGATCCGTCGTTGGTCCCCGAGGTGATCGCCACCGCACCGCTGCGGGTGCTGATGGCCGACGCGCCGGGCGAGCCCTGCTGGGAGCCCACGCCGGAGCAGATCCGGTCGGTGGTGCCCCGATTCGTGGCCGTGCAGGCCGCGCTCGCGGGCGAGCGGCGCCCCGGCCTGCCGGAGGTGCCGATGTGGTCACCCGAGGTCGAGGGCACCCGTAAACGCGCGGACGCGCTGCTGTCCACCGGACTGCCGCTGACGATGCTGCACGGCGACTTCCACCCCGGCAACTGGCAGTCCGACGGCGTCACCACCCAGGTCATCGACTGGGCCGACGCGCACTGGGGCCACCCGGCGCTGGACGCCGCCAGGCTGTGGACGTTCCTCCAGTCGGAGAAGCGGCCGCAACTGGCCGAGGTGTGGACGGCCGCGTGGCTGCAACACGCGCCCGACAGCGATCCGGCCGCCGCGCTGGAACTGGCGATCCCGTTGGTGCACGTGTTCAACGCGATCCGGTACCGCGAGTTCCTGGCGAACATCGAGGAGAGCGAGCAGGTGTATCACTTCGGGGATCCCGAGTACGAGATCCGGAAGGCTCAGGCGGCGTTGGTCTGAGCGTTCAGCCTGCCGGTCTTGAGGGCCCAGCGTTCGAAGACGATCGTGCCGAACGGTGGGATGCTCGCCAGCAGGGCGAGGACCGTGGTGCGGCGTTCCCACTTCTGGGCGGTGCTCGCGAGCAGGGCGACGAGGACGTACGCGACGAAGATGAAGCCGTGGATCGGACCGAAGATCTTCACGCCGATCTCGTTGTCCGACAGGACGTACTTGAACAGCATGCCGATCAGGAGACCGGCCCAGGACACCGCCTCGGCCTGCGCGAAGAGGCGGAACCGGCCTGCGGGGGTGGAGAGCATGGCGTCCATTGTGCTGCGTGAGCGGGCTCACGGGGGTTGCGGGGGTTAGTCCTCCCAGCGGAAGACCTTCGCGGCGATGGCGCCGACCACCAGGGTGAAGGCGATCAGCACTGTGCAGGGCACCAGCAGCGCCTCGATCCCCTTGCCCCGCACCAGCACGTCGAGCATCCCGTCGTTCATGTGGCGCAGTGGCAGGGCTTTGGAGACCGCCTGGAGCCAGCCAGGGGCCCTCTCGATGGGGAAGAACGTGCCGGACAGGAACGACATCGGCAGCACCAGGATGTTCGCCGCGCCGCTGGCCGCCTCCTCGGTCTTGCAGAAGGCGCCGACGAGCATTCCGATGGAGAAGAACGCCAGGGTGCCGAACACCAGCAGCGGCAGCGCCAAGTACCAGTAGCCGGAGAGCTTCAGGCCGAAGGCCGGGGTCGAGGCCACCGCCACGAAGACGATGGCTTGCACGATGGCGATGCCGACGCTGACGGCGAGCCGTGAGGTGAGGACGGTGACGGTGTTGACCGGGGCCAGCCGGATGCGGCGCAGCACCTGCTTGTTGCGCCACGAGACCATCGTGAGCGCCGCGCCGAAGACGGCCGAGATGGAGATGCCCCAGGACAGGATGCCGGGGGTGAGGTACTGGATCGGCTTGAGCGAGGCGTCCTCCACCGGCTGCTGGTCGAGGCTGAACGCCGCGGGCTGACCGGTGGCGGCCAGGTTGACCTGGTTGACCACGCCCGACACGAGGCCGTTCACCGTTCCGGCGGCCACCTGGTCGCTGGCGGCGAACCGCAGTTGGACGGTGTTCCCGCGCAGGACCAGCGCGGCGGGGAGGTCGCCGTCCTTGACCTTCGCGACGGCGGCCTGCTCGTCGTCGAAGCGCTGGATCTCCACCGCGTTGGTCCGGACCAGCGCTTCGACGATTGGGCCGTCGCCGATGACCCCTAGCTTGATCTTGTCCGTGCCGTCGTCCCGGAAGAGGAGGCCGAAGATGACCAGGAACATCAGCGGGAAGAAGAACATGAAGAACAGCGACATCTTGTCGCGGACGAAGCCCTTGAGCATGGCGGTGGAGAGGCTCTTGAAAGCGGTGCTTATGCGCGGTACTCCCGTCCGGTGAGGTCCAGGAAGACGTCTTCCAGGGTGGTGGTGCGGACCTGGAGGCCGTCCAGGGTGCCGCGTTCGGCGAGGGTCGACAGGACGGTGGCGGGCTGGCGGGTGGAGATCGTGAGGTTGTCCTCGTCCTCGACCGCGGTGTCCACGCCGTCCAGTTCCCGTGCCTCCTCCAGCGGCAGCGCGGCGGGCTGGAGGATGATCCGAGTCGGGGCGTCCAGGCCCCTGACCAGAGCCGTCGGCGTGTCCATCGCGAGGATCCGGCCCCGGTCCATGATGGCCACCCGGTCGCAGAGGATCTCGGCCTCGTCCAGGTAGTGGGTGGTGTAGACGATCGTCTTCCCCCTGGCCCGGATCTCGCGCAGGACGTCCCACAGGTTGCGCCTGGCCTGCGGGTCGAGCGCCGCCGTCGGTTCGTCGAGGAAGACGATGTCCGGGTCGTGGACCAGCGCGCAGGCGATGGACAGGCGCTGGCGCTGGCCGCCGGACAGCTTGTTCTCCTGCACGTCGGCCTTGTCGGTCAGGCCGACCAGGTCGAGCATCTCGGCGGCCCTCGCCCGGCTGGCGCCGTAGAGGGAGCCGAACGTCTCCAGCTGTTCCCTCGCGGTGAGCCGCTCGAAGAAGCTCGACGCCTGGAGCTGCACGCCGACTCGCGGCAGCAGGGCCGGGTTTCGGGGCCAAGGGCTCTCGCCCAGCAGCGTGACGGTGCCGGAGTCGGGCTTCCGCAGGCCTTCCACGATCTCCAGCGTCGTGGTCTTGCCCGCGCCATTGGGGCCGAGGATGCCGAAGAACTCGCCCTCTTCGACGGTGAAGGACACTCCGTCCACGGCTTTGAGCGCGCCGTAGGACTTGTGGATGTCGGTCACGGCCACCGCGTCGGTCATGGGGTGGACGGTAGGTGGTCCGAGGTAGTTCGTGCGCGGGCAACGACGAAAGTGTAGGAGAGTCAAGACTTCCGGTGACCGGTCGGACGACTCCCGAAGCGGAGGACGCGGCGCGTCGGCTCAGCGTTCCTCGAACCCGCCGCTCGTGCTCGGCACCGCGTCTTCGATGTACTGCCCGCACTTCGCGCAGAACGGCATGACCGGCCGCGTCAGCAGTTCACGCCGGACGACGGTGCCGCAGAGCGAACGCAGGGGCGCATCCGTTGCGCTGTCGAGTAGGGCAACGTCGAACGCGTGCGTGGTGGTGTCGAAATCGTGCCTCCACGTGACCCCTCCGACAGGGAGGCGGGGTCGACCCTCGTCACCTTGCGCGCTCCAGACGCCTGGTCGACGACCACCCTCCTCCGCCTGGACGCGGCGTGCCTGCCGCTCGTCGCCGGGCTCGGCAGGCCGGACTGCCCCACAAGGAAACCCGCCCAGAAGACCGACACCGCGCACGCCCCACCTGTGACGCCCAAGACCCACCACATGATCAGCTCCATCCGTTGCCATATGCCCAGACTAGGGGTGCAATTCCACCCCCAACTATCCCTCATTTGGGTGCAATTCCACCTATCAAGAAGCTGGCTACGATCATCGGCATGGCAGCCGTCCCAGCTCAGACGAAGCGCGACCTCGGTCGCCTGCTCGTCGGGCTGCGCGAAAAGGCAGGTCTGTACGGCACCGACGCCGCACGGCATCTCGGGTGCGCGCCGTCCACGTACAGCAGGTACGAGAGTGGCCAGACATCACCAGGTGCCGACGACCTGGAAACCCTGCTCAACCTGTACGGCGCCGACGAGGACGTACGGGCTGAAGCCGCAGACCGCTGGGCTGCCGTTCAGCGAGGCACCGCCAGGATGGTCGGATCGTCCGCAGTACCGCCGAAGTTCCGCTCGTTCCTGCGCGCCGAGGCTGACGCGGACAACGCCAAGACCCTTGCGCCCATCGCCGTGCCCGGTCTGCTGCAAACCGAGGCCTACGCACACGCCGTACACCAATCCGGACGGGCTCTGACCGACCCGACCATTCCCGCGGATCGGGTCATCGCCGCTCGGATGAGCAGGCAGCAGCGACTACTGCTCGACAGCAGCCCGCTCGCACTGCACGCGCTGCTCGACGAAGCGGTCATACGAAGGTGCGCGAGCATGGCGCAGGTGGGTTACGACCAGCTGACGCACCTGACGAGCATCGGCCAGCGGCCAAACGTCACCATCCAAGTGGTGCCGTACAGCGCTGGCGTCTACGGGACCATGTCGGGCCCCATGACCCGGTTCCGCTACCCGAAATCAGGCGATGGAGCCGCTGTGTACCTGGAATACCCAGGCGGTGGAGCTTGGGTGCGCGGTGCGGAGGTGGAGCAGTACGAGCTGCTGCTCCACGAAGTCGAGGGGCAGGCCCTCACGCCCGAGGACACGGCGGCATTGATCACAGAGGCAGGGCGGACATGAGAACCTGGCGCAAAAGCAGCTACAGCGGGACGAACAACGACTGCGTCGAGGTGGCGAACGCCCTCACCGCCGTGCGGGACAGCAAGGGCCCGGACAGCCAGGTCCTTGAGGTCAGCCGGGTAGGGCTCGCGGCGTTCATCTCGGCCGTCAAGACCGGCAGACTCCGTTAGGCAGAAGCGAAACAGCCCCGGTGCGTGAACACCGGGGCTGTTTCGGCCAAGCGACCGCTGGACTCAGCAGGACTGCTTGTAGAAGTACTTCGAGTTGGCGTCCGCGTCCGCCTTGGTGATGGCCACCAGGTCGGTCTCGGTGTCCCGCTTGACTTCCTTGCCCGCGATGGCGGCCATGGCCCGTTCCACGCCGGTCTTGCCGATGGCGGCCGGGTCCTGGGCGATCAGGGCCTGCACGACGCCCGCCTGGAGGTCCTTCACCTGGTTGGGGCTGGCGTCGAAGCCGACCAGGTTGACCGCGCCGGTCTTGCCCGCGTTGCGCAGGCCGGTGGCCGCGCCCTCGCCGGTGTTGAGGTTGGTGGCGAAGACGCCGATGAGGTCGGGGTTGGCGGACAGGGTTGCCGTGACCTTCGAGGCGGCTTGGTCCGGTTCGTTGTCGGTGTACTGCTGGCCCAGGTACTTGAGGTTGGGGTACTTCTTGATGGCTGCCTCGAAGCCCTTCGCCCTGGCGTCCGTGGTCGACGTGCCCGCCTTGGTGTTGAGCACCAGCACCGAACCCGGTTTGTCGCCCACCAGTTTGGCCAGCGTCTCCGCCGCCTTCTGGCCACCCTGCTCGTTGTTGGACGAGACCGTCGCCGCCGCGATCGAGGTGTCCTGGAGCTTGGTGTCGACCTCGACCACCTTGATGCCCGCGTCCTTGAGCTGCTTCATCGGGCCCGCGAGCGCCTTGTCGTCCGTGGGGGCGATGAGGACCGCGCTCGGCTTGTTGGCGAGCACGCCGGTGACGATGGGGGTCTGAAGAGTGGCGTCGAACTTGGCCGGGGCTTGGACGTCGACCTCGTAGCCTGCCGACTTCGCCGCTTCGCGGAAGCCGCACTCCATGGAGATGTAGAAGGGTTCGGCCGCTACGCCGGGGATCAGGACCATCTTCTTGGTGGTGGCCGTCGAGCCCGAGTCACCGATCTGGCCGCCGCTGCCGCAGGCCGCGAGCAGCAGCGCGGCGGTGGCCAGTCCAAGGGTGCGAACTGTCCTCGTTGACATGTTCCTCCTCCTAGCGTTGATCTCTTGCCTTTCGGCGCGACTGGTCGAACCAGACCGCGGCCACCAGCACGACCGCGACCGCGATGGGCTGCCAGTAGACGTTGACGCCGACGATGACGAAGCCCTTGCGGAGCACGGCTGGGATGAAGACGCCGAAGATGGTGCCGACGATGGAGCCCGCGCCGCCGAACAGCGATGTGCCGCCCAGCACCACGCCCGCGATGGCGTTGAGGTTGTCGGTGTCGTGGCCGGTGATGGAGGCGACGCGGAAGTAGGCCATCGCCATGAAGCCCGCCAAGCCCGCGAGGACGCCCGCCAGCAGGTAGACCTTCATGAGGTGGCTGGTCACGGCGATTCCGACTCGTCGTGCCGCTTCCTCGTTGGAGCCGATGGCGTAGGTGTAGCGGCCGAACCTCGTCGTGCTCAGCACGAGCGCTCCTGCCGCAGTGACGATCGCGGCGAGGATGACGAGGTTGGGGATGCCGAATGTGGTGCCGGTGCCGAGGTTGTTGCTGAGCACGTTGGGGACGCCGCTGACGTTGGAGCCGTTGGAGATCAACTGGCCCGCGCCCAGTGCCGCGCCGAACGAGCCCAGGGTGACGATCAGGGGTGGGATTTTGGCCTTGGCTATCAGGATTCCGTTGAGCAGGCCCCAGGCGGCGCCGCTCAGCAGTGCCACCAGCAGGCCGACCAGCACCACGCCCCAGCCTGCGGTGGTGGCGTCGCCGTCGCTCAGGGCGTTCATGGTCATGGCCGAGGTGACGCCGGAGAAGACGAGCACCGAACCCACGGAGAGGTCGATGCCGGAGGTGATGATCACGAAGGTCATGCCTACGGCCAGTACCAGCAGCACTGCCGTTTCCACGAGGGTGGTTTGCAGGGTGAAGACGGTGAGGACCGCGTCCGGGCGCAGGGCGCCGAAGACGGCGATGAGGAGGAGCAGTACCAGCGCGATCCACAGGGTGTTGGTGCCTGCCAGGCGTTTGAGCCAGGGGGTGGTCATCCGGCGTCCTCCTGGGACAGCGCGCCGGTCATGGCGCCGACCAGTTCCTCGACGGTGGTGTCGGCGGCCTGGAAGCGTGCCACCCGCCTGCCCAGCCTCAGCACCTCGACACGGTCCGAGACGGCCAGTACCTCGGGCATGTTGTGGCTGATGAGGACGACCGCCATGCCCTGGTCCCGCACCCGGCGGATGACGTCCAGCACGCGTTCCCTCTGCACGACGCCCAAAGCGGCCGTCGGCTCGTCCATGAACACGAGCTTGCTGGCCCACACGACGGACCTGGCCACCGCGACACTCTGGCGCTGGCCGCCCGACAGCGAGCCGATCGGGACGTCGATGCTCTGCAGCGTGACGCCCAGGTCCTCGAAGGAGGCGATGGCCCGCTTGCGCATCTCCTTCTTGTCGAGCACGCCCAGTGCGCCCAGCAGTCCGGGTTTGCGGAGTTCGCGGCCCAGGAACAGGTTGGCCGCGGGATCCAGGTCCGGTGCCACCGCCAAGTCCTGGAAGACGGTCTCGATGCCCAGCGCTCTGGCGGCGATGGGTGAGTCGAGCACGACCTGCTTACCGTCGAACGTGAGCGAGCCGGAGTCCGGGTGCTGCACGCCCGACAGGCATTTGACCAGCGTCGACTTGCCTGCACCGTTGTCGCCGATGAGGGACACGACCTCACCGGCGTACGCGGTGAACGAGGCACCCCTCAGTGCTTCCACGCTCCCGTAGTGCTTGACGAGGTCGCGGGCTTCCAGCAGCGCGTCAGGCACGACCCACCGCCTCAGCCTGGCAGCCTCGGGGGCCTGCATCGGATCGCGACGAGCTCACCGTTGAGCACCTCCTGACCAGCGCCGTGCGGAACGACGACCGTGCTGCCCTTGCTGACCGGCAGGTCGCCGAGCTTGCCCTCGCCCTCCAGCACCACGAGCACCGAGAACGAGGCGTCGAGGGTAAGCGGGCCGCTCACCTGGAGCCGGTCGGCCCGGAAGAAGGGGTCGGCCTGCTCCGAGAAGAGGGGCACCACCTCCGCGGTGTCGGCCGCGGTGTGGCGGACGAGGGTGTCCAGGGTCTTGGCCCAGCCGTGGTGGTCGACGCAGCCGAGCGCGGTCGGGTAGCCGAGGCCGAGGTGGCCGACGTCGGCGTTGGCCAGGAAGCCCTTCCACTCCAGCGTGACGGAGAAGTCCGTCGGCTGCTGGAGTTCCACGATGAAGACACCTTCGCCGATGGCGTGCGGCAAACCGGCCGGGACGAAGACCGTGTCGCCCGCGGTCACGTGGACCGGGTTGAGGGCGGCGAGCATGTCGTCGGTGTCCTGCGCGGCGACCCAGCCCGCGAGCTGCCCGTGCGTGACGTCCTCGCGGAATCCGATGTAGACGGTCGGCTCGGCGCCGCTGGCGCCCACGACGATCCACGACTCCGTCTTGCCGTGGCGGCAGTTCAGGTGGGTCGCGGCGAACTCGTTGGACGGGTGGCAGTGCACCGGCAGGCGCTGGCCAGCGTCGAGCAGCTTGACCAGCAGAGCGGTGTCCGCGCCGAACTCCGCCACGTGCCGCTCGCCCAGCCAGGCCACCGGGTCGGCGGCCACGGCGTCGCGCAACAGGGTGCCGTCCGGCAGCGTCGAGAGCCCGGCGTCGTCCCGGCCGTAGAGGGTCGTGGTCGACGCGACCCAGTCCTCCGGACCGAAGTCGGCCGACTCGTCGCCCCTCAACGCCGCTATCGACGCGCCACCCCGGTAGAACTGGCTGGGCTGGTTGGCCGGTAGCGCGACGGGCCTGTCACCGGAGTTCACCTGAACTCCAATCGGCGGAAGCCTGGTAGTTTACGGCCAGGAGGAGCTGATCTCGGCGTGCGCGGCCCGCGCAGCGGGCCGTCAGTCGGGACGCTTCTGCTGGTCGATGTACTCCTTGATGATCGACAAGGGCGCACCACCGCACGACCCGGCGAAGTAGGAGGGCGACCAGAAGTGCTGCCCCCACAGGTATCGGCGGATGTGCGCGGGGAATTCCTGCCGCAGGCGTCGAGAGGAGACGCCTTTGAGACTGTTGACCAGTGTGGACAGGGCCAGACTGGGCGGGTAGTGCACGAGCAGGTGCACGTGGTCGGTCTCGCCGCTGAACTCGCGCAGCTCCGCACCCAGGCCGGCGCACACGTCCCGCATGATCTCCTCGCAGCGGCGCAGGATCTGATCGGTGAACGCGCCACGCCGATACTTTGTGACGAAGACCAG
>JBDSAJ010000130.1:0-3107 GCA_039922235.1 Umezawaea sp.
CCAGCGCGGCGGCGCTGTCCACTGCCCCGCCCTGGTTGGCCGCCCGGTCGACATTACTTTCCGTGCCTTGCCTCACATCGTCCGCTCTGAATCGGTTACCCGTCGGTAACCTCCGGCGTCCAGCGACTTCCGCTCCCCAGCCCGATACTCCTCACATGGGAGGACACGCCGTGCAGAAGATCCTTGACGCGATCCTGGCCGACGAGCTCGACGCCATCGAGTCCCTTCCCGTACCCACGAGCTACCGCGGGATCACGGTGCACGAGGACGAGACAGGCATGTTCGAGGGCGTCGCCACCAAGGACAAGGACCCGCGCAAGTCGCTGCACCTCGACGAGGTCCCGACGCCGGAACTCGGTCCGGGCGAAGCACTGGTCGCCGTGATGGCCAGCGCCATCAACTACAACACCGTGTGGACGTCGATCTTCGAACCGATGTCGACCTTCGGGTTCCTCAAGCGCTACGGGAAGTCCTCACCGCTCGCGCTCAAGCACGACCTGCCCTACCACGTGGTCGGCTCCGACCTGGCGGGCGTCGTGCTGCGCACCGGCCCCGGCGTGAACGCGTGGAAGCCGGGCGACCGGGTCGTCGCGCACTGCCTGGACGTACAGTTGGAGCACGCGGACGGGCACAACGACACGATGCTCGACCCGGAGCAGCGGATCTGGGGCTTCGAGACGAACTTCGGCGGCCTGGCCGAGCTGGCGCTGGTGAAGTCCAACCAGCTCATGCCGATGCCCGACCACCTCACGTGGGAGGAGGCCGCCTCTCCCGGCCTGGTCAACTCGACCGCGTACCGGCAGCTGGTGTCCGGCAACGGCGCGAACATGAAGCAGGGCGACACCGTCCTGATCTGGGGCGCGTCCGGCGGGCTCGGCTCGTACGCCACGCAGTTCGCCCTCAACGGCGGCGCGACGCCGATCTGCGTCGTGTCCAGCCCGCAGAAGGCCGACCTCGTCCGTTCGATGGGCGCGGAGTTGATCATCGACCGCAGCGCCGAGGAGTACCGGTTCTGGAAGGACGAGAACAACCAGGACCCCAAGGAGTGGAAGCGGTTCGGCGCGAAGATCCGCGAGCTGACCGGCGGCGACGACCCGGACATCGTGTTCGAGCACCCCGGCCGCGAGACGTTCGGCGCCAGCGTGTTCGTCGCCAAGCGCGGCGGCACGATCGTCACCTGCGCGTCCACGAGCGGGTTCATGCACCAGTACGACAACCGCTACCTGTGGATGAACCTCAAGCGGATCATCGGCTCGCACTTCGCGAACTACCGCGAGGCGTGGGAGGCGAACCGCTTGGTCGCCAAGGGGAAGGTCCACCCGACGGTGTCCAAGGTGTACTCGTTGGAGGAAACCGGACAAGCCGCCCACGACGTCCACCGCAACGCCCACCAGGGCAAGGTCGGTGTCCTGTGCCTCGCCCCGACCGAGGGCCTTGGCGTGCGGAACCACGACCTGCGGGCGACGCACCTGACCGGTATCAACCGATTCCGGGGCGTGTAGGGAACACCACGGCGGGGTGCCCCCGTGCCACCACGAACGGGTAGCGTGGGGGCATGGGCCTCGCTGACGATCGTGACCTCGTCCCGCTGGGATCCGGCTTCGACATCGCCAAGCGGGGGTACGACAAGGGCCAGGTCGAGGACCACCTCGAACGGCTCGACTCGGACCTCCGACTGCTGGCTGCCGACCGTGATGCCGCGGTCTCCCAGACCAACGACCTCGCGCGCCAACTCGAAGCCGCGCGGTCCGAGATGGCGGAGATGCGGGGCCAGGTCGACCGGCTCTCCATGCCCCCCACCACGCTCGAGGGCCTGAGCGAACGGCTGCAGCGGATGCTGCGCCTCGCACAGGAAGAGGCCAACGAGATCAAGTCGCGCGCCGAGGCCGAGGGCGGGCACATCCGCTCCAAGGCCGAGGGCGAGGCGGGCGTGCTGCGCGCCCGGTACGAGAAGCTGATCGCCGAACTCGACCAGCGTCGTGCCGAGCTGGAGGCTGAACACCGAGGCGTGCTGGAGAAGGCCCGCGCCGAAGCGGAGAAGCTGATCGAGGAGGCGAAGGCCGCCGCCGCGGTCGTGGTGCAGGAAGCCGAACAGCGCCGCCTCACCGTGGAAGAGGACTTCGAGATCGCCATGGCCGCGCGCCGGGTCGAGTCGATGAAGATCCTCGCCGAGCAGGAGGCGTCCAGCAAGGCCGAGGCCGACCGCAGGCTGCGCGAGTCGCAGGAGGAGGCCAACCGGATCCGCACGCAGATCGCGCAGGAGCAGGCGGCCAGCAACGCCGAGGCGCAGCGGCTGGTGCGCGAGGCGACCGAGGAGGCGAACCGGCGGCGGCACGACTCGATCAGCGAGGCCACCGCTCGGGTGCAGGAGGCGACCGACGAGTCGAACCGCCGGGTCCGCGAGGCCACGGAGGAGTCGAACCGGCGGGTTGCGGCGGCGACCCAGCAGGTGGAGGCGTTGACGAAGCTGCGGAACGGGTTGTCACAGCAGTTGCGCGGGGCGCGGAGCGCGCTGCAGGAGATCGCGCCGTTGTTGGAGCCTTTGGAGGTGGAGAAGGTGGCTGCGGCTCCTGCTCCTGCTCCGGTTGGGGAGACGGTGGATTTGGCGAAGCCTGCGGCTGTGGCTGCTCCGAACCGTTGAGTGTTCGGGGATGACCGCGCCGGACGAGCTGCACACTGATCGGCTTCGGCTGCGGCGGGTTGTGGCTGGGGATCTGGTGGCCGCGTTGGCGATCATGGGTGATCCGGAGACGAACCGGTACAACCCGGATGGGGCTCCTGCGCCGTCGGTTACGGCTGGGCAGTTGGTGGAGTGGCAGCGGCAGTGGGCGACGGATGGCATCGGGTACTGGGCTGTGGAGTTGCGCGGTGAGGTCATCGGGTTTGGTGGTTTGCGCACCCATGACCTTGATGGTGAGGCGACGTTGAATCTGTTCTACCGGTTTGCTCCGGCGCATTGGGGGTTTGGGTATGCGCCGGAGATGGGGCGGGCGGCTGTTGAGTGGGCTGCTGGGGCTTGGCCGGATCGGCCTGTGGTGATTCTTACCGACCTGGATAACGAGCCTTCGCAGAGGGTGGCGGGGAAGTTGGGGTTTGTTCGGGTCGGG
>JBDSAJ010000131.1:0-2946 GCA_039922235.1 Umezawaea sp.
GGTTCTGGCTCACCGTCAGCGGCACGGTGTACTCGTCCGGGAAGTTGCCCTTCACCCGGATCCCGAGCACCGTCTCCACCAGCTGCTCGCCGCCGACGGAGTAGAAGTCGCGGTCGGGCGTGCCGAACTGGTCCTTGAACACCTCACGGGTCTTGGACTTCGCGCCGTCGCAGATCGCCAGCACGTGCACGCCGTCCAGAGCCTGGGCGTAGGGCTCGGGCACGAGTTCGATGCCGTAGACGTCCTGCGCCAGGTCCAGGAGGACGTCCTCGACCCAGCGGATCTTGACGTTGCGGGGGCGACCGCGCTCCGCCGGGGAGTCGGGGCCGAGCGGCCACATCTCACCGAACCGGCCCTCGGTGAACAACTTCCGCCGCACCCTCGCCGGGAGCCCGGACCAGACGTTGCTCTGCAGCGTCACGACCTGTTCGCGCCGGGTGTTGCCTTCCGCCCGTTCCCGCCACAGGACTCGCGTACCGCGCCGGTGCCAGCGGGGGTCGAAGACGCGGATGGTCACGTCGTCCTTCATCATCGCCTTGAGGGTGCACGCGAAGGACAGGCCGACCGGGCCGCCGCCTACGACGTCGACGCGCAGCGGGGGGCGCTTGGCGGGCAGCGGCGTGATCGCGGCGACGCGCTGAACGGGCACCGGCCGCTGCGGCAGCCGGATGACCTTCGTCTGCGCGGCGAACGGGTTCGCGTTGTTGCCGATCATGAGTGGCCGACCTCCCCAGGGCGTGTCCAACTGCGTGCGTGGTCAGCACGGGTCGGCGGAGGGATCGGTTCAACGCTCTTGGGCAGTAGGCCAAGTGCGCCGGATACCGGGGGCGGTCACAGCGTAAATGGCATGTCCTCCGCGCTCTACGGCGCGGTGGATGGCTTCGCGTGCGGCGGTGAACCTCGCGACCATCTCATCTCGCCGCAGTTGTTGGTTGTCCAGGTAGAACAGCACCGCCGCGTGATCGATGAGCGGCTGGCGCTCGGTCGCCCGTCCCTTGATCCGACCGTCCTTGCACAGCGGCGTCCATCCCCGGCTGAGGCCATGGGCCAACCATTCTTCGTCCGGGGTGTGCTGGGCGTCATCCGGGAAGTGCGCCGTGATTCGGTGAACCACCCAACCGCAGGAGCCAAGACCATCCGCCACGCCACGTCCCAAGCCCCGGTCCAGGAAGAATTCAGGCGGCGGCACGCCAGACCCGGCAGATCGACTCGACTTGGGCGGGTTCCAACTCGTACTCGTATGCGACTTCCGTGATCGAGTCGCCTGCCAGCCACATGCTCACGATGGCTTCGACGGGAACGCTGTTCTCCGCGACCACCGGTGCGCCCCAGCCGAACCTCGGATCGATGACGACCGGTGCGATGTCGGGGTACTGCCGGAGTTTCAACCGGGAGGCGAAGTCGTCTTCGGTGTCCCACTCGATGTAGCGCAGGTAGCCGTCGAGGACTTCCCGGATCGGTCGTTGTCGATCGCCGACGCGCGCCAGGTCGTCGGGCGCGAAGTCAAGGAAGATGTCGATGCCGTCGGTAGCGATCTTGTGCGTGGCCAAGCCGAACGGTGTGTCGAAGGTGGTGCGGACCTCGGCTGCGGCTTCCCTGATCTTGTTCATGCTCAGTCCGAGGTCTCGCAGTGACCGCAGCACGTACGCCTCCACCACGGCCACGAACGGAACCGAAGGCCAGCCGACGTGCTCCGGCTGGACGCCGTGCACCAGGGGAGACCCCGCGGCCTCCTCCCCCAGCCACCGGTTGAGCGTGGACTGCGGGATCGCGAGGTGCCGGGCGGTGTCCTTGCGGCTGAGCAGCGGATCACGGAACTTGTCGACCACAGGACACCCCCTCTCGATCACGTCGCCCGATCGTACCGGTGAATCAGCCTTGCACGACCGGGTGATCGCAGCCCCGAATTGACCATAGGTCCAGGTCAGTCGGTGCTCTAGCGGCCCAGCCCCGACGCGGCGGCGCCGAGGCGGCCCACGATCTCGTCGGTGCGGGCCAGTGCCTCGGTGCGGCGTGGGGTCGGTGGGAAGGTCGTCAGGTCCACGGCGCGGATCGGGGGGCCCAGTTCGACCAGGGTTGGGCGGTACTTCGCCTCGTCCACCTTCCAACCCTGTGGGCCCTGGACGAACCTGAAGCGGGCGATGAGGCCCTCCTCGGTGGTGCCTCGGGGTTCCTCGTGCTTCGCCACCTCGTTGCCCATGCCGTAGACGACCCACTTGCCGTTGATCTGCTCCATCGGCTGCACGGTGTGCACGTGCGTGCCGATGATCAGGTCCACGGCGGGGTCGGCGAGGATCGTGGCGGCCATCGAGCGCTGCTCGGGTGTGGGGTCGGCCTCGTACTCGGCGCCCCAGTGCAGGCTCGCGACGACGACTTCGGCGCCCGCGGCCTTGGCGGCGCGGGCGGCTTCGATGACGCGTTGCGGGTCAAGGGGGTTGGAGATCCACGGCTCGGGCAGCGGGATGCCGTTGAAGCCGAAGGTGAAGGCCACCTGGCCCACCTTGACGCCGTTGGCGTCCAGGATCAGCGGGGTCGCGGCCTCCTCGGGGTTGCGGGCGGAGCCGGTGTGCTTGAGGCCGACGGAATCCAGCAGGTCCAACGTCGTGCGAACGCCCTGGACATCGCGGTCCAGCGTGTGGTTGGACGCGGTCGAGCAGCTGTCGTACCCGAGGTCCACCAAGGCTTTCGCGATCTCCGGCGGGGCGCTGAACGCCGGGTAGCCGAACGTCGGGGCGCCGGGCGCGGACAGCGGGGTCTCCAGGTGGCAGATCGACAGGTCGGCGGCCACGGCCGGGCGCATCCCCTCCAGCAGGGGGCCGAAGTCCGGGGTGCCGCCGCCGTCGGCCTTGGCCTGGTCGGTGAGCGCCGGGTGGATGAGGATGTCGCCGCCGGCGGCCAACGTGAAGGAACGCGGAGGGGGCGCCGGGACGGCGCTGGACGTCGACG
>JBDSAJ010000132.1:0-15841 GCA_039922235.1 Umezawaea sp.
AAGAACATCCCGCACGCCTACCGCATCACGTCCGCGAAGGCCGACCTCCTGATGATCAACACCCCGGCTGGCATCGAGGGCATGTTCCGCCACGCCGGCCGAGACGAGTCCGAACCCCGGCCGGACGGTTCGAGATCTCCCCGGCCCGGATGGCGTAGGCGGCGGAGAAGTAGACGACACCCTGGTGGTGTTGATCGAGCGGATGGCCCGTGAGAACGCAGGCTGGGGCTATCGCCGCATCCAAGGAGAGCTGCTCAAGCTCGGCCACCGGGTAGCCGCCTCAACGGTTCGCCGCGTGCTCAAGCGCCTGCAGGTACCACCCGCACCCAAGCGTGACACCGACACCTCATGGCGACGATTCCTCCGCACCCAGGCCGCGGGCATGTTGGCCTGCGACTTCTTCCACATCGACTGCGCGATCACGCTCAAGCGGGTGTATGTGTTCTTCATAATCGAAGTAGCCACCCGCTATGTCCACATCCTCGGCACCACCACCAGCCCCGACGGGGCCTGGACCACCCAACAAGCACGCAACCTGCTCATGGATCTCAATGATCGAGTCGACGACTTCCGGTTCCTGATCCGCGACCGGGCCGGCCAGTTCACCGCCTCGTTCGACTCCGTCCTCGCCGATGCCGGCGTTGCTTAATCGCAGATCAGAGACCCGGTGCCGACTATTGGCACCCCGAGCCGCTTCGGCGGTGGAGCGTTCGTCGGCGCAGTCGAACTCCTCGAAGTGCGCCCCATTGGCCGTAGCCGCCTCACGCTCGACGAGCACATTCGCGAAGGAGTGATCGAGGACGACGACAGGCGGGCTCATCGGACACCTCCCGGAGCACCGAGGAGTCCGCGCGCGGCCAGGTTCCGCATGAGCGCCCTGACCCCGGACGTCCAGGGCGCGGCGTCCTCGCTCTTGACCACCGTGTTCGCCAACAGACCGAGGTGGGGGGACTCGATGGCGACGATGTCGCCGTCGTGGTGGGTGAAGCCCATGCCCTGCTCTCCCCGGTCCATCGCCGGGGCGAACGAGGTCCCGGTGAACAGCACGAACCCGTCGGGGTACTGGTGGTGGCGCCCGCAGGTACCCGCCAGCAGTTCGGGAAGCGGGCGGCTGATGTCCGCGAGGTGTCCCACGTGTTCGGCCTCGAACCCGTCCTCGCCGGTGACGCGCGTCGTGATGGTCGTCTTCGCGACATCCGCGAGGCCGAAGCCCTCGTCGAACAGGCGGATGAACGGACCGATCGCGCAGGAGGCGTTGTTGTCCTTCGCCTTGCCCAGCAGCAGCGCGCTGCGCCCTTCGTAGTCGCGCAGGTTCACGTCGTTCCCGAGGGTCGCGCCGACCGCGTTGCCGTCCGGATCCGCGACGAGGACCAGTTCGGGCTCGGGGTTGTTCCAGGAGGATCCCGCAAGGACGCCGACGTCCGCGCCGACCCCTACCGCCGACAGGACGGGGGCCTTGGTGAAGATCTCCGGATCGGGTCCGATGCCGACTTCGAGGTACTGCGACCACAGGCCCTGCTCGACCAGCGCCCGCTTGACCTCCGCGGCTTCGGGGCTGCCGGGCGTGACGGCGAGAGCCGTGCCCACGATGTGGTGCAGGGACGCGCGGATGCCCTCCGCCCGCGCGGCGTCCCCCGCGACCCGTTCCTCGATGACCCGCTCGATCATGCTGCTGGCGAAGGTCACCCCCGCCGCCTTGATCACCTGCAGGTCGCAGGGAGCGAGCAGGTACGCACTCCCCCGGCCACCGGACATGGTCGAGTGGACGACTTCGCGGAGGTTCCAGGTCCGCCCCTCCGCACGGCGGGCGACATCCAGGACGTCCGACCGGGCCAGGAGATCGGCGGAGGTCGGCCCGTGCGGGGTGATGTCGACGAGTTCGTCGCCACGTCTGACGACCAGGCACGGCCCGTCCGCATCGGGGTCGAAGACCCTTCCGACGAGCACCGCGGCCGGATCGGCGAGAACCACCCGGTCCGCCAGCTGGTTGAGAGTCACCAGTACTCCAAAGTTCGATCATCTGATGGTATGAAGAAGACAGGATCCAGGAGGTCGTCGACACGATCGCGATGCCGTTGCTGCTCGCCACGTCAGAGATCGGCGAACCGGATCCGGATTGACCTTGCTGGCCTGCGGAGCGGACCGCACCTTGTTCACGGGTCTTGACCACCGGGCTGCTGACTTCCGATTCTTGGTCCGTCACGAGGTGAGTTGGCTCCCTTCGACAAGTCGACACGCCACCGGCCAGTCCTCGGCGGGTTGATCAACGGGTACGTCGAGAGGCCGGGCTCGAGGTCACTTCTCCTTCGGTGGCGATCCGCAGAGCTGTGGCGAGCCAGCGCAGATCTTCTGTGGCGTCCGGAGCGCCGGCCCTCCCCTGTACGCGACTGACGAGCCGGCGATACCGTTCCGCGCCCGCGTCGATCCCCGCTTCCAGGGATGCCAGTACCGCGTTCAGATCGGCGTCGTCGAACATGGTGGAGATCAACTCCGCTGCGGAGGGGTCGTCGGGGTCGATGCCCTCCTCCCTGGCCTGCTCGACGGTGTTCACCACCAGCCGTGCCCACCAGATGTTCGCACCGGGCGGTGCCTCCTGTCCGGGGGCGGTCGTGTTGAGTTCCAGGAAGTTCCTCAGCCGAGCGCGGAAATCCGGGTCCTGCACGAGTTCCGCCAGTTCGATCCAGGCGTCCACCTGGTCGGGTGTGGGGTCCTCCGGCAGGTCGATGCTGAGTTCGCGTACCCGTTCGCGCAGCTTGGGGGCGATGTCGAGGCGGCCGAACACGTCCGCCTTGAACTCGTCGATGATCTGCGCTCGTTCGGCGGCGGAAAGCCGCGCCAACCGGTTCATCAGTGCTGTCTCCTCAGGGGTGGATCGACGTTTCGACACGGTGGACAAGACGGCCCGGCTCACCTTCAGTGCACGGATCTGCGCGTCGATCGCGATCACGTGCGCCGCGGCGACGTCGGCGACCGTTGCCCCACGGTCGAGTACCCGGCGCACGTCGTCGAGCCCGAGACCCAGCTCCCGCAGGGTGCGGATGAGCTCGACGCGGGCCACGCACGCGGCGTCGTAAAGCCGGTAGCCGCCTGCCGTACGGCCCGCCGCCGGAATGATCCCCTCGTTCGACCAGAAACGCAGCGTGCGCGCCGAGATGCCCGTACGGCGTGCGAGCCGGCCGATGGTGAGCAGGTCCGTACGTTCGTCCATGGTGGGATCATCAACGTTGCAGCCGCTGCGAAGTCAACTGCTTTGCCGTTCCGGCTCGAACCGATGCCCTGGCGCGGTCAGCGACCTGGTTCAGCGGAAGAAATTCTCCAGAGAGCCCAACCATCAGCGACGACAGTGCCTAGGTGGCTGGTGTCGAACAGGGTCTTGCGGGTGTCGACCTGGTCGATACTGGGCTGGTTGGCCTTGTGGTCGCGGTGGGTGTCGTGGCGTGCGCCGGTTGGGCTGGACACGATCGTGACCGGTGTGACGCCGATGAGGGCGAGTGTCGTGTCCTGAGCGGCTGCCCGAGGACGGTCAGGCAGTAGTGGTGGTCCATCCGCTCGCGGTGCGGACGATACCGAGCACGGCAAGGCGTGCGAGGTTGGTCGCGGCGGCCACAAGCGAGAAATCGGCGGCGACTTTCCCGCGCCCTCGGACACGGGCGCGGCGTCCGCCGTGACGACGGCGCATCACATGGCCGATCTTGCGTTCGACCTTGGGGCGGGTGGCCCGGTAGTCAGCCCTCCACTCGGGGTCTGCCTGCCGGACGCGGGCGGCGGCCAGGACTGCTTCGTGGTGGCCGATGGTGATGGTGCGACCCTCCGTGGCGGTGGTGCACCGTAAGACCAGGGGGCAGGTGGCACAGCCACGACCGAAGCCGGCGTGTCCGGCGTGCCGCCCGCCGCCGCGGGCTCGGATGGGTGTGGTGACACCGGCCGGGCAGGTCACGGTCCGGTTGTCCAGGTCGATGATGAAGCGGTCCTTGGGAAAGTGGTCTTTCACCGCCGCGGGCGGCTGCACCGATGACGACCGCGCCGCCGCCGCGGCTGACGACGTCCTCGGCGATCTGACGGCCCATGCCGCTGCTACCGCCGACTACGACGAGCTTGCGACCGGTGAAGTCCTGTCCCATGGTGATTCTCCTCATCTGACTACCTACTAGTTGGAAGGTTGATTGGTCATGCAGAAGGGCGCCGCGGTGCCACGCGCGGCGGCCTTGGGTGGTGCGATTTTTCAGAGCAGGGCGTCGACCAAGGTCGCCGCCACCGAGCGGACCACATCCCGATCCTGCCCGGCGCCGTCCGGCTGCCCGTGAGCGCGGGCCAGGAGCAGTGCCCCCTCCAGGGACGCCAGGTAGGCCTCGGCCGCCGCGCCGGTCCGGGTGGCGGGCATGCCCGCCTCGGCCAACACGCCGGCCACCCATTGCCGCTGATCGGCGAAGAACGCGTCCGTCGCCTGCCGCACCTGAACGGGCAGGCTCTCCGCATCCACGGCGAAGACGCCGCAGAGGCAGATGCGGCCGCCTTGGGCGAAGGTCTCGGCGTACAGCCCGGCATAACCCACCAGGCGCTGCCGCGCGCCCGCCGCGTCGTCGTCGACTTCCTTTCGCGCCAAGGCGAACCGTTCCCGATAGCGCGCGATCAGCGCCTCGGCCAGTGCGGCTTTGGTGGGGAAGTGGTGGTGGATGCTCGGCTTCGTGATGGACAGCTCGGCACTGATGTCGGCGTAGGAGAAGCCGTTGTACCCCCGAACCTGCACCAGCGTCTGAGCGCTGTCCAGGATCCGATCCGCTGTCGTGGTCACGCGACAATTTCTACCTTCTAGTTGGTAGGCAGTCAAGTCGAGTGACCGTCGTCACCGGGTGGGTAGCGCGACTTCGTCGACAACCGTTCCAACTTCGACGAGGCGCGATCGACGTGAAGCCGTCACGGTGCGGTCGGCACGGAACCGGCCGACGGTAGCGCCCAACGTCCGCTCGTCGGTATGACAGCGCGTTGAGCGTCGTCCACGCCGGAGCGGAAGAGGGCTGTGCTCAGTGCGGCATTTTGCTTCTGGAGGTCGTCCTCGACGAGCGGCAAGCCGCTTCAGGACTACGGCTGCTTCCTACCCGACGACCCGTTCGGTCAGAAACCGAGCGGGTGAACGGAGAGCCAGTCGGTGTGACGGTGTTCCAAGGCGTCGCGTTCGCCCGTTGTGGGCAGCAGTACGTCGGCGCCTCCGTCGTAGGGGTGGTGGGCGCGATCGAAGAGCAGGCTGGTGATCATCCGGTATCCGCGTGGTCGGCAAGCGCTTTGCCGAGCCCTCTGCGGGTGTGATGGCGCCACGCCGAGCGGATGCCCTTGTCGTCTGTCGTCGGGCTTGTGGTGCCGACCAGGTCGAGCAGGTCTCGGAGCAAAGCCTCGTAGGCGGCTGAACGATCGACAATGGGCACGGGCAACGGTTAGAAGGACTGAGGGACGTCGTCCTTCGATGTCACGAGCAGCAGGTTATTCGGTCAGGTGACACGGGCTCATCGAGGAGGAACGGCAGGAGTGCGCACACCCAACTTGGTGGTCCGGACCTGTCCCGCGGCCCGCGGGACGCCAGGGACGAGATCCCGTGCGAGCTGTTCGCGGCGGTCGGCGCGGTCGCCATCGGAGTTCAGTCGGGCCGACCGCGTACTACAACGCTCCGGCTTCAGCAACGGCAGGTCGACGACGTGTGACCAAGCCTCGTTCGTCCGGCAGTTCGCCAGGCGCTGACCAGCGACGTTCGTCATGAGGTGAGGCAACCTGAACGCTTTGGGCGCGCGTTGGCAAAGACGGGGTGTAAGGGCTGAGCGAACCCGAGGAGCTTCATGTCGTCAGACGCGGAACTGATCGGCAGATCGCTGCGTGGAGACACCGCTGCCTTCGTGGAAGTGATCAGCCGTCACGAGGCCGCGATCGGGAACTACCTGGCGCGCAGAGTGGGGCGTCAGGCCGCCGAGGACGTGCTCGGCGATGTGTGGGTGGCGGCCTACGAGTCCCGTGCGACCTATGACAGTTCGTACCCCGAAGCCAGGCCTTGGCTGTACGGCGTCGCACTGAACAGGCTGCGGCGGCACTGGCGGTCCGAACCGGCCGAGGAGCCGACGTCGGACCTGACCAGCGTGGCGAACGACTGGGATCCCTGGCCGGCGGTAGATGCCCGCGTGGACACGCAGGCACAGCTGCGAAGTGCGCTGGCTCGGCTCAAACCGGAAGAGCGGGAAGTGCTGGGCCTGGTCGCCTGGGAGGACCTGACCGTCGCCGAGGCCGGGCGGGTGCTCGACATTCCCGCCGGCACGGCCCGGCGCCTGTTGCACCAGGCGCGCAAGGCGCTGCGTGAGGCCCCCGAAGTGGCCGCGCTGTTGCGAGTCCCGACAACGTGAGAAGACACCCCATGGATGAAATGGATCTGATGAAGAACATGCGTGACGTGCCGTCCCCGAGTCCCGAGGCCTATGACCGTGCTCGCACGGCGCTGCACACGGCGATGGCGGAACCCGTGGACACAGTTGTGCGGCCGAAGCGGTGGATGTCCTGGACCAAGGTCAGCGTCGCGGCCGTGAGCGCGGCGGCCGTCGCGGCGGCCGTGGTGATCGGGACGACGGGCGGCAACGCCCCGGCCGGCCCCTCCGACGCGGCCCCGCAGGTGGTGGTCGAGTCACCGCTGGTGAAGCTGGCCTCCGCGGTCAAGGCGGCCGGCACGCTGCCAGGAGAAGCGTCGCTGATCGTCAACACGAAGTTGCTGCCGGACGGGCCGCATCTCTACTACACCGTCTACACCGACCAAGGCCAGGTCTTCACCGGCGACTCGCCGCAGAGCCTGGCGGTCACGGTCGCCAAGGGCGCCGCCGAGCCCGCTTCGCCGTTCAACGCGAAGGTGATCGCGGCGGCCCGCCTCGCCGCGAACGGCGACGTGGAGAAGGCCAAGGTGGACATGATCACCGCCGCGGGCAATGCCTTGGGAGTCGGCCTGAGCCCTGCCGAGGCGGACAAGGCGTGGGCGCAGGCCATGGCGGAGGCCGAGGAGACGTTCCGCCAGGCCGGCAAGAAGGTTCCCAACCGGCCGACGGGCGAGGAACTGGAGAACCGCATCAACAACCACCTGTTCAGCAACACCACGCACGCGCTGTACATCGCCGCCTCCGACGCGGAGGTCCGCGCGGGTGTGCTGAAGTTGCTCGCGACCATGAAGGACGTGACCATCGGCAAGACCGACGTCGACGGCCAGGCCGCGCTGACCCTCACCGCGGCTCCCGCCATTCAGGGGGGCGACACCACGTACGTCCTCACCGTCAACGCCGATAACGGCCTGCCGATCCGTTCCGAGGGCATCCCGGTCAAGGACGCGGCGGAACCGTCCAAGCCCTGGGTGGTGGACTACAAGACGGCCCGCGTGACGCTCGCCGACGTGGCTGCGGGCAAGTTCTGATCCTCGTGCCGCACTGTCCTGGGAGGGCCGACATCATGCCGGCCCTCCCAGGACAGTTCCGTCTGTGCGTTCGGCTGGGGTGAGTGGGAAGTCCGCTCGCGCCAAGGCTTCCGCACACCACTGCCGCACCGCGCGTTCACCACGGGGGCTCTGGTACACGGTCGGCATCGCGCCAGTGTGTTCCGCGGTTGATGGTTCGTCCAGCCCTGATCACTGAGGACGGATCGCGCAACGCCCACCGGTGGAATCGGCGGACCATGGCGACCTTCCGTGCCGGTGGTGCTTGAGCCCTTGGCTCGTGATGATGCATCGTAAGGGCATGACCGACGCCAACGGCGTACCTCACCAGGTAGACCAGTCTGCCATTGCGACGGGCGAAGGGGTGGTCGTCCAGGTCGTCGGTGACGCGACCTTGTTCTTTGGGGGTGGCCTGGTCAACGGCGCGGCTGTCCGCGTACCTCGACGCGGCGGCGGAGGTCTTCGCGCATGATCTGGGCGGGGACATGGCCGGGACGGGGTGGACTCCGGTGCCAGTGCAGGCCCAGCAGGTGGCGGCCGGAGTAGCGGTTGCTGTTGCAAGAGGACGGACACGGCTGCCCGTGCACGAGGTCCTTGCTGGTGGTGACTGCGTGCTGGTGGGCGAACCCGGTGCTGGGAAGACGACCGCGCTGGTGGCGGGCGCGCTGCGGATCATCCCGCCGTGGCGTGACCAGATCGATCAAGCCTGGCTTCCGGTGCTCGTCCGGGCCGTGGACCTGTTCCCCCTCCGATCGCTGCCCGAGGTGATGGCCTCCGCGGTCAGCGCCCGGTGCGGAGCCTTGGGAAACAACCGGAACTGGTCCTCCGAGTTCTTCCGCGATCCCCCGACAGCCACGAGCCGATGGTTGGTCCTCGTCGACGGTCTCGACGAGATCGTCTCGATCTCCCAACGCCACGCCGTGCTGGACATGCTGGAAGGCTTCTCGCGCCGCGCGAGCCCGACCCACGGGTTCGTCCTGACAACCCGGCCACTGCCCGACGACGCCATCCCCAGCACGTGGCGACTCCCCGAGTACCGTTTGCTGCCGTTGGCGCGGGCCTCGCTGGCGGATCTGGCGGACCGGTACTTCACCGCGGCGGGCGCGGCGGAGCCCGACCGACTGGTGAGTCAATTCCTGCGGGCCGTTGGCCGAGTGGGCGTCGCGAAGCTCTCGCGCGTGCCGTTGATGGCGACCATGCTGTGCGAGTTGTACCTGGACCGGCAGTCGGACGCGTTGTCCGCCAGCCGGTACCAACTGTTCGACAGCTACACCGAACTGCTTCGCGAACGGATGTTCACCGACGACGTCGGCAGTGTCTCCGCCCAGTTGCGCGCGGCTGTCGTCACCGCGTTCGGGTCGACCGCGGCGGACGAGGCGGACCTGCTGCTCGACCGCCTGCCTGACGTGATCGCCTCCATCGCACTGATCCAGCGACGTTCACCGGAGCGCACGACGGTAGGCCTGCTGCACGCCATAACCGCAGCGCACCAGCCATCTCGGATAGGAAGGCACGTGTGGCGGCCAGTCGCCGTGGAAACGGCGCGCCGAACCGGTCTGCTCACCCAGCGGGGAACAGACCTGATGTTCACCCACCGCTTCATGAGCGACTTCCTGGCCGCTCGCAAAGTGGCCGGGAACCGACGGGAAAGCGCCTACGTGTTCCGCAGGATGTTCGGGGCGACGGGTGGCCGCAACCCGCTGTCCCGATCACCCTTCGGAGCGTCAACCGACGACAGCAAGGGCGACAGTTCGTCGTTCTGCCGCTTCCTGATCGAGACCTGGGCCGGTAGACCGCGGTTGCGGTGGGCGCTGCACCTGCTCGTTCGCCGCCGTGACGCCGCCGGCTTGGACGGGTGCCGCCTGGTCATCACGCTGGCCGAGGAAGGGATGTGCCTCCCCGGTGGGGTCCTGACCGCTGCCACCACCGCCCTCGCACGGACCGCCGCCCGGCACTGGAGACCTGGCGTGCGCCTGGCTGCCGCCCTCGAACTCGCAAAGGTAAAGGACGAGCGCAGCCACCGACTGCTGGAGGCATTGGCCGGTGATCAGACCTCGTCGTTTCAGGTCAGGCTCTCGGCCGCGGCCGGGATGGCCGGCCTGAACAACGACCAAGCGTCGTCCGTACTGTCCGACCTGGCCCGTGACCGCCGAGGCCCGGACGACTTGCGTTTGGCCGCGGCCTTCGAACTGCTCCAACACGATCCCTCCCTTGGCGCCGATGCCCTGCACCACTTGGCGTCGTCCCCGACGTTTTCCGCGTCCCTGCGTTTGCAAGCCTCGATAGAACTACTGGCGATCGACCGGACCCGAGGAGGAGATGCCGTGACGACGTTGACCACCTCTGACAAGGTCCGTCCGCACGACCGGCTTCTTGCGGGGTTGCAACTCGCCCGTTTCAACGATGAGCGGGCTGAAGTCGCGCTGACGGACCTGGCAGAAGACAGCGACGCCCCGTTCGCCGTGCGGTACTCCGCTGTGGTCGAACTGGGCAGGCTCGGCGACACGCGACGCGCCTACTGGCTGCACCAGTTGGCGGTCGACCGGGAAGTTGCCGCTCCACACCGGTTGGCGGCCGCGGTGACGCTGGCTGCCATCGATCCGACGACGGCACGTGGAGTGGTCTTCGACCTGGCTTCTGACCCGGCTCGCCACGCCGATTTCCGTCTGATCGCGGCACAGCAGTTGACCGCACTGGAAGATCCACGCGGCAGGGAAGTGCTCGTCGAGCTGGCGGTCGGCCTGCCACTGGACGACGAGACCCGGTTCGATGTGCTGCGCGACTTGATCAGGGTGGGCGATCCGGTCGCCCTCGAAGAACTCGCACGCACCGCCGACGGGCAGGCGAACCCGGACCCCGCCGCCACGAAGCACGCAGAGTCCATCTTGGACCAGCTAGTCGAGGTCGAGGGCATCGACGGATGGGGTGGCATCGCCCGGCTGGCACACCTCGAACCATCCACCCGCCTGAACGCAGTCGACCGGTTGGGCACGCTCAACACCACACGTGCCAGAGCTCTGCTCGCAGACCTCGCCGACGACGCGACCCTGGACCTCGCCATCCGAAAGGCCGCAGCCAAAGCCCTCAAATCCAAATAGCTGGACTATTCAGCAACATCCCCTGCGGTCGACGGGCTCAGCACCCACAAACTGCTACACATCCGCATCCTCGGCGGGCTCATCAACGAGTGCAGATATGCCACTTGACCAGGAACGATGACTTTTCGAGCGGCACAGGTCGAGGAGATCCGGCCGCCCGCGACAGGAGGTGTGCCGCCGGGGCGCGCGATCTGCGAGCCCTCTCGGCCAGAGTTGCCGTTCAGGTCTTGACGGCCCGGCTGTGAGCGCTAACACTCGTCGTCGACACAATGTCGACACAATGTAGTGGCTTGCGATGTTAGCGGTCCGCTCGTCCAGGAGGCGGTGGGATGGAACGTGGGCAACCGCACGGCCTTGCCAGTCACTGTGCACTTCCGCGGCTCCACGATCCCGCCGCGTGGTCGCAGCACCCGTGCCGGCCACGTCCCGGTCGACCCCGGCCGTTCGCACAAGACGGGTCCTCCCGGCCCGTCGAAGCTCGGCAGTCGCGCCCCCTCGGCGAACCACCCGACCGACCGGTCTTCGCCTTC
Source organism: Umezawaea sp. (assembly GCA_039922235.1). Classification (GTDB taxonomy): domain Bacteria; phylum Actinomycetota; class Actinomycetes; order Mycobacteriales; family Pseudonocardiaceae; genus Umezawaea. Next base: position 11,073 of record JBDSAJ010000132.1, read on the forward strand.
TGGTGCGTTGCCGACGAGCACAGCACGTCCACGGGCCCACCGACACCGACTCGCGTTACCGGCCAACGAGGCGGCGCCGGAGGGTCTGCGCGCCGGCCGCGCGACGGCGACGACAGCGGCCCCCTGATCATCGGTTCCAGCGGCTCACCCTGAGAGCGTCCGCCGAACCCGGCGACGAGACATCGATTCACCGGCCGACTCCGCAACCGCGCCTTGCAGGGCGTCACCCGGTACACCGCGCTCGCGCCGGCGGCACACCTCCCCGCTCCCGACATGAACAAGGATGTCCCTGTCATGAGCATTTCGACGGCACCGGCCGACGTGGACCTGCAGCGACATAACCCAGGGCGGTTCGTCGGGATCAGGTATTCCCTCGCTCACCGGCTGTGCGCCGCGGTGACTGCGCTCGCCGTCCTCAGCGGCGGCGTGACGGTCGGGGCGGTGGTGACCGCGGGCAGCGCGCAGGCGGCCACTGCGACGTTCGTGAACCCGCTCGACAGTTCGGGCGCGGACCCGTACATGACGTATTACAACGGCAACTACTACCTGATGACGACGCCGTACAGCGGGCCGCTGACGATGCGCAAGGCGCCCACTGTCGAGGCGCTGAAGGCAGCCTCGCCGGTACCGGTGTTCAGCGCGCACACCGCCGGCCGCGACCGTTACGTCTGGGCTCCGGAGATGCACCTGCTCACCGGCCCCAACGGCCCGCGCTGGTACATCTACTACTCCGCGGGGACCGGTGACATCGAGGCGCAGCGCGTGCACGTGCTGGAGAGCGCCGGCACCGACCCGCTCGGTCCCTACACCTACAAAGGCATGATCTTCGGCGCGAACGACTGGTGGGGCATCGACGGCAGTGTGGTCACCATCAACGGGCGGCTGTACTTCACCTGGTCCGGGGTGTCCACCCCACGGTGGGCCGGGGCCGACCCGAGCATCTACGTCGTCGCGTTGAGCACCCCGTGGACGGTGACCGGACCCCGCACGCAGATCTCCACCCCGACCCACGCGTGGGAGACCCTGGGCACCCCGATGAACGAGGGTCCCGTCGCATTGCAGCACAACGGGAAGACCTTCATCACCTACTCGGCGAGCGCGTGCCAGGGCCCCGACTACAAGCTGGGTCTGCTCACCCACACGGGTGGCGATCCGCTGAACGCGAGTTCGTGGGTGAAGAGCCCGCAGCCGCTGTTCCAGCGCAATGACGCCAACAGCGTGTACGGCCCAGGCCACAACGGGTTCTTCCAGTCCCCGGACGGCACCGAGCACTGGATCGTCTACCACGCCAACTCCTCGTCCTCCCAAGGCTGCGGCACCAGCCGCACCACCCGCGTCCAGAAGATCACCTGGAATGCGGACGGGTCACCGAACCTCGGCGTCCCGGTGGCGACCGGCACGGCGTTGACGGTGCCGTCCGGGGAACCGGCGGTGACGTACTACCGGCTGACCAACCGCAACAGCGGCAAGGTCATGGACGTCCAGGCACCCAACACGGGCGACGGCGTGAAGATCGGCCAGTACACCTGGACCGGCAGGGCGTGGCAGCTGTGGCGCTTCGTCGACTTGGGCACCGGCTACTTCCGCGTCGAAAGCCTCAACAGCGGCAAGTGCCTGGACGTGAGCGGGGTATCCACCGCCGACGGCGCCGGCATCGTCCAGTGGCCCTGCAATTCCGGCACGAACCAGCAGTTCCAGTGGGTGGCGGCGGACGGTTACCACCACCTCAAAGCTCGCCACAGCGGCAAGTGCGTCAACGTCGTCGGCGCCTCGACCGCGGACCTGGCGCTGTTGGAACAGCGTACCTGCGGCACAGCCGCCGGTTTCCAGTGGTCGCGCACGTGAGAACCACACGGACGCCATCCTCGATCACCGTTCTCGGCTTGGTCGTCGTTCCGGTCGGGTGACGTCCGGACCGGTTACCCGCCGCACGCCGACCACGTTCCGCGCATGGACCTGCTGAGCCACCGACATCCGGCTCAGGGATCCGGCGTCCCCCCACGCCATCCGCCCGACCGTTGCCCCACGGAAGTAGGAGATGCAGATGTCCAAGGTGCTTGCCCGGCTGGCGACGATGTTGGTCGCGGCCTGCCTGCTCTTCACGTCCTGGACCGTGACCGCGCCCCAGCGGGCCGCTGCCGCCCTGGACCCGTTCACCGGCTACCTGATGGTGCACTTCATCGGGGAAGGGGCGACCGGTCAGCAGATGTACCTCTCCCACAGCAAGGACGGTCTCAACTGGACCGACCTCAACGGCGGGGGGATGGTCCTGCGCTCCACGGTCGGCACCAAGGGCGTCCGCGATCCCGCCCTGGTCCGATCACCTAACGGCGACCGGTACTGGATCGTCGCCACCGATCTGTGCATCGGCTGCGGCCAGTCATGGGACGACGCCGTGAACAACGCCAGCCGTAACCTCGTGGTGTGGGAGTCGACGGACCTGGTCACGTGGTCGGCGCCGCGGCTGCTCAACGTCGCCGGCGCGATCCCCGACGGACGCAACGCCTGGGCGCCCGAGGCCATCTGGAACCCGGAGACCAACGACTACGTCCTCTACTGGGCGACGAACGCGACGTTGAACGGCGTGTTGAAGCACCGCATCTACTACGCCCGCACGACGGACTTCCGCAGCATCACGACGCCTCAGCTCTACATCGATCGCCCCGGCACCCAAGGCCTCATCGACACCCAGATCGTCGAGGTGCCCGCGGGTGTCGGCAACCACCGGTACGTCCGGGCCTCCGGTGACGGTCAGATCACCCTCGAAGGCAGCAACTCGATCCTCGGAACGTGGACCGACCTCGGCAACCTCTCCAGTATCGGACTCACCGGTTCGCAGGTCGAAGGTCCGATGTGGATGAAGTTCAACACCGGCAACCGGTGGGCGCTGTACCTCGATCGGTACGCCTCAGGAGGCGGGTACATGCCGGTCGTGACGACCGACCCGTCGAACCCTGGCTCCTACCAGATTCCGGCATCGGGCACCTACGGCATGGGCGGGACCAAGAAACGCCACGGTTGGATCCTCAACCTGACCGCCGCCGAGGAGAGCCGCGTGCTCGCGCGCTGGCCCAACACCGCGATCAACCGGATCCAGTCGTACAACTTCCAGGACCGGTACGTGCGGCACACCAACATGGACGCGCGCATCGACCCGAACGTCAGCCCCGCCGACGACTCCCGGTTCCGGCTGGGGACGGGCCTGGCAGGCTCCGGCACCGTCTCCTTCGAGTCGGTGAACTTCCCCGGATACTTCCTGCGACACACCAACTACGACTTCCAACTGGCCTACAACGACGGCACCACCCAGTTCGCCCAGGACGCCACCTTCCGCAAGGTCGCCGGGCTCGCCGACTCGACTTGGTCGTCGTTCCAGTCGTACAACCACCCCGACCGCTACATCCGCCACTACGCCTACGAGCTGCGACTCGACCCGATCACCAACACGACGGGGCGCAGCGACGCCACCTTCCGCGCGACGAGCTGACCCGACCGGGATGCCGGCGCCTCCGAGAAGGGCACCGGCATCACTTTTCTTTGAGTGCGTGTTGCTGAACTACGAGTGGGCAAGGCGCCGGCTGGTGGTGCGGATCATGGCCCAGCGGACCATCGCTTCGTGGTTGCGCCTGCCAAGAACCTCATCCATGCAGTTGACAGGGGGTCCACCGAGACCCACGCGCGGATGCAGTCGTGATCATGCTGCGCCGACAAGCACGACATGATGATCAGTCATGCTGTGTCGACGGATTTGCCTCAGCGTGACCAATGCGTGTGCGCTACTGCGCCTGCTCCCATGAGCAACCGGGACAAGGACGTGGAGATCCTGTTGCTACGGCACCGAACCACCGTGTGGAACGCCAACTGGGCAAGACCCGGCCGCGGTTCTTCCCCGCTGATCGGGCGTTCTTCGCGGCACTGCCGCACCGGCTCCCGCTGACAGTGCTTCGTCAGCTCCAACTGCCAGTACGCCCGGAAACGGTGCTGCGCCGGCACCGAGACCTCCTCGCGCACCGCCACGCCGCCAGATCTCACCCCCCAACGCCCCGGCAGTCCACGGACCGTGCGCTCGATCCGGCTCCTGGTGCTCCGCCTGGCACTGGAGAACCACTTGGGCGGACTTCCTCCGCTCCCAGGACCAAGCGCTCCTGGCCTGTGACTTCTTCTCTCGTGCCGCGGCCGGCCGAGCGTGGCGTCGTGCTGTCCCGTGAGCAGGTGTACCGGCTGGTGATCCGGCCGCCGCAGCGCCTGAGCATGGACATCCTCGTCGCGCTCTGCAACATCGTGGACTGGACACCAAACGACCTGATCAAGCCTGAGGTCGTCAACGCCCCGGTCCGCAAGACCAGTGGTGAGGGAGACGCCGGTCACGCCCCGCCGCTCGGTGGTCCGTCACCCCGGCCGGCCATGAGCTCACCGGCGACCGCACAGGCGCGAGCGTCGGACTTGGCGGCTGCCCGGCATCAGCTCGTCGCCGCCGTCCGCGCAGCGACGTCCAGTGTCACACCCGTCAGATAAGTAACACTTGATAATTTTTGCGCACATGCGCAATAATTTGGTCATGATGCTGGAGTCGTCCACGCTGCCGCCCTCCCGGGATCGCCGCGTTCGCCGATCCCGGGCCGTGCTCATGGCGGCCGCAGTGACGCTCGTGAGCGAGCGGGGCACTGCCGATGTGCCCGTCGCGGAGATCGCCGACACCGCGGACGTGAGCCGGCGGCTGGTGTACCAGCAGTTCCACGACCGCGAGACGCTGTTGTTGGAGGCCGCGC
>JBDSAJ010000133.1:0-13307 GCA_039922235.1 Umezawaea sp.
TCGTCGTGTTTTGTGGGGCGCAGCCCCACACCCCAGCCGGGTGGGCTCCGCCCCCGGACCCCGTGGTGTGTCGCGTTCGCTGGGTGTGACCTGCGGCTTTCATGTGTTGTGGTCGAGGCTGGTTGTCCTGCGCCGCAGATCCGGCGTAACGTATCCCTTGGGATACGTAGGAGGTGGGGTTGGTGTCAGGTCCTGCGGAACTACTGGCCGAGGCGCGTCATTCGGCTGGGCTCAGTCAGGAAGAACTGGCTCGCCGGGCAGGTACCTCGCGGCCGACGGTGTCCGCTTACGAGCATGGGCGAAAATCGCCGACAGTGGATACATTGGCGCGTCTTCTATCGGAAACGAATCACGAGCTGGTGCTCGCGCCGAAGACGGAGGTAGTCGAGCACGTGACCATGCGTGGCAGGTCGGTTTTCACTCTTCGCAGCCTTCCGCGGCTTCCTCTGGAGCAGGCCTTCTCGACCGTCGTCCTCCCATTGCACCTGAATTGGTCTGCTCCTCAGCGGCGGTTCAACCTCGCCAACCGCGCTGAACGAGCGCGTGTGTACGAGATGGTGCTTCGCGAAGGCGGCCCGGAGGACGTGCTCACCTATGTGGATGGTGCGCTGCTCGTCGATCTGTGGGATGAGCTCGTCATCCCACGCGATGTCCGTGCCGCGTGGGCGCCGACCGTCGAGCGTGCTTTCGGCGAGGCCGCATAGTGTCCGACCAGGCTGGCCCTGCGGGGTTGACCGACTTCCAGGTTGACGTGGCGCGGTTGTTCTTCACCTTGCCCGAAAGCGAAGGTTTCCTACTTGCGGGCGGTGCGGCGCTGGTCGCTCAGTCGCTGACCGACCGGCCCACCCAGGACCTCGACTTCTTCACCGCCCCTGGTGGCGGGGATGTGATCGGTGCGCGGGATGCGTTCGTGACCGCTGCTGAAAACCAGGGTTGGTCTGTCAAGCGGGTGAAGGACGGTGCGACGTTCTGTCGTCTTGTGGTCACCGGACCTGACTCGCTCCTGATCGATTTGGCGCTTGACGCTCCACCCACTCGACTACCCACGGTCAGCTTCATCGGTCCGACGTTCGATCTGGAAGAGCTCGCGGGGCGCAAGACTCTTGCTCTGTTCGACCGTGCGGAAGCACGTGACTTCACGGATGTGTACGCACTCGCCACGCGTTTCGGCAAAGAACTGCTCGTAGCCCGTGCGGCCGAGGTGGACATGGGATTCGACACGGACGTCTTCGCTCAAATGCTGGGGGCGCTGTCTCGTTTCGATGACGACGAACTGCCCATCGCTGATGATCAGGTGCCCGCCCTGAAGGCGTTCTTCGCGAGCTGGGCGGCAGAACTGGCCGACGATCCTGGTCGCTAGCTGTCGGTCTCGGCACCAAGGCGGAGCGTTTCTTGCGGGTGCTCGTCCATGAACCTGTCCATGAACTCCGATGTCCGGCAGCCTCGGATGCCTGATCTGGTGACCCTGTTGCTTGTCCTGCCGGCTGTGTGCACTGGTGCCTGGCTTGGCGATGGACTCAAATCCGTCCAGTGTCAGTTCGACTCTGACCGGGGGCACGTACAGCATCCGCACAAATGCCCGTGACCACGCTGGTCACGGGCATTTGTGCGTCTACGGCCACGATCTCGGCGGCCAGTCGTTGCAACTGCCGCTGTAGCGCGCCTTGGTGAACGGTCCGGTCGACCCCGATTGTTGTTGAGGGGCCGACACAGGTAATAGGCGGTCTTGTGGCGGTGTGTGTCGAACGTCCGCCGGCCATACTCGTCGAAGATCATTCCGCGCAGGACGCAGGGTTCGCCGCGTGTCGGGATGGGAGTGAACCCGTCGCGGGATCCGCGTTTGGCCGCGCTGCGGGCGCTGACTCGTCTTACGGCCAAACGCTGTTGGCATTCCAAGGGTGCAGTAGCGCTGCATGGCGAACGAAATCACCGCACGTCGAGCGCTGCAACGCCGCATGGAGATCATCGTTGCCGGTGTCGCGGAGTACGTCGGGGGGTGGCGGATGCGGCGGATGCGATCACCGCTCTGCACACCGGGCTGGTCGAGACCGACGAACTGGCCCGCCGGTACGACTACCGGATCGGCGAGGACGGCACGGTCGTCGACACCTCTGTGGTGAACCCGACCAGCGACCCCGCACAGTTGGAACAGCGACGGCAGCTTTCCCGCGAGCGGGACCGGGTGCAGGCGGAGTTGGCCGATCGGGTTCGCGAGGCGCTGCGGCGTGCCGAGGACATCGACCACGATCTGGCCGAGGTGATGCGCAAGGCCGCGCACGGCGAGATCGGCACGGATGGGGCGACCACGGTGGCGTCTGCCGCCGCAGCTGGGCAGGGCCACGGCGCACTGTCCACACTCGAACCCCCGTCGGGTGGGACGGTGGTGCAGAACGCAGCTTGGTGGCAATCCTTGTCCAGCGAGGAACGCTGGTCGGTGTTGGAGTTCCACCCGGACTGGGTCGGCAATCTCGACGGCATCCCGGCGTGGGCGCGCAACCAGGCCAATCGCAGTCGTCTGTGGGCCGAGCAGAAGGCCTTGGGCCAGGAGTACGGCCAACTCCAAGCGGTCCTCGACGACCCGAAGTCGAAACCTGCCGACTTTCAGCACGCGATGGTGCGCCTGGACGAACTCGACGCGAAGCTCGCAGCTCTGGACAAGATCGGAAGCACTCTGCAACAGCCCGGTGGACGACAACTGCTCGTCCTGGACACCAGCGGAGAAGATGTGCGCGCCGCCATCGCGACCGGCGATGTGGACACGGCCGAGAACGTGGTGACGTTCACCGGCGGTTTCGGCTCCACCGTTGCTGGAGACATCGGCGAGTACGACCACAGGATGGACCAGTTGCGCAACCGTGCGGACGATCTGTCAAAGCGGTATGGGGATGGGGGTGAGACCGCGGCCATAACGTGGATGGGCTACGACGCCCCACAATCAGCTGACGTCAGCTCGGATGAGAAGGCGCAGCAGGGCAGTAGGCAGCTCGCGAGGTTCCTTGACGGCATCGACGTCACCCGCCCCGACAACCCACCTCACACGGTGGCAGTGGGCCACTCCTACGGGTCGACCACCACTGGCCTCGCCCTGCGTCAAGCCACCGGGGTGGATGACGCGATCTTCCTCGGCTCGCCCGGTATCGGTACGCACGACCTGACCGACCTGAAAGTGCCGTCAGGGCACTCTTTCCTGCTGGAGAACAAGAAGGATCCGGTCGCCGATTTCGGCACGTTCGGAGGCGACCCGACCACCATTCGTGGCATGAACCACTTGTCCACCAGCGAGGCCGTGTCCGCAGACGGCCGGAGGCTGGAGGAAACCGCCGGGCATTCCAGCATCGAGCAGTACCTGAGGCCCGACACCACGAGCCAGTACACATCGCCGCTCAGGTCGCCGGGGTCCCGGACAGGGCTGTCAGAGGCGCCACGTTCGGCGCCGGCGACGTCATCCGCAACGGCAGCCCGACGAACTGGTAGGCACCCACAACCATGACCTCACACCACATCCGCCCACGCCGGGCCCTGCCGGCCGCCATCGTGCTGGCCGTGGCCACGGCGGCCTGCGGGTCAGGAGGATCCACCGTGAACGATGCCTTCGCCGAACTGATCAAGCGGCCTGACATCGAACAGACCATGGCCGCCTACACCGAGATGACCACCAAGATCCGCGACCGGCTCACCTCCGAAGTCGGCTCGGCTTGGCGACAAAGCGGGGAACTCAGCGGTGCCGCCTGTGGAAATGAGTTCCCAGGGCTCGATGCGGATGCGGGGACTCGCAGCCTTCCTCGATGGACATCCTCGGGCAACCTGCCCGACGAGCAGTGGGACCGCGCCGAAGTGCTGGTCGGCGAGATCGCCGCAACTTACGGCTTCGACGCCGAACCTGCCGTCATCGTGGACCGACCCAGTGACCACGACGTTGTCTTCCGCAAGCCGGACGGCGCTTTGATCATGTTCGGCACGGCTGTCAACACCACGCTGAGAGTGGAGACCGGGTGCCACCTGACCGTCGAGGCCCATCAGCGCGGCAAGCCCAAACCGGGGCGTGGATAGCTGGACGTGAGTCGGATGAACCGACCACTTCCACCGGCACGTTCGCCGTGCCGTCGGACCATCCCGCGCACGGTGTGGGGCCGACGCCGCAGGTCGGCTAGGGTTTCGCGGTTCGCCGGGCCTGGAACCGGTGGAACAGCCATCATGTCGGTGTCGGTCGTTCGAGGTGAACGGCGGTGTTGGGGGGAAGTGGGCGCATGGAGTTCCGCGTGCTGGGGCCGGTCGAGGTGGCCGTCGACGGCAGGCCGGTGGCGGTCGGGGGACCGAAGCCGCGCACGTTGTTGGCGCTGCTCGCCGTGCGGGCCGGGCGCGTGGTGCCCGCGGAGCAGCTGATCGACGCGATCTGGGGCGAGGAGCCGCCCGAGTCGGCCCGTGCCGCCGTGCACACGTACGTGTCCACGCTGCGGCGGGCACTGGTCCAGGACGTGGTCGTGCGCGGCTCGGGGGGCTACCGGCTCGACGTCGAGCAGGAACGGGTCGACCTGCACGTGTTCAGCCGTGAGGCGGCGGCGGGCAGGCGTGCCCTGGCGGCCGGTCGGCCCGAGCAGGCCGCGGCGCACTTCCAGGCGGCACTCGAGCAGTGGCGGGGTGCCGCGCTCGGCGGCGCGCAGGGGGAGTGGGCCGACACCGAGCGCACCCGGCTCGACGAGCTGCGGCTGGCCGCGCTGGAGGACCGCGTCGACGCCGACCTCGCGCTGGGCCGAGGTGAGTCGATCATCGCCGAGCTGACGTCCGCGGTCGCGGAGGAGCCGTTGCGGGAGCGCCTGCGGGCCCAGTTGATGTTCGCGCTGCACCAGGCTGGACGCCAGGCCGACGCGCTGGCCTGCTACCAGGAGGGTCGCCGCCTCCTGCTGGACGACCTCGGCCTGGAACCCGGCACGGCGCTGAGGCAGGCGCACGAGCGGATCCTCAACGACGAGCCCCGAGCCGAGCCCGCGGAGCCGAAGGCGGTCACGACGGCCAAGCCGAGCCAGCTGCCGTTCGACATCGCCGACTTCACCGGGCGGGTGGTCGAGGTCGCCGAACTCACCCGGCGCCTGTCCGAGGAGGCGACGGGTTCCCGGCTGTGCGCCGTCTACGGCAAGCCGGGAGCGGGCAAGAGCACGCTCGCGATGCACGTGGCGCACCGCGTGCGGGAGGAGTTCCCCGACGGCCAGCTGTACGCGTCGCTGCGCGGGGTGCGGACGGTGCGCTCGGACCCGGCCGAGGTGCTGGCCGGGTTCCTGCGCGCACTGGGCGTGCCGGACACGGCCGTCCCCGCCGACCTGGACGAGCGGGCCCAGCTCTACCGGACGTTGCTCGCCGACCGGCGCATCCTGGTCGTGCTCGACGACGCGTTCGACGAACGCCAGGTCCGGCCGCTGCTGCCCGGCGGCCACACCTGTGCGGCGCTGGTCACGAGCCGGGAGCGCCTCGGCGCGCTCGGCGGGGCGGCGCAGCTCGACCTGCACGTGCTGGACGACGCCGAGGCGCTGCACCTGCTGGACCGGATCGTCGGCGGCGACCGGGTGGCGCGGGAGACGGCGGCGGCCGGGGAGATCGTCCGGCTGTGCGGGCACCTGCCGCTGGCCATGCGCATCGCGGGCGCCCGGCTCGCAGCGCGCGGGCAGTGGCCGTTGCAGAGGCTCGCGGACCGGCTCAAGGTGCAGCACCGGGTGCTGCAGGAGCTGACGCTGGGCGACTTGGAGGTGCGGGGCAGCCTGGCGCTGAGCTACGACGAGCTGGGCGACCGCGAGCGCACGGCGCTGCGCAGGCTGGGGCTGCTGGACCTGTCGTCGTTCGGCGCCTGGGTCGTCGCGCCGGTGCTGGGGTGCGACGTCTACGACGCCGAGGAGGTCGTGGAACGGCTCGTGGACGCCCAACTGCTCGACTCGGCGGGTCCCCGGTTCCGGATCCACGACCTGACGCGCGCCTTCGCACGGGAACGCGGTGAGCAGGAGGAGACGGACTTCCGCGCCGTCGCGACGCGGGTCGCGGAGTGCTGGCTCGCGCTCGTCGAGGAGGCGGGCATCCGGATGCCGCACGCGACGCTCGACGTGGCGGCGGTCGACAACCCGTACCTGGACGTTGCGCAGGTGGACGAGGTCCTGGCCGACCCGGAGGCGTGGTTCGACGCGGAGCAGGCCGGGCTGGTCGGCGTCGTGGAGCGCGTCAGCGAGCTGGACCTGACCGACATCGCTACCCGGTTGGCCGCGGCGCTGTGCTCGTCGCGGTTCGCCGTGCGCAACCTGTTCGGCCAGTGGTGGCGCACGCACTCGGCCGCGCTCGCGGCGGCCCGCAGGGCGGGCGACCGCGCGGGTGAGGCCCGGCTGCTCGCGGGTCTTGGCTGGCTGCGCTACGAGCAGGACCGCTTCGACGAGTCGGCGGCCTACTACGAGCAGGCCCTCCAGCTCACCGACGACCCGCGGTTCCAGGCGATGACCCGGCTCTCCCTCAGCACCGTGCAGCGCGAGCACGGCCTGCTCCCGCAGGCACGCGAATCCCTAGACCTCGCCCTCGTCGGCCTGCGCGAGCTGGACGAGCCGCGCGCCGTCGCGCAGGCGCTGCACGGGCTCGGCCGGGTGCTCACCGAGCAGGGTGAGCTGGACGGGGCACTGGACGCGTGCCTGCAGGCAGCGGCCGCGTACGAGCGGGTCGGCGACGACCGCGACCACGCCATCGCCGTGCGGTCGGTCGGCATCGCGCACCGTGCCGCGGGCAGGCTGGACGAGGCGGCGACCTGGTGCGAGCGGGCCGTTGACCTGCTGCGGCGCGTCGACGACCCGCTCATGTCGGCGTACGCGGCACAGGCGCTCGCGAAGGTGCGGGTGCGCCAGGGCCGTGGCGCCGAGGTGCGGGACCTGGTGCGGGCGGGCCTCGCGACGTGCAACGAGATGCAGGACGGGTTCGGGCAGGCGCTGATGCGGCGCACGCTCGGCGAGCTGGAGCTGGCTCAGGGCGACCCGGAGGCCGCGCGGGAGCACCTTGATCACGCGATGCAGTGGTGGAACGCCCTGTCGTTGCCGGTGTGGCGGGCCAGGACGCTGCGCGACCTCGCGGCGGCGCGCGAAGCGCTCGGCGACCCGGTGGGTGCGCGGGAGGCGTGGGACGAGGCCCTCGCGATCTTCCGCGAGCACGGCAGCCGTGAGGCGACGGAGCCGAAACTTCCTCAAGCTCCACTCAAGGACGACCTTGAGGTTTCTTTCAGGGCGTGAGGCGAACCTGGTGTCAGCAAAGAGCAGGACACGGAAGACACCAGGGAGCAGAAGCCATGATCGTTCGTCGGGTCGCCACCGCCCTCCTCGCCACCTCCATCGCCGCCCTCCTCGCCGCGGCTCCGGCGCAGGCCGAGACGCGCAACGACGTCCGGGCGCTCGCCTCCGCGAACCTCGACAAGCAGACGTGCAGCACGAACAGCCTCGGTGGCGTCGGCTACATGGACAGCTGCCGGATGCAGTGGGCCTGGTGCTCGGACTTCGCCAGATGGGTGTGGGGCAACAAGGGCCTCAACACCGACCGCCTGAACGCCGCGTCCGGCAGCTTCTACCTGTACGGCCAGCGCAACGGCACGCTGCACACCGACGCCGGGTACGTGCCGCAGGTCGGTGACGCGGTGGTGTTCAACTACCAGGGCAACGGCAACGCCGACCACGTCGCCCTCGTCGACGCGGTGAACGCGGACGGTTCCATCCGGACGATCAACGGCAACTTCGGCGGCACCAACAACGTCAACTCCAGCGTCAAGTACGCCACCGGGCCTGGTCGCGTCGGGCAAACCCTCGCGGGCCAGCGGATCTCCGCGTTCATCAGCCCGATCGGCCTGTCCGACCCGGTGCGGTCCACCGTGGGGCGCATCGGTGTCCGCTCCGACTCCACCGCGGTGACGGTGAAGGAGGGCAACCTCTACGACAGCTGGGTCACCGAGCACAACGGCGGGATCGTCAAGTCCGATGTGGACGGTGACATGATCGGCGTGCTGACCTCCGGCGGCGACCTGTACGTCAAGCAGGGCAACCTCTACGAGACCTGGTACCTCCAGGCGAGCAACGTCAAGGACTTCGCCCTGGAGTCGGCCAAGGGGCGCATCGGCATCGTGCGCACCGACGGCACGGTCGCGGTCAAGGAAGGCGGCGTGCAGGGCGGCTGGGTCGAGGAGGCCGGCAACGCCAGGGAGGTCGAGCTGTCCGGTGACTACCTCGGCTTCGTCGGCAACGACAACAAGGTCTACGTGAAGCAGGGCAACCTGTACGAATCGTGGACCACGCAGCTCGGCGGCGCCGCGAACCTGGAGATGGACGCGAGCACTGGCCGCATCGCGGTGGTGCGCCAGGACGGCTCGCTGGTGGTCAAGGACGGCGGCCTCTACGGGTCGTGGGTCGAGCAGACCAGCGGGGTCAAGGACGTCGACCTCTCCGGCGACTACCTCGGTGTCGTGCTCACCGACGGCACGGCGACCGTGAAGGTCGGCAACCTCTACGCGAACTGGCTCAACCAGCTGGGCGGCGCGAAGGACATCGAGGTCGACGCCAAGACCGGCCGCATCGGTGTGCTGCGCACCAACGGCACCCTCGCCGTCAAGGACGGTGGGCCCTACGGTTCCTGGGTCGAGCAGGCCGGCGGCGTCGCGGAGTTCCAGCTCACCAACTACTGATCGTCTTCGCAGAACGGCCGAAGGGGGCCGCAGGTGAACTGTGGCCCCCTTCGGCATGCCAAAAACCAGGGAGAAGGAGTTCGACATGATGTTCTCGGCCAAGAAGGCACTCGGCGCGGCTCTCATCGCGGGTATCGCCGTCAGCACGTTCCAGGGGACCGCGACCGCAGGTGAACTGCCGGTCGGCGCCCACCGCATCGGTGTCCTGAGTGGCGGGAAGCTGCTCGTCAAGGAAGGCGACCTCTACTCGTCGTGGGTCGAGGAAACGGGGGGAGGTGTGCAGAAGTTCGACATTTCCGGAGACCGGATCGGGGTGTTGACCACCGACGGGAAGCTCCTCGTGAAGGAGGGCAACCTGTGGGCGAGCTGGAGCGAACAGGCGAGCGGGGTGCGGGACTTCCGCCTGGCCGGCAACCGCATCGGCGTGCTGCGCACCGACTCCACCGCCACCGTGAAGGACGGCGGCCTCAACTCCTCCTGGGTCGAGCAGACCGGCGGCGTCAAGGACCTCGAACTCACCCCGACCCGTGTCGGCATCGTCTCCGAGAACGGCATCGCGAGCGTCAAGGAGGGCACCCTCTACGCGGGCTGGGTCGATCAGGCCTACGACGTCGCCGACCTGGAGCTGTCAGCTGACCGCGTCGGTGTGCTGCGCACCAACGGGACGGTCGCCGTGAAGGAGTCCAACCTGTACTCGAACTGGGTCGAGGAGATCGGCGACGTCCGGCAGTTGGAGCTGTCCGGCAGCATGATCGGCGTCGTGACCAACGCCGGGCTCGCCACGATCAAGGAGGGCAACCTCTACTCGTCCTGGGTGAACCAGACCTCGGGGGTGACCGACCTGCGGATCGCGGGCGACCGCATCGGCGTGGTGAGCACCGACGGCACGCTCGCCGTGAAGGACGGCGGCCTCTACGGGTCGTGGGTGCCGCAGTACGGCGGCGTCCAGCAGTTCGGCCTCGCCGCCGCGACCACCGCCCAGCCCGGTCGGCACGTGTCGCAGGCCGACATCGTGTCGATCTACGGCTCCGCGTACGGCACCGACACGGTCGCGGCGGGCCTGCCGGCGTTGAACGACGAGATGGAGGCGGCGGGCATCACCTCGCCGACCCGCAAGGCCGCGTTCCTCGCCACCCTCAAGCACGAGAGCGGGTTCCGCTACAACGCGGGCGAGGCGGGCACCAGCGGCACCTATCGCGGCCGCGGGTTCGTCCAGCTGACCGGTGACTTCAACTACCGCGCCGCGGGGACCAGCCTGGGCCACGACTTCCTGGCCCACCCGGAGGACGCCGCGAAGGCGGAGTGGAGCGCCAAGATCGCCCGCTGGTACTGGACCGTCGCCCGCAACATCAACGCCTCCGCCGACGCCTACGACATGGGCGGCGTCGGCCGCGCGATCGGCTACTCCTCCAGCCTGGACCCCACCGAGTCGAACAACCGCTGCGCCGACTACAAGAAGGCACTGGCCTACTTCAACGGCGGCAGCCTCCCGGTCGCCGAATCGTCCATCAAGTGCGCCCGCTGACCACTCCCACCGCACCGGCCGCGGTCGCCCTCGGGTGACCGCGGCCCTTGCCGTGGACCACGACCATGGATGACATCCTGCACCGGGCGGCGAGCTGGACCGCTGTGCCCTACAGCCAGAAAGCTTTCTACACCAACGAGTACGGCACGTATCGCACCGACTGCTCCGGGTTCGTGTCGATGGCGTGGGGCCTGCCCGCCGGGCCACGCGGCGGGCTGAACACGGTCGACCTGGCTGCGGCGAGCGTGCCGATAGCGAAGGACGACCTGCGGCCCGGTGACGTGCTCATCGACGCCAACGGCGACCACACGACCCGGCACGTCACGATCTTCGCCGGGTGGGCCGACGAGGCGCGTGAGCGGTACTGGGCGTACGAGCAGTGCGGCGGCGTCGGCACCGTGCGCCGAGTGCTGCCGTACCCGTGCACGGGATACCGGCCCTACCGGCGCGACCCGCCGTGGTGACCGCCGACCCTGTCCCACGTCTTCAGCCTCGTCCGGCCATTGGGGCGGCTTGCGCTGTGTCGGTGCTATCCGCCGATGGTCGGTGGGGCGACCATCTCGCTGCTGCCGAAGATCGCGTCCGGGTCCGGTTCCAACAGGTACGACGGGGACTGGTGTTCGAGGTCCTCGCCGCCTTCTCCCTTGGCGCCACCGGCGCCCATGCCGCCCATTCCCCCGGCTCCGGAGCCACCGCGTCCGCCTGCCGCACCGGCTGCGCTCGGACCGCCACGTCCTGTCGTGCCGCCGCCGGGCAGGACCCCGGACGATCCGCCGGGACCGCTCATGCCCTTGGCCGCGTTGGGTCCGCCCAGGGCCGAGCCACCGGCGGACGCCTTGCCACCGCCACCGCCACTACCACTGCCGGTGCCGGTTCCGCCGCCGCGGCCCGATCCGGGGCCACCCGGTCCGCCGGTAGAACGACCTGGGCCACCCGGTCCGTCCTTGGCTCCGGGAGTGGGCACGAAACCGTTGTTGAGACCCGGTCCGGTGCCGATCTGGTTGTTGCCGCCGCCCAACCCCGGCGGGTTCCTTTCGCCGCCGGGATTGGTGGTGCCCGTGTTGGTAGTGCTCGGGTTGGTATTCCCGCCGATGTCGATGAGCGGGGTCGTCGACGACGGGTTCGTGGTGCCGGTGGGAGTCGTCGAGGTGCCGGTGGTGCCGTTGACCTGCGGAGGCGGGGTGAACCCGCGGCCGTTCACGTCGTTACCGCTGATCGGTGGCGGCGGATTGGGATCCGACGGGGGCTGGGGTGGGGCAGGGGGCGCGGGTGCGAACGCGGGTTGCGCGGCGGCCGTCTGCGCCACCGTGCGGTCGTAGGTCTCCACCGCCCGCGCGGCTTCCTGGTGGTCCTTCTGCTGCTGCTGGAACGCCGCCTTGTCCGCCGAGGCCTGCTGGATGAACGCGATCGGGTCGGTGATCGCCATCAGCTTCGCCTGCGCCGCCGCCGGGTCGTAGGGCTGTGCGGGCGGAGGAGGAACGCTGTTCTTCGCGGTGCTCAGCGACCTGGCCTGCTGGGTGAACAACGTGCCCGCGAGCTGCGCCGCCGTGCCGGTCTCACCGGCCCGGTTGCCCATGTCGGCCAGCGACTGCCGGGCACCATCACCTGCCTGCCCGGTCCAGTCGGTCTCACTGCTGCTGATCGCCGTCACGACCTCGTCGTTGAAGGTCGCCATCTCGTTGCCGATCTGGGTCCAGATCTCACCGGCTTCACCGACCGCACCCGGATCGACCCCGTTGTTGACCATCTCGTGCAACTGCTGGTGCGGGATGCCGATGTAGTGCGCGTCAGGCTGCTCGGGAGCCGACCTGGTCAGCACCTGCCCCTTGAGGCCCGCCGCCTGCGCGTCCAACAGGTCGTCCACCCGGCCGGGCGCCTGGACCAGACCGACGATCATCCCGATGAACGGCCCGTACCGCTCGTTGATGTCGTGGTTGACCGTTTCCTGCGCCTGCTGCCCGGTCTGCACCTCGGCGTGCTGGTGCACCCCGTAACGCGAGTACACGTCGGACGGCCGCCCAGCTGGCCCCTCGCTCATTCCCCCACACCCATCCGGTTTTCGACGGCGCTCACGGCAGCCTCGGCTCGACGAGTTCGGCAATCCGCTCAGCGAGCGGACAAGGATCTTCGACGCCGCCGGCGTTCAGCGAGATGTCGACCCGCGAGGATGCGGTGACACCTATCGCGACGATGCAGCTGCCGCCCGACGCAACGAATTTCTTGGCTTGGTGACGACCTATCGTCCGGTCGGTCACTTCGCCTGGTGCCTGCACTCCCGACAACCCGGCGTTCGTTCGGATGCCTACGGTGAAGCTCTTGCCCTTCGGCGAGAACCCGCAGGTACGCGAGGATCCGACCTTTTCCGGAGCAGGCTCCTCGCGCTGCGCCCCGGTCACCTGCTCAGCCTCGCTCTTGGTGAGCAGGCTGCAGGGCTGGATGTCCTCCAACGAGGTGCCGGCCTTGGTCGAGGTCGGTGAACTGGTGCTGGGTGGGGCCGTGCCCGCAGGGAGTGAGGCGCTGCTGGTGTCCTGGGCAGGCCTCGCCTCACCGGTGGTCGGGCCGTTGCAGGCCGTGAGGGCAACCAGCGCGGTGGCGGCCAGGCCGGCCAGGACGATTCGAGAGTTCACGAGTGCTGTTCCCTGGTTTGTCAGGCTGTGAGGGTGGGGCCGCCGGCTTTGACGATGCCCTGCTGGGCATCCTGGTCAACGGCTTGGTAGGCGGCCATGGATTTCTCGACGTCCGAGCGGAACTGGACCAAGTCTTCCTGGAACTTCTTCATCGCGGGGATGAACCCCTGAACGGGGTCGGTGGCGACGGTGGCCAGGAACGGCTTGTAGACCACCGCGGCCGGAGTCGTCCCCAGCGCGGGCTCCTGGCTCAGGTAGTCGGCTTTGTCGAGGGCTTTTGTGACACCGTCATGCATCTTCTCGATCGCCGTGAGCAGTGCCTGACCACCGAACTCGTTGACGCCCACCCCCGAGGCAGCAGCGGTGCGGAAACTGGCCACCGCGCTGCTGATACCTGCGAGACCGGCGAAGAAAGCCTCCGGCATGTCGACTGCCCTCCCCTGACGCTGTGTGTATCCACGGTAACAAGTAGTCG
>JBDSAJ010000134.1:0-8546 GCA_039922235.1 Umezawaea sp.
CTCGACGTCTGGTGGGCGCGGCTGCCGCAGGGACAGCGGGCCACGGCGACCGTGCGGGTGCTCGTGTGGTGGACCTGCTGGTGCCTGGCGTGGTCCACGTCGTTCACCAAGACGGAGGTCGCGACCAGGTCCACGAACGGGGATGTGCGGCACACGAGCTACTTGCTCTTCCTCGGCACCACGACGACCAGCTGCGTCTTCCTGGCGCTGGCCGCGGTGGCGCTCGTACTCGTGGTCCGGGGGATCTCCGCGGTCGACCCGAACAGGCGCTGACCGGGTTTCCCCGCACGTGTTGCCCCCACGTGCGGGGAAACCGCTGTCACGTCAGGCGCGCGCGGCGGCCGGACCCTGGTAGGCGGCACTGCCGAAACCGAGGATCGGGAACCCGATGAAGCTGAAGATCCCGAGCATGAAGATGCCGAACGCGGCACCCTTGCCGAACGACTTCGCCACGTCCACGTATACGACGAAGGACATGACGATGTTCACCAGCGGGATGAGGAACAGGATCAGCCACCAGCCGGGACGACCCGCGATCTTCAGCAGGACGTACAGGTTGTAGATCGGGATGATCGCCGCCCAGCCGGGCTTGCCCGCCTTGGTGAAGACCTTCCACATCGCGACGATCGCCACCAGTCCGAGCACAGCGCCGACGATGCCGTAGACGACGATGGTCGAGCTGTCCATAGTGGTGGTGGTGGATTCGTAGTTCACGAGACTTCCTTCCAACACCCAGGCAGCGGGTTCGCTGGCGCTGTCGCCTGCGTCGGGGTCCCACTGCCGGGCACGGCGCCGGACGCTGCCAGAACAGCGCGCGGCCCGTGGGGCGAATCGGGATATTCGTGAGCGTTTCGAGACTTGTGGTCGGACTCAGCCGGTCGTGCCCAGGTCGGTGAGTGCCCGGTCGGCGAGCCGGAACACCGTCCCCTCGTCCATCGCCACCGCGCCGAGCGACTTGTAGAAGCCGATCGCGGACGCGTTCCAGTCGAGCACCGTCCACTCCAGCCGCGAGTAGTCGTTCGCGGCGCACTCGCGCGCCAGCTCGGCGAGCAAGGCGTTGCCAAGGCCCGAGCCGCGTTGCGACGGCCGCACGTACAGGTCTTCGAGGTAGATGCCGTGCGTGCCGCGCCACGTCGAGAAGCTGAGGAACCACAACGCCATCCCGACGACCTCACCGTCCACTTCGGCCACGTGGCCGAACAGCGCCGGAGCCTCGCGGAACAGCGCGTCGTGGAGCTGCTCGGCGGTGAGGCGGCACTTGGCACGGGCCCGCTGGTACTCGGCCAGCTCCTCGACCAGGCCGACCATCGCGGGCACGTCCTCCGGGCGGGCTCGGCGGACTGCCACTAGTCCCAGTCCCACGGGGGCACGTTCAGGTGGCGCACCTGCGCGTCGCCGCGCTCGTCGCCCAGCACCGAGGTGCCCGCCGGGTCGAGTCCGAAGTGGACGCCGTCGCGCGGGCCGAGGCCGAGCCACGTCGCGATCAGCACCCGGCTGAAGTGGCCGTGACCGACCAGGACCACGTCGCCGCCCAGCAGTGCCGTGCGCACCCGCGCCACGACGGCCGTAGCCCGTTTGCCGATGTCGTCCGCCGACTCGCCGTTCGGGATCCCGTGCGTCCAGACCGTCCAGCCCTCGTCGGTCTCGCGGATCTCGGGGGTCGTCTTGCCCTCGTAGTCGCCGTAGTCCCACTCCGACAGGTCCTCGGTGACCTCGTCGACCGCGAGCCCGGCCAGTTCCGCGGTGCGCAGCGCGCGCTGCCGCGGGCTCGTCAGCACCAGCGCGGGCGGCACCGAGGTGCCCCGCAACCTCGCCAGCACCGCACCCGCCCGCCGGGCCTGCTGCTCACCCTTGGCGGTCAGCGGGATGTCGGTCCGCCCCGTGTGCTGCCCCGACTCGAACCACGTGGTCTGGCCGTGGCGCAGCAGGTAGACGGCGAAGGGCCCATTAGTGCTCACCGGTCGAATCCTAGTGCGGCAGGCATGACCAGCGCCTTATGGCAAAACCCACTGTGATGTCACCCGTTCGTGTTTGGTGGGTAGCGCGATGGGTATCCACCTCCCAAGACACATGGAGGTTGCGATGATCGTTCTTGGTTTGATCCTGCTGGTGGTCGGCTGGTTGGCCGGGATTTCGATCCTGACGACCATCGGCACCATTCTGCTGGTGATCGGCGCCATCCTCGCCGTGCTCGGGGCCGTTGGCCGTCCGATCGGCGGCCGGGCGCACTACTTCTAGGTCGGCCACTGCTCACCGTCGTGAGTTTCGCCAGGGGCGTCCCCGTTCGGGGGCGCCCCTGGCGGCGTTCCGGCTACTGGTCGAGCGGCACCGTGAGCAGGCCGCGCAGGTACGCGCGGAGGGAGCCGACGAGGTCCACCCGTGAGCGGTTGGAGAGCCACTGGACCTGCAGGCCGTCCATGAGGGCCACGAAGTTCAGCGCCGCGACGTCCGGGTCGACGCCCTCGCGCAGTTCGCCGCGTTCGGCGAGCACGTGGAACGCGTCCGCGGCGAACCGGCGGGCCATCAGGTAGTGCTGCTCGAAGTAGTCGTGCGCCGGGTGGTCGGGCGCGACGGCTTCGGCGGCCAGCCGGGAGTACAGGTCGACGATGCCGGGGTGGCGGACGTTGTGCGCGGCGAGCGCGACCAGGTTGCGCAGCGAGTCCAGGCCCGGTGAGCCGGACAGGCGCTCGCCGTCCTCGGCGTCCCGCCGCTCCAGCACCGCGGCGAGCAGCGCCTCCTTGCTGGGGAAGTAGTACAGCAACCCCGCGTGCGTCATCCCGACCCGCCGGGCGATCTCCCGCAGCGACGACCCCTGGTACCCGGCCTCCGCGTACACCGCGACGGCCGCCGCGAGGATGTCCTGCCTCCGCAGCCGCCCCTTCAGGTAGCCCGCGCTCACCGGACCCGCCGAACGTCGACCGCGCGCATCGGCTCATC
This sequence comes from Umezawaea sp., assembly GCA_039922235.1. Classification (GTDB taxonomy): domain Bacteria; phylum Actinomycetota; class Actinomycetes; order Mycobacteriales; family Pseudonocardiaceae; genus Umezawaea. The sequence goes on from JBDSAJ010000134.1 coordinate 2,938, forward strand.
ATGCCGCAGCCGCACGGCGGTCAGGTCCCGTAGGCGGCCGAGGCGATCCGGGCGAACGAGCGGACGAGAGGTCCGGCGTTGCCGTCCGCCCAGGCGACGACGAGTCGGCTGGGCGGCATGTCGACCAGTGGCACCGCCACGAGGCCGTCGGGCAGGGCGTGCGCGAGTGGGGCCAGCCCGACGGTGCCGTTCCAGAGGACGGCCTGGACGCACTCGTGGGCCGTGCGCACGATCGGGCCGTCGCGGTGGCCGGACGGGCCGTGCCAGTACGCCCGCCAGACCGGGTCGGTGTCCTCCGGCAGCCGGAACCACGGGCGGTCGGCGAGTTCGTCCGAGTGGAGGCTGTCGCGGTGGGCGAACGGGTCGTCCGCGCGCAGGACGACGCCGACCGGGTCGGTGCGCAGCACGCGCGTGGTGATGCCCGTGTCGTCGAACGGCGCACGGGTGAGGGCCACGTCCACGAGCCCGGCCCGCAGGCCCGTCGTCGGATCGGTCAGGTCCGCCTCGCGGAAGCGGACCCGCACCCCTGGGTGCTGGTCGCGGTAGGCGGCGGCCAGCCGCGTGCCCGCCTGCTCCGCGGTGTCCGCGAGGGTGCCGATGGTGATGGCGGGCGCACCGGCCGCAGCGGCGACCCGAGCCCGCGCCCGGTCGGCCTGCGCGAGCAGCGTGCGCGCCTCGGTGTAGAGCGAGGCGCCGGCGGGGGTGAGCGCCACACCGGCGGCCGAGCGGTGCAGCAGCACGTGCCCGAGGTCGGTTTCCAGCAGCTTGATCGCCCGGCTGAGCGGGGGCTGGGTCATGTGCAGCCGGGCGGCGGCTCGACCGAAGTGGAGTTCCTCGGCGACCGCCACGAAGTAGCGAAGCTCGCGCAAGTCCATCACCAGTGACGATACCCGTTCGGTATCAGGTGCAGGGAATCGGACTTGGACGCCGTGCGGCCCAGCGCTGTGGACTTGGACCACCCCGGACGAAGGAGCTACCCATGATCGACCCCGCCGTGCGGGTCTCGGGCGCCACGGAGTTGGCCCGCGACCTCGTGGTCATCCCGGACGGGCGCGTCCCGCTCGTCCCGAACATCGGCGTCATCGGGGGCAGCGACGCCGTCCTCGTGGTCGAGACGGGCATCGGCCCGCGCAACGCCGAGGCCGTGCTGGCCTTCGCGACCGAGTACGCCAAGGGCCGGGAGCTGTTCCTGACCACGACCCACTTCCACCCCGAGCACGCGTTCGGCGCCCAGGTGTTCGCCGGCGGGGCCACCTACCTGGTCAACCACGCCCAGGCCGAGGACCTGCAACGGAAGGGCCCTGCCTACCTGGAGATGTTCCGGGGCCTGCACGACGTGGTGGCCCGCAGGCTGGAGGGCGTGGAGTTGGTCGAGCCCGACCTCGTCTACGAGCGGACGTACGACCTGGACCTGGGCGGACGGGTGGTGCGGCTGCGCGCCACCGGCCGTGGTCACAGCCTGGGCGACCAGGTGGTCGAGGTGCCGGACGCGGGCGTCCTGTTCACCGGCGACCTCGTGGAAGCCGCCCAGTTCGCCATCTTCCCGTGGTTCCCGCCGCACGACACCGACGTCTCGGGGACCCGCTGGATCGCCGTGGTGGAGCAGTTGGCCGCTGAGGCGCCGCGGATCGTCGTGCCGGGTCACGGCGACATCGGCGACGCGCGGCTGCTCACCGACGTCCGCGACTACCTGCGGCTGCTGCGCGACGAGACGTGGGCCCGCCGCGATTCCGCGCTGACCGAGGACGTGGTCGTCGAGGAGGTGACGGCGCTGATGATCGAGCGCCACCCTGGGTGGACGGGCCGGGAGTGGATCGACAAGGGCGTCGGCTGCCTCTGCGCCGAGCACCCGGCGTGATCGCTACCGGGTCGGCAGGGCGAGTGCTTCGGCCACCGACTCGACGACGGGCACCACCCGGTGCGCCTCGGTCAGCGTCATGGTCCTGATGACTTGGGGCGAGCCGGCCACGCGCAGGTCGACGCCGCGGTGACTCGCCTCCAGCAGGCAGGCCAGCGCCACGGAGTCGAAGAACGGCACGGCCGTCAGGTCGAGCACCACGACACCCGAGGCATCGTCGAGCCGGGTGCTCAGTTGCCACGCGGTGTCGGCGTCCAGCTCACCCGAGATCGTGATGAGCGTGTGGTCGCGGGCCAACTCCGGGGTCACGGTTCGTCCCTTCGTCCTCAGCCTGATCACCACGGCGTTCGGGCCCGGACGGCGGTCACGGGTGGTGAGTCCGTGACGTGCCGTGCCGCCGGTCGGGTTGGTCACACGCCCCGCAGCGGCGGGTAGGGAGTTCCCGGCTGGTGCGGAGGATTGGCGTTGCCCGTGTTGATGTCGCGAGCTTCCTGGAGCTGGTCCTCGAGGGTCACGATCCGACAGGCCGCGTCCAGGCCGGTGCCCTGGTCGACCAGTTCACGGACCCGCGCGGCGAGCCTGAGTTGGAATCGGGAGTAGCGCCGGTGCCCACCCGTCGACCGTTGCGGCTCGATGAGCTTCGCCTCGTCCAGGCTCCGCAGGAAGCCTGCCGTGGTGCCGAGCATCTCGGCGGCCCGTCCCATGGTGTAGGCGGGGTAGTGGTCGTCGTCGAACTTTTCAGCCGCTGGCCGAGCGTCCTCGGCTTCTGGTCCTTGGGTCATCGCGCCTCCGCATCACGAGGGGCCCCGACGCAAGTAGCGCCGGGGCCCCGTGGGTTGTCGGGTTTCACTGCCACCAACCGACCGTGAGGTCGGTTTCCTCTGTCCGCGCTGCCCGTGATGGAACCGGGCGCTGCGGGGATCGCTCGTGCGTAACCGAAGACCACCTCCAAATCGGATGGAACCGCGGTACCTGCTCGGCGGAAGTCAGCCGAAGGCAGGCGATCCGATGGTGTGCAACCCTCCCCTTCTCCTCTGGTTACCGACTTTCCTTCACTTGCGTGACCACTGGCACCGGACCAGCCATGCATTCCGGATCACCTCGCCAGCAGCCCTTGGCCACCTGCCGGAACCCCTTCCACTGCTCGGCTCCGGCACATCTGGCCGTCTTGCTTCACTTCACGGGTAGTTCCGTCATCTCCCGTGCCACGTGATTTCCTCGCTCGCTACACCTAGAAGACTACCCACATCGATCAGCGAATGTCTACCCCGGCCACCACAGATTTACTCGTTCGAGTGGCGCGGGCGGAGAGGGTGGGCACGAAAAACGGCGCTGACCGGCGAGATCACTGCCGATCGAGCGGCAGTGCCGTACCCGCCACGGACTCCGCAGTGCGCCAGGTGGCCGCCACCAGTCGAGTGGTGGCCAGGACGACCAGCGCGGCGCTCACGACGTGGGCGGCCACGAGCGACACCGGTAGCGCCAACGCGGCCTGTGCGGCACCGATCACCCCCTGCCCGAACGACGCGGCCAGCAGTGCGACGGCTGCTCGGCGGAGCCGTTGGCGCGCTCGCGGCGCGCAGCACGACCAGTGCTGCGACCTGGAGACCGATCAGGGCGAGCACCGCGATGGCGTGGGCGGTGGTCAGTGCCGCGGAGTCCAGGGTGAAGCGGCGAGCATCGCGGTCGCCCGCGTGCGGGCCACTACCGGTGACCAGCGTGCCCAGGACCAGTACCACTCCGAGCACCCTGGGCACGGCTGTCACTGTCCACCGGACTCGTGGATCGGATGGCGCGCGCCGCTCGACCTCAGGGTGTCGGAGGAGGTCGACCAGCACGGTGAGGGCGGCGACCAGGACCATGCTGACCAGGAAGTGGACGGCGACGATCTCGGGGGCGAGTTCCTGTCGCACGCTGAGCCCGCCGATGAGGCCTTGGGCGCCGACGCCGATCAGTGCGCCGATCGCCAGCGCAAGGCTCTTCCTCGGCCGACCGGGGTACCGCAGCACCAGGACCACCATCGCGACGGTGATCAGGCCGACGACGATCCCGAGCACCCTGTTGCCGAATTCGATGAACCCGTGCACGCCCATCTCGGGGGTGTTCACGAAGGACGAGCCGCTGCACCGGGGCCACGTCGGACACCCCAGCCCTGAGCCGGTCAGGCGGACCAGTGCCCCGTGAGCACGATCAGCGTGTTGGAGACGAGTGCGGCGACGGCTGCCGCGCGCGCGGTGGCGGCTGCCGGCATCGCGGTGTGTGGGGCGGCGTTCACGCGGGCAATCCTGCCGGCGCTCGGATCACCGGGACCGCGCGGCTGCGATGATGGTCAATTCACGCTCCACAGTGGACAGACCTGGGTCATCGAACAGTGTCCGGAGACATGAGAACGACGCTGACCAACGGGATGTTCTCCGCTGGTCAGCGTCGTTCCAGGGCCCTGGACTCAGGCCGACTTGGTCTCCCAGAAGATCTTGTCGATCTGGGCGATCAGGTCGAGCAGTTCCTGTCCCTTGGCCGGGTCCATGGAGCCCTTGGTGCCGCTGGCACCGGCTGCCTTGGTGGCGCGGTTGAACAGGTCGTGCAGTTCCGGGTACTTCTCGAAGTGCGGCGGCTTGAAGTAGTCCGTCCACAGCACCCACAGGTGGTGCTTGACGAGCTCGCTGCGCTGCTCCTTGATCAGGACGGCGCGTTCCCGGAACTCCGGGTCCTCGTTCGCCTGGTACTTCTCCTGGATCGCCTTGACGGACTCCGCTTCGATCCTGGCCTGGGCCGGGTCGTACACACCGCACGGAAGGTCGCAGTGAGCGGTGGCCTCCAGCAGTGGGCGGCGGAGTTCGCGGATGCGCGACAGCAGTCGCATCTTGCCTCCCTGACAGTGAATGCTCCGACGTGGAGGACCCTACTCCGGACAGGTTGGCGCGGCAGGCGGAGGTGATCGTTGGCACCACGTGGTGAGAACCCGTTGCCCCTGCTCCGGGTGCGTGGGCCGTCGATGGTGCCGACGGTCCGGGACGGTGACGTCGTGGTGGTGCGGTACGGGGCTCCGCCGAAGGCGGGTGACCTGGTGCTGGTGAGGTGGGCGGCGCGGCCCGGTCAGCTGTCGATCAAGCGTGCTCACGAGCAGCGGGAAAGTGGCTTGTGGCAAGTCTTTGGCGACAACCGGTTCGCGTCGACGGACTCCGGCGCGCTGGGGCCGGCGGAGGTGCTGGGAGTGGTGCGGTGGCGGCTGTGGCCGCGGCCGCGGCGGCTCAGGTAGTGCGGAGCTTCGCGTACCAGGCCTGGCATTCGTCGTAGTCCGGCAGCGCGCCGTCGGCCAGCGCCTGCGAGAGGCCGGGGGCGGTGCGGTCTTTGTCCGACAGGATCGGGGTCAGGTCGGCGGGCCACGGGAGCGCGAGTTCCGGGCACATCGGGTCGAGGCCGTGTTCGCCGGTGGGGTTGTAGCTCTCCGAGCACAGGTAGGCCATGGTCGTGTCGTCCTCGAGGGCGATGATCGCGTGGCCGAGGCCCTCGGAGAGGTACACCGCGTTCAACGTCGTGGAGTCCAGCCGCACGACGTCGTGCTGCCCGAACGTCGGCGAGCCGACGCGCAGGTCGACGATCACGTCGAGCAGCGCCCCGCGCGCGCAGTAGACGTACTTGGCCTGGCCGGGCGGCACGTCGGCGTAGTGGATGCCCCGGACGGCGCCGGGCCGCGACACCGACGCGTTCGCCTGCGCGAGCTCGAAGGGGTGGCCGAGGGCGGCCAGCT
>JBDSAJ010000135.1:0-5063 GCA_039922235.1 Umezawaea sp.
CGCCCTGGAGCGTGTAGTTGCTGCCCGGCGAGGGTGGGGTGACCGCCACGGTGTGGCCGGACATGCTGCCGTAGGCGTTGTACAGCCACCACTGGCCGTTGCCGCGGTTGGCCTGCACGGCCGAGTCGGACAGGTTCCCGTCGATGTTCCAGTACGCGATGTCGCCGTCCACTTTGGACTCTTCGATCGCGGAGATCCACTGGATCATCTGGCCGGGCACCGAGGTGTGGTAGTTGAACGCGTACTCGCTGATGTTGATCGGCAGCACCCGGCCCGCGTACGCAGTGCCCGCGAACACCTCCTTCTCCCAGGAGCGGTAGCGGGCGACGCTGGTGCGCACCTGTTCCGGGTGACTCAGCTCGTGCCAGGTGATCACCTCCGGCACGGTGCCCGCCTGCACGGCGTGCGCCAGGAATCCCTTGACCTGGTCGTAGAGGACGCTGGTGTTCGGTCCGCTGACGCGGGCCGCGGGCATCTTGGCCTTGATCAGCCGGTAGGCGGCGTCCCAGGCGGCGAAGTAGTCCTTGGGGTCGGTCAGCCAGCTGACCCGGTTGAGGCTCCACTCCCCCGTGCCGAACATGTTGCCCTCGGGCTCGTTGAACGGCGCGAAGACCACGTTGTCCTGGTACTTCGGGTCCAGGGTGAGGACCTGGTCCACCTGCCGCGCGATCTTCTCCTGGTAGAGCCGCAGCTTCTCCTCGGGGGTGCTGCCCGGCCACTGGTAGGGGAAGCCGCGGTGGATGTCGGTCATGTAGATGTAGACGTCGCCGTTGGAGCTGTCCGCGAGCGGCTTGACCACCTCCAGCGCGTCGGCGCCGGGGTGCTGCGGGCCGTCCTGCGCCTTCGTGGAGACCGTGCGCACGTGCATGCCCTCGATCAGGTTGTTCGTCGGCACCCCGGCGCCGTACACGCCGTAGAGGGTGCCGGACGCGCCGCCGTGGAAGGCCCCGGTGTTCTTGCCGAGGTCGACGAGCAACTGCCCCTGCCGCACCACGGTCACCGTCGCCGTGACCGCGCGGCCGGAGGCCGATCCGGACACGGTGAACGTTCCTGCCTTGGCGTACTTCGCCGGGTCGACCGACGCCCACTGGATCGGGACGTCCCGGTCGTAGCCGTCGGTGAAGCCCGCCCGGACGCCCGCGGGCAGCACCGGCGCCGTGCCGATCGGGGTGCGGACCGTGAACGCGGTCTGCTGCAGGCCGGTCGGGGTGGGGATGGTGCCGCCGACGACCTCGGCCACCTGAGCGGCGGTGAGCGACGCCCGGTAGACGCGGAAGTCGTCCACCGCACCGTCGAACAGCGGATCCGGGTAGAAGGAGCGGCCGATGAACCCCGCGGACGTCGTGGCGGCGTCGACCAGGTCGGCCGCCGTCACGGTCGTGGCCGCCGCGCCCACCGCGACGCCGTCGAGGTAGGTGGTGACCCGGTCTGCGGTCGTGTCAAGGGTGACGGTGACCGTCCGCCAGGTGCTCGCCGGCAGCGCCGCCGAGCCGGTGACCTGCGCTTCCGCGCCGCCTCCGCCGACGGTCACGGCCGTGCGCAGCTTGCCGTCCCCGTTGAGAGGGGTGGAGAACAGGTACCGGCCGGTGTCCTTGCCCAACGCGTAGATCCACTGCCACGGCGCGGTGGTGCCATCCCAGCGGACCCTGGCCGAGACGGTCAGGTCGGTGGCGCCCTCCACCACCGCCTTGGGCAGCACGACGTACGCGCCCGCGGAGTTCGGCGCCCCGCCGGGCAGGTCGAGCGCGGAGCCCGCGACACCCGGCACCAGCGCCGCGCTCGCCCCGTTGACCAGCGTGCCGTGCAGGCCGTTGCCCGAGGTGTCGGTCACGGTCACGGTGGTCGGGACGTCGTCGAACGTGTAGTGCAGAGCGGGCGCCGGCACGTCGTCCACGGCCGCCGAGGCAGGCAGACCACCGACCACCAGGCAGCCTGCCGTGAACAACGGCACCACGACGTTCCTGTGTCTCACCCTCGATAGCACCATCGTTGCTGCTCCTGAGTTGTCGAGTGCAGGGGGTAACGCTCCCGCCAAACCGGAACGACATCAGTCGAACCGGTTCGCTGGGCGCCCAGTCTGAGCGCTGACCGGCGCGTTATCAAGCCCTGGTTCGCCACGGAACGAGAAACGCGGCAGGTCAGCCTCGTCTGCTACTCAAATGGTGCATCTACAGGGAAGCAGCGGCTCCTAACCGCACGGACATCACCGGCGACCAGCTCTCTGCGACGAGTCGGACGCGGTGACGACCCGGCACCCTTCCCCGTCGAACCGGTTGGCCTATGACTCCCAGATCACGCCGAGTCGGGCTCGGGCCGCTGCGGCAGCACGGGCGGGTCGCCGGGTGAGGGCGTTTCCGGGCTCCGCTCGGCCTCGACCCGGATCTCGATGTTCGTCCGGTGGGAGACCGGGTCCCAGATCTCCTCGAACGGCGACATCAGCGACTGTCCCCCACCGCTGCGGCGGGCACGCACGCCGTACCAGGCGAATCCAGCCACGCAGAGCGGCAGGCTGAGCAACGTGGCCACGGCGGACAGCAACTCCATGCGCCTGATCATAGAGTAACATCGCGTTTCCAGAAACAGCTTGTTACTGAATGGTGGACGATGACCAGGCTGACACGGGCCGAGCAGCAACAACGCACCCACGAACACCTGCTGGACGCCGGACGGCAGGTGTTCCTGCGACGCGGCTTCCTGGCGGCGACGGTCGAGGAGATCGCTGCCGACGCCGGCTACACCCGCGGCGCCGTCTACAAGCACTTCGGCGGCAAGGAAGGGTTGTGGCTGGCGATCATCGAAACCGACGCGGACACCCACCTGCGCCACCTGCGGAACGCCCTCGCAGGTGCCACCGACCGCGACGCCCTGATCGCGGCACTCACCCCCGCCGAACCGGTGGACGCGACCGCGACGAAGTGGAGCACCGTGGCCGCGGAAGTGCTCGCCGCGACGGCACAGCACCCCGCCACCGCCGCCCTGGTCGCCGCCGTCCAGCAGCGTCACGACGAGCAGGTCGTGGCGCTGCTCGCCGAGAACGCCCGACGCCTGCACCTCGAACCCGCGATGCCGCTGCACCAGGCGGTCGTCATGATCGGCGCACTGGGGATCGGACTGGCCCTGCGACAGACGATCGCCCCGCCCGCGGACTCCACCGCCATCCTCACCCACGTGCTGGGTACGGTATTTCCCCCACCCGCATCCTCTCCCGGAGGCTGCTGAGAAGGGCAGCCAGGGATCAACGTCGAAGGCCGACAACTCCCCTGTCAGGGCCGGCCAACCGCCGGTTCCACCGGCCAGGCGTCCTCATCCGGGAACACCCGACCGAACCAGTGCGGTTGCAGGTCACGCAGCCGCAGCGTCCGCCACTTCCTGGGGTCGGCCAGGTCCGGCACTCCCACCTCGACCTCCGGGCCGTGGGCGAACAGGCGCTCCTGACACACGCCGCACGGAGCCAGGACCCAGTACCCGGCAGGCCCGGACGGAGCGTCGATCACGCACCCCGACGCCACCACCCGGCCGCCGAGCTTGTGCGCCTCGCAGATCGCCCCGACTTCGTGGCAGAGGGCCACCGCGGCGTTCGGGGCGGTGGGAGCAACGCTGGTCAGCACCGTCCCATCGGCCAGGCGCAACGCCGCGGCCCCGGCCGGTGCGCCATCGACCACGGGCCGAACCTGTTGCGCATCAACGAGATCGCGGCGTCCACGAGTTCCGCGTCGACAGCCGTGATCGGCCACCTCACCGCGCCCAGGCGCAGTGGGCCTCAGGCCGTTGGCGCGCCGTGCGCGGAGCCGAAGGGAGCCGGCTACTCGCCGAACCGTTCCTATGGACTGAGCGTGAGTGAGTCCCGATGATCAGACTCGCCTTGCTCGGCCGGACGCCCCGAACCGTGCTGGGCGTCCTGGTTGCCCGCGTTCGCTCCACGGCCGGGCCTAGCGGATCGTGTCCGTGGTCCGGTTCCGTGGGGGCGGGTTTCCTCGCGTCCGCGGGTTCCCGAGGGGGCCTGGACGGTCCGATGCCCGCGACGATCGCTCTGGTCGTCACGGGGCGGTGCCGTCCGTCGCCGGATCGGGAACCCGAGGGCGCGTCGCCCGATCGCGACGCTCGCGGCGTCGTGCCGGGAAACCTGTCGTGTGCTGGTGGACAGTGGTGTCTGCCAGTGCTGGGCGCCCCACCTGCTGGTGCAGGCCGGGTCGACGCCGATGATCGTGATGCCGTGGTCGGTGGCCATCGACACCAGCCGGGCACGGAGCCTCGCGGTGGGGAAGCGGGAGATCAGCTGCCGGAACCGTGTCTTCCGCCCGTGTCTCTCGCGGGTCTTGCTGTCGGCGAAGTCCAGGTCCTCGACCGCGATCGCGGTCGCGGTCGCCCCGGACTTGCGGGTGAAGTGCAGCAACCGGGTCAGAGCGTGCCGGATCTGCGCGTCGCGATGCTCCGCGGTGCCGGACAGGTCGTAGCGCAACCGGCGCGGCTCCCCGACCGGATTCCCGTGCGGGTCGAGCCGCCACGCGGCCAGGTGGTCGTCGTTCATGTCCACCCCGACCACACCACCGGCGGTCGCCGCCGTCAGCGGCAGGATCGGTGCGGGTGCGTGCTGCCAGGCTGCGGTCACATACCAACGGTCACAGGCCGCGTCGTAGTGCAGCCGGTAGGCGACCGCCTGATTCGCCTCGACCCGCGCAGCCCACTCGGGACCGCGGTGCGGGAACACCACCCGGCAGGACAGGACATACCGGCCGTGCCGCGCGTTCGCCAGGCCCGCCAACGGCGCGGGCAGTCTGATCGACACCACACCATCCGGGCTGATCCGGATCGTCTCGTTGCCCTGGCGCTTACCAGCCTCACCATCGGCCTGCAAGAACCAACGCTCCGCCTCCCAACGTTGCCGCCACCGCTGCTCGGTCACACCCGCCGTGTCGAGATGGTGCCGAGTGTTCAGCAGGCGTTTCCCGCCCCGCACCACCCGCACCCGGCCCGCACCGCGATCCGCCTCGGCGGCGGCCAGCCGGTCCCGCAACACCCCCAGACGACGCGACTTGACAAACCACTCATGCCGGGAGCGATAC
>JBDSAJ010000136.1:0-23728 GCA_039922235.1 Umezawaea sp.
GCCGGGCATCGGACAGGCGCTCCAGCACCACGACTCCGACGCCCTCCGACCAGCCGGTTCCGTCCGCGTTGTCGGAGAAAGCCTTGCACCGCCCGTCGGCCGCCATACCGCCCTGCTGGGTGAACTCCAGGAACGCACCGGGGGTCACCATCACGGTCACCCCGCCTGCCAGCGCCAGGTCGCACTCCCCCGCGCGCAACGCCTGCGCCGCCAAGTGCATCGCCACCAACGACGACGAACACGCCGTGTCCACCGTCACCGCCGGACCTTCCAGCCCGAAGGTGTAGGACAGCCTGCCGGAGATCACGCTCGCCGCTGTCCCCGTGCTGGAGTAGCCCTCCATGCCCGGCTTGGACTCCAGCACCAGCCGCTGGTACTCCTGTCCGTTGGTGCCGACGAACACACCGGTTCGACTGCCCCGCAACGACTGCGGGTCGATCCCCGCCCGCTCGAAACCCTCCCACGACGTCTCCAGCAGCAACCGCTGCTGCGGATCCATCGCCACGGACTCGCGCGGCGAGATCCCGAAGAACCCGGCGTCGAAACCCGCCACGTCAGCCAGGAACCCGCCCTCGAACGTGGCGCTCGCGAGAGAACCCAGAGCCCAACCACGGTCGGTCGGGAAGTCCCCGATCACGTCCCGGCCCTCCACCACCACGCGCCACAACTCCTCGGGCGAGGCGATCCCACCCGGAAAACGACACCCCATCCCCACGATCACCACGGGATCGCCGACCACCGCCGACACCGATCCCGCGGGCACCGAGGCCCCAGCTCCGAACAACTCGTCCCGCAGGTGGTGCGCGAGGGCTAGCGGTGTGGGGTAGTCGAACACCACCGCGGACGGCAGGGACAGACCGGTCGCCTTGCTGAGCCGGTCGCGCGTCTCGACCGCGGTCAGCGAGTCGAACCCCTGCTCCCGGAACGCCTTGACGACGACGATCACCTTGGGGTCGCTGTGCCCCAGCACCGCGGCGGCTTCGGCGCGAACCAGGTCCACCAGCACCTGGCCGCGTTCAGCCGTCGACTTCCCAGCGAGTCGGCGCCCCAACTCGGACATCCCGACCTCGACCGCCGAGTCCACGCCGGGCAGTGCCCGACGGACTTCCGGGATTTCGGACAGCAGCGGACTCGGCCGCCCGATGGTGAAGCTGGGCGCGAACCTCGCCCAGTCGTTGTTCGCCACCGTCACCGTGGTCTCGTCGTCCACCAACGCCTGGTGCAGCGCCATGATGGCGAGATCGGGGTCCATCGACAGGCTACCGGCGCGCTTGAACCGCTCCGACACCTCGCGATCGGCCGCCATACCGGTCTCGGTCCAAGCGCCCCAGGCGATCGACAGCGCGGTCATCCCCCGCCCACGCCGGTACTGGGCGAGCCCGTCCAGGAACGCGTTGGCCGCCGCATACCCCGGCTGCCCACCACCGCCCCAACTCGCGGCAGCGGACGAGAACAGGACGAACGCGTCCAAGTCGAGGTCCTGGGTCAGGTCATGCAGGTGCCACCCGGCCGTCGCCTTCGCCCGCATCACCGCGTCCAACCGCTCCGCCGTCAACGACTCGACCGAAGCACTACCACCACTCACCCCCGCGGCATGGACCACAGCGGTCAACGGGCAGTCCGCCGGGATCCCCGCCAGCACCTCCGCGAGGGCATCCCGGTCCGCCACGTCCAACGCGGCCAAAGTGACCCGCGCACCCGACGACACCAACTCGTCGCGCAACTCCACCGCACCCGGCGCGGCCACACCACGACGACTGGCCAACACCACGTGCTCGGCACCTTGCGCGACCACCCACCGGGCGACGTGCGCACCCAGACCACCGGTACCGCCAGTGATCAACACCGTGCCGCGGGCCCGCCACGCCGCACTTCGGTTCGCGGTGCCGGGAACACGCACCAGCCGCCTGCCCAACAGGCCTTCCGCCCGAATGGCGATCTGGTCCTCGTCACTGGTCGCGGAGAGCACCTCGGCCAACCGGGCGATACCCCGCTCGTCCATCACCTCGGGCAGGTCCACCAGTCCGCCCCACCGGTCCGACAGCTCCAGGGCAGCGACCCGACCGAAACCCCACAACGCCGACGACTCCGGACTCGACACCGGGTCAGCGGCTCCAACCGACACCGCACCCCGCGTCGCACACCACAGCGGAGCAGCGACACCGACATCACCCAATGCCTGCACCAACGCCAACGACGAGGTCAGCGGCGCGGCAAGTGCGAGCAGTGACAGCACACCCCGCACCTCGGCACGGTCGACATCAGCCAGCCGCGCGGCGAGGTCCGCCCCCTCGGTGAACTCGACCTGAACCACGTCCAGGCCCAACGACGCCACCCAGTCGACCTCGGCACCAGGCGGAACCACCACGAGCCACGGCCCGGACGAGGGTGCGCCCGCCAGTTTCCCCAACGGCGTCCACGACTCCCGGTAGCGCCAGGAATCCACAGTGGACCCGGCTCGCTCCCTGTCCCGCCACGACGACAACGCGGGAACCACCACCGATGCGACGTCGCCGTCCAGGTGCAGGGCCGACGCCAGACCACCATCATCGACCAGGTCCCAGAACGCCCCGTCCACCGGGTTGGCGACCGGCTCTACCTGCTCGACCCAGAACCGCTCGTGCTGGAACGCGTACGTCGGCAGGTCCACCCGCCGCGCACCCGTTCTCCCGAACACCACGGACCAGTCGACCGGCACACCGAGCGCGTAGAGCTTCGCGACCGCGGTGAGCACCGAGCTTTCCTCGGGGCGGTTCCCCCGCAGTGCGGGGACGGCGTTCTCGACCATGGCCGACAGCACACCGTCCGGGCCCAGCTCCAAGAACGCGGTCACACCCCGCTCGACCAGGGTCCGCACACCGTCGGCGAACCGCACCGGTTCCCGGACCTGCCGGACCCAGTAGTCCGCGCAGAGCACATCACCAGCGGCGATCACGGGTATGCGCGGCCGGCGATACGCGAGCCCTCCGACCACGGAGCAGAACTCGTCCAGCATCGGGTCCATCAACGCCGAGTGGAACGCGTGCGACACCGACAACCGCTTGGACTTCCAGAGCGTCGCCAGCTCCAACACCGCGGTCTCGTCGCCCGAGAGCACGACCGAGGTCGGGCCGTTCACCGCCGCGATCGAGACACCCTCGACCAACCAGGGCAGGACCTCGGCTTCGCTCGCCTGCACCGCCACCATCGCACCACCCGTGGGCAGTGCCTCCATCAACCGAGCACGGGCAGCCACCAGCGTGCACGCGTCTTCCAGCGAGAACACACCAGCCACGTGCGCCGCCGCGATCTCGCCGATCGAATGCCCCGCCACGAAGTCGGGCTTGACGCCCCAGGACTCCACCAACCGGAACAACGCCACCTCAACCGCGAACAACGCCGGCTGCGCGAAACCGGTCCGGTCCAACAACTCCGGGTCCGAACCCCACACCACATCCCGAAGCGGAAGGTCCACCAGATCCGCCACGCGGTCGAAGACCGAAGCGAACACCGGGAAGCGGTCGTACAACTCACGACCCATCCCCAACCGCTGCGAACCCTGACCCGAGAACAAGAACCCCACCGACACCTCGGAGGCCACCCCACGAGCGACCTCGACCACGCCGTCGCCCGTCGCCAGCAGCACCGCTCGGTGGTCGAACTCCGCACGGGAGGTCGCGAGGGAGTACCCGACATCGACCGGCGTCAGGGTGTCCACGAGGGTGAGGATCCGCTCGACCTGGCCGTCCAGCGCGTCCTCGGTCTTGCCCGACACCGGCCACGGCACCGCCGTGGGCACCACTCGTGCCTCCTCCGGAAGCTCGTCGGCCGTCGGCGCCTGCTCGATCACGACGTGGGCATTCGTGCCGCTCACCCCGAACGACGACACACCGGCACGACGCGGCCGACCGCTCTCCGGCCACGGCACCGCGGACGTCAGCAGTTCGACCGAACCCGATTCCCAGTCCACGTGGGGCGAGGGCACGTCCGCGTGCAACGTCCGCGGCAGCACACCGCCCCGCAGCGCCATCACCATCTTGATCACACCCGCGACACCAGCCGCAGCCTGCGTGTGACCGATGTTCGACTTGACCGACCCCAACAACAACGGACGATCCCGATCCTGACCGTAGGTCGCCAACAACGCCTGCGCCTCGATCGGGTCGCCAAGGGAAGTTCCGGTGCCGTGCGCCTCGACAACGTCCACATCGGACGGAGAAAGACCGGCACTCGCCAACGCCTGACGAATCACCCGCTGCTGCGACGGACCATTCGGCGCCGTCAGGCCGTTCGACGCACCATCCTGGTTCACCGCCGAACCCCGCACCACCGCCAACACCCGATGCCCGTTGCGGCGCGCGTCCGACAAGCGCTCCAACGCCAGCACCCCGACGCCCTCGGACCAGCCGGTGCCGTCCGCGTCGGCGGAGAACGCCTTGCACCGGCCGTCCCGCGCCAGCCCGCCCTGGCGGGAGAACTCCACGAAGGTCCGCGGGGTCGACATCACCGTCACCCCTGCCGCCAGCGCCACGGTGCACTCGCCGCGCCGCAGCGACTGCGCCGCCAGGTGCAGCGCCACCAACGACGACGAGCACGCCGTGTCCACCGTGACCGCCGGACCTTCCCAGCCCAGCGAATAGGCGACCCGACCCGACACCACGCTGCCCGCCATGCCGGTGGTCCAGTACCCCTCGGTCCCTTCCGGGACGACGGTCAGCCCGGCGCCGTAGTCGTGGTACATCACGCCCGCGAACACACCACCGCTGCTGCCCCGCAGCGACGTGGGATCGATCCCCGACCGCTCCAACGCCTCCCACGACGTCTCCAGCAGCAGCCGCTGCTGCGGGTCCATCGCGACCGCTTCCCGCGGCGAGATGCCGAAGAACGGCGCGTCGAAGTCGGCGGCGTCGGGCAGGAACCCGCCGTGGCGGGTGTCGCTGGTGCCCGCCCGCTCGGACCCGCCGTCGAACAGCTTCCCCAAGTCCCAGCCGCGGTCATCGGGGAACCCGGCCACGACGTCCCGACCGTCGACGACGAGGTCCCACAGGTCCTCCGGTGACCGCACCCCACCGGGATAGCGGCACGCCATCCCGATGATCGCGATCGGCTCGTCCGGGTCCGACTTCGGCGCTTCGACGGTGCTGTCGGCACGTGGTCCGCCGAGCAGTTCCGCCCGCAGGTGCCGGGCCAGCGCCAGGGGCGTCGGGTAGTCGAAGGCCACCGGCGCCGAGAGGTGCAGGCCGGTCACCGCGATCAGCCGGTTGCGCAGTTGCACCGCGCTGACCGAGGTCATGCCCAGTTCCTTGAACGTCCGCGCGGCCGAGGCGGCCGAGGCGTTCACCACGCCGAGCACGCCAGCGACCTCGACGCGGACCAGGTCGAGCAGGAAGGTGTCCTGCTGCTCGGTCGGCATCTTGACCAGTCGCCTGCGCAGCGCGGACACGTCGTGCGCATCCGGCGCGCCGGCACGCGGTGAGAGGTCGACCAGGCCGCGCAACAGCGCCGGGACCTGCTGGGACGTCCTGCCGAGCAGCTCCACCTCGTTGACGCGCCCCACGACGACGTGGGCCAGTTCCGCTGTAGCTGCCACGTCGAACGCGGCCTGACACTCCCGCACGGACTCGGACAGGGCGACCGTCGTGTCCGACGAGATCGGGCCTACCGCCAGGCACAGCGCAGGGAGGGTGCGCGTGCGGCGGAACCGCGCGAGCGCCTCCAGGACCGCGGTGACCGCGGCCTGTTCCCGGTGTCCGGGCAGGCCGAGTGCTCCCGCCGCGGAGCCGAGGAGGACGAACGCCGCCAGGTTCGCCCCTTTGGTGAGGTGGTGGAGGTTGATCGCGCCGTCCACGACGGACCGGAAGAACTCCAGCGAATCCCCCGGTGGTAGCGGGCGGGCCATCCCGTCCGGCTCGCCCGTGCAGTGCACGACCGCGGTCAGCGGACGTCGCTGCTTCGCCAGGACCGCTGCCAACGCCCGGCGATCGGTGACGTCGCAGGCCGCCACCACGACCTGTGCCCCCAGCTCCGCCAGTTCGGCTGCCAGCGTCGTCGTCGTGCCGTCCGCGCTGCCACCAGCGCTGATGATCAGCAGGTGCCGAACCCCGTACGCTGCTACCAAATGGCGACAGAGGGCCGCACCCACCACTCCGGAGGCGCCGGTGACGACCACTTGGCCGCCATCGGCCAAGCTCGGGGGCACGGTGTGTTCCGCTGACGTGGACACGCGCGTCAGCCGGGGCACGAGCGCCACGCCCGAGCGGACCGCCAGTTGTGGTTCACCCGACTCCACCGCGGCCCGCAGCACCTGCGCCGAGTCGTCGTGCTCGTCGAGGTCCAGCAGCACGAAGCGGCCGGGGTGCTCGGACTGCGCGGACCGCAGGAGGCCCCACAACGGCGCGTGCACCAGGTCTTCCACCTGCTCCTCGGCTCCGGCGGCCACCGCGCCCCTGGTCACCACCACCAGCCGCGTGCCCGCCATCCAGTCGTCCTGGACCCACGACCACAGCAGGTCGGAGAACTCACGGGTCGCCGTCCGGGTCGCCTCTGTGAGGTGTGCGGCCGCGTCGCCGTTCGGCACGCACAGCACGGCGAAGTCGGGCGCGGGCAGTCCGGCGGCGACCGCCAGGTGGAGGGCAGCCGGATCGGCATAGGGCTCGACATCCACGCCCGCGGCGGTCAACCCGGCGGCGACGCCGAACGAATCCGGCCCCACCTGTGCGCAGTTCCCGGTCTGCGGGAAGACCTTGGCGCGGACCGACGGCACCGGCGTCCAGCCGATGCGCAGCAGCGCGTCGTGCTGGCCGCCGCTCGCGGCGCGCAGCCTGGCGGGTCGGTCGAGCAGCACGTGGCGGGTGATCTTGCCCGAGGACGTCCGGGGGATGCGGTCGATCTCGTAGACCTCCTCGGGCACCTTGAACGCCGACAGGTGCCGACGGCAGGCCGCGTAGAGGGGTTCGGGGTCGAATCCGCCGGGACCGGGGACCACGAACGCGACGGGGACTTCGCCGAGCACCTCGTGCGGTCGGCCGACGACCGCGGCGTCGGCCACGCCCGGCAGGCGCAGCAGGATCTCCTCGATCTCGCCGGGGTGCACGTTCTCCCCGCCGCGGATGATCATCTCCTTGATGCGGCCGGTGATCCGCAGGTAGCCCGACTCGTCGCGCCGAGCCAGGTCCCCGGTGCGGTACCACCCGTTGGGCAGCGCCGCGGCGGTCGCCTCGGGCTGGTTGTGGTACCCGGCCATCAGGCTCGGCCCGTGCACCCACACCTCGCCCTCGTCGCCCGTGCCGACGTCCACGGTGGTGTCCGGGTCGACCAGGCGAACGGCCAGGCCGGGCACCGGCAGGCCGCAGGAGCCCTCGACCCTGGTGCCCGTCGGCCAGTTCACCGTGATGAGGCCGCAGGTCTCCGTGCTCCCGTAGCCGTCGAGCAGCGGGACGCGGAAGGTCTCCTCGAAGGAGTGCCGCAGCGTGGCGGAGCAGACCGAGCCCGCGGTCAGGCAGCGCAGGAGGTGGTTCGGCGGTACCCCGGTGGTCCGGGCCGCCGCCACCAGGTGGTGGTACATCGCGGGGACGCCCGCGAGGAAGGTGAAGGGCTCCTCGCTCAAGGCCCTCAGCACGTCGTCGGCCGTGAAGCCGCCCAGGATGCGCGCGGTGGCGCCGACGGCGGTCACCCCCACCACGCACAGGACGTGGGCGAGGCTGTGGTGCAGCGGCAGCGGCCAGAGCACGTGGTCCTGCTCGGAGAGGCCGAGCACGGGCGCGTAGCAGGCGGCCACCGACCACAGGCAGCTGCGCTGGGTGGACAGCACGCCCTTGGGTTTGCCCGTGGTGCCCGAGGTGTAGAGCATCCAGGCCACGTCGTCGAGCCCCTGGTCGTCCCTGGCCCGCGTCTCCGGTTCCACGCCCATCAGGTCCTCGTAGGACACCACGCTCGGCGGGGCGTTCCACGGGAGGCGTTCCTCACCCGCGACCACGACGCGCAGGTAGGGACGGCCTGCCAGCATGGTCAGGACCTGCTGGAGGTGGGCGTCGTCGGTGATCACCACCTTGGCGCCGCTGTCGTCGAGGACGTACGCCAGTTCCGAATCCGAGGACTGCGGGTTGAACGGCACGCCGACCCCGCTCGCCCTGGTCACCGCGAGATAGCTCTCCAGCACCTCGACGCGGTTGCCGAGGTAGATCAGCGCCCGGTCGCCGGGTTGCAGCCGCAAGCCCGCCAGGTGTCCCGCAAGCCGTCCGGTGCGCCTTTCCAACTCCGCGTAGGTGACGCTGGTCCGCTGATCACGGAATGCGATCTTGTCCGCAATACGAACGGCATGTTCCCGCAACAACTCGGACAAGGGCCGGATCAGCTCGGTGCGCAACATACCGGCGACACTCCTCGAATCTAGTGAACTCCCTAGTGAATTTTTCTGAGCGGGTCCACGTCCACCCGATCTGCCAGCCTGCCACGACGAGAACCGGACAACACCTAGAGCGGTGCGCATCCCCTAGCCGTCCCCTACCACCCCCCTATCTTCGGGCTGGAGCGCTCTACCACTGGTTTCCCCAAAGAGGGATGGACACAATCGAGACGTCCCACCAATTCACGCCGCACGAAAGGGGGCAAGAATGAAATCCGACCAGCTGACCGGGCACCTTCCTTCTTCGGTTTTCATGGGTCTCAAGGAAATCCCGGAGAACCTGACGAAGGACCAGATCCTCGGCGTCGTGAAGTACACGACGGAATGCGCCGACCCCACCGCGGAGAGCGGCTACCCCGAACTCAGCATCCACATGGTGAACTCCCCGAACGACGGGTTCGCCGAGGTCTGGACGACGGACCAGCCGGTCGAGTCGGGCGAGCACAACGGGATCGCGTACTCCCACGACGGCACCTACCTCCTCTGCACCGCCCGCATCGCGCCGTCGACGAACTACACGGCGCAGACGCGGACCGCCTACACCGACGCGCTCGACCTGATGGCCTCGCTCGACTACCGGAAATGCTTCCGGATGTGGAACTTCGTCAGCGACATCAACGGCTACAACTCTCGCGGACTCGAGATCTACCGCGACTTCTGCCAAGGTCGGGCGGAAGCGTTCGAGCAGTTCGACCTCGACGAGTGCAAACTTCCCGCCGCCACCGGAATCGGCTCGCTCGGCGGTGGGATCGCGTTCTACCTGCTGGCGTCCAAAACGGATCTGACCACGCCGATCGAGAATCCCAACCAGATGGCCGCGTACCGTTACCCGAAGCGCTACGGCCCGAAGTCCCCGAAATTCGCCAGGGCCACGCACATCACTTCCGGTGATCCGAACCGGCCACGTGGACAGATCTACGTGGCCGGAACTGCGAGCATCCGCGGGCACGAGACGCTGCACCGCGGAGATGTCGAGAGCCAATGCCACCTCGCACTCGAGAACATCGCGCACGTCATCGGTTCCGAGAACCTGTCGACCTACGGGATCGAGCCGGGACGCGAACTCTCCGAACTCCGCAACATCAAGGTCTACGTCCGCCACGACGAGGACGTCGAAACCGTGCGGAAGATCTGCGCGGACGCTTTCGCCACTGATGTCGAAATAGCGTTCATGAACGTCGACATCTGCCGATCCGATCTCCTCGTGGAGATCGAGGGGATCGTGCCCTAGCTCGGACGAGGGAGAACGGTCCCCATGCAGCACACCATGAACCCGGCACGGGTCCAGTCCGCCGACCACAGCGCCCTGTGGGAGTCGCTGCCCGCGGTCCAGCAGCCGCACTGGCGCGACCACCCCGAGTACGCGTCGATCCGACGGCACCTGGCGACCGCTCGACCACTGGTGAGCGTGCCCGAGGTGACGGCGGCGCTGCGGGCGCTGGCCTCGGTCGCGTCGGGCTCCGCCCGCGTGCTCCAGGTCGGCGACTGCGCCGAGAGCTTCGCCGACGCCACCGGGGCCCGCACGGCGCTCAAGGTCGCGGTCATCAACCAGCTCGCCGAGCGCATGGGCGAACGGACCGGCCAGGACGTCGTTCGGTTCGGCCGCATGGCCGGGCAGTACGCCAAACCCCGGTCGAGCCCCACGGAACTGGTCGACGGCGTCACGCTGCCGCCGTACCGGGGCGACCTGGTCAACTCGATCGAACCGAACGCCCTCGCGAGGCGGCACGAACCGCTCCGGATGCTGTGGGCGCACCAGGCAGGCGGCGCGGTGATGGACGCGCTCCGCGGGCACTGGCGGCAGACTGCGCTCCCGGCCGCGGGCGGCCCGTGGTCGAGCCACGAGGCGTTGGTGATCGACTACGAGAGCCCGCTGGTGCGCGTCGACCCGGCCACCGGCCAGAGGTACCTGGGCTCCACGCACTTCCCCTGGATCGGCGAGCGCACCCGGCAGCTCGACCACGCCCACGTCCGGCTGCTGATGTCGGTCGTCAACCCCGTCGCGTGCAAGGTCGGCCCGACCGCGAGCCCGGACGAGGTGGTGCGCCTGTGCGCGCTGCTCGACCCGTACCGCGTTCCAGGACGCCTGACCCTCATCATCCGCATGGGGCAGTCCGCCATCGCGGGCTCGCTCCCGGCGATCGCGCGGGCCGTCCGCCGGGCGGGCCATCCCGTCGTCTGGCTGTGCGATCCCATGCACGGCAACACGGTGCGCGCGTCCTGCGGCCGGAAGACGAGACGACTGGACGAGATGATCAGCGAGGCCACCGGTTTTCGCCGACTGCTCGAAGCGGACCACTTCCACCCCGGAGGACTTCACCTCGAAGTGGCCTCGACCGACGTGACCGAGTGCGTCGGCGGGGGTGTCCCGGACGAGCAGGCCCTCGGCCACCGCTACGAGACCCTCTGCGACCCGCGGCTGAACCCGGAGCAGGCACTCGAACTCCTCGACGCCGCCTTCTGACGGCGCCGAAGACCTTGACCCACCACGGCAGCGGCATCCAACCTCGATCGGGACGAATGATGGCGAATTCGACTTCAGGCTCCGGCACGACCGACGTGGACGTGGTGGTGGTGGGCTACGGCCCCGTCGGCCAGGTCCTGTCCATCCTCCTGGCCCAGCAGGGGTGGCGGGTGGCCGTCATCGAACGGTGGCTCGACCAGTACCCGTTCCCCCGCGTCGTCGCCTTCGACGGCGAGACCTCCCGCACCCTCGCGGCCGCCGGGATCGGCGACGCCCTCCCCCGGATCACCGAACCCCTCGGCGCGTACGACTTCCAGAACTCGGCAGGCCAGACGCTGCTGCACCTCGACCTGCCGTACTCGCCGGGGCACAGCGGCTGGCCGCCCGCCGTCGTCATCCACCAGCCGACCCTGCAGGAGACGCTGCACACCCGCGTCGAGGAACTGAGCGGCCTGCGAGTCCTGCGGGGGCACCGGGCCGAGCGGCTGGTCGACCACGGCGACCACGTGGAACTCCTCGCGCCCGGTCCCGTGCTCGGGAACACCCCGATCACCGCGTCCTGGGTCGTGGGCTGCGACGGCGCGAACAGCTTCGTCCGCGAACACCTCGGCACCACCGTCAGCGACCTCGGGTTCCAGCACGACTGGCTGCTCGCCGACCTGGTCTTCAAGGAGGAACGCGAGTTCACCCCGACCAACACCCAGCTCTGCGACCCCGCCCGGCCGACGACGCTGGTCGCGAGCGGTGGCGGGCACCGGCGGTGGGAGTTCATGCGCCTGCCGGGCGAGACCGTCGAGGAGCTCGAAGACGTCGACACCGTGTGGAAGCTGCTCGCACCGTTCGACGTCACGCCGGAGAACGCGGAGCTGTGCCACCACACGGTGTACACGTTCCAGGGCAGGCTGACCGACGACTGGCGGGCGGGCCGCGTGGTGCTAGCGGGCGACGCGGCGCACGTCATGCCCCCGTTCGCCGGGCAGGGCATGTGCTCGGGGGTGCAGGACGCGGCCAACCTGGCGTGGAAGCTCGACCTCGTGCTGCGCGGCGTCGCCGACGAGCGGGTGCTGGACTCCTACCAGGCTGAACGCCGCAGGCACGTCGCGAACACGATCAACGGGTCCATCGAGCTCGGCAAGCTCATCTCCGAGCTGGACCCGGTCGCCGCGGGCTACCGCGACGCGGGAATGCTGGAGTTGATGCAGGACGCCGACCACGCCGCCATGACACCGCACTTCTACCCGCTGGAGGAGGGCATCCTCCGGCGGGACGCGGACGGCGCGCGGATCCTCCCCGCGGGAGACCTGGTGCCCCAGGCGCGGGTGGCGCGCGGGGACCGCGTCGGGCTGTTCGACGACGTGGTCGGCCGGGGTTTCGTGCTGCTCACCACGGTCGACCCGCACCCGCTGCCCGACGACGACTTGGCTTTCCTGAAGGAGATCGGCGCCCACGTCGTCCGGTTGCGCCCCATGGGCACCGACCCCGGCGACGTCGCGGAGGACGAGGTCGTCGACATCGACGACGTCTACTTCCCCTACTTCGACGACCTCGGTGACCTGGGTGCGCTGGTGCGCCCCGACTTCTACCTGTTCGGCACCATGCGGTCCCCGTCCGACCTGTCGGAACTGGTAGGCGCACTGCGATCACAGCTGCAGTAGTAGTGCCCTGCCAGGCGTCTGTGACCTGGGGTGTTGTTGTGAGTGTTCGGGTCTGGACGGGTTGTCGGCAGGTGCGGCAACGCCCGTCCAGACCACGAGCAAGGCTTGGAGTTCGCGCAAGACCACGTAGAGGCTCAGGCCGGCGCAGGGGCTTGTGCTGCATCCCGTCCGGCGTCGTGTTCCCCGGCATTCGTCCAGCAGTTCACGGTGGCCGCAACCTGTCTCACGACTGGGGTCCTAATTAGCTCGCGAGTCTCCGCATCTCGTTGCACAGTGGTTTACACTGGGGGTCGATGAATGCGGGTGGGTGGAAGTTCGGGAGTCCGTCGACCATTCTGATTTCCCATTCACTGCGGTGAATCAGAACGTGATGAAGCCTGCAGAGCAGCACGAGATTGCCCAAGGCGGTATGCCCACCGTGTTGCCATTCGCGAATGTGGTGGGCGTCGGTCCAGTTGGGTGGCCGGTCGCACATTGGAAAAGCGCATCCACGATCCCGTTGGTGTAGTATGCGTCGCAGGTGTGGGGTGAGTTTGCGGGACATGCGGCCGATGTCGAGGACTTCGCTGCGCTCGCCCAGCACGACCGGGATGACACCGGCGGTGCAGGCGATCCGCCGGGCCTCACCAGCGCTGATCACGGTGGTGTCGCCGAGGGTGGCGGTGCCGATCCCCGTGACCAGGGTCCGGTAGTCCAGGGTCACGGTGACGTGGGGGCGTTCCCCGGCCTCGGTCGGCAGTTCGCCGGACCGCGACGCCAGGTCCAGCAGGTCCGCCAGCGCGTCGCCTTGGCGTTCGGGCAGGGTTCGGGCGTCCGGACCGGCCGTGTCGGGAGCGTGCGGCTTGGCCAGCGGCCCGATCAACGCCCGGAACAACTCACCCTGCTCTGGTCCGAGTCGGCCGCTGAACTCCAGCCGCCCGTCGGTCTTGGTCCGCAGGTGCAGCAGGTTCGGGGCCGGGGTGGGCTCGCGGTCGTCGGGTTCGGGGCCGTCCTGGTCCAGCCGCGCCCGGATCGTGGCCGCGACCGTCCGCACGCTGGCGGGCTCGGCCGAGCGGGCCACGTCGACCAGGATCTGCTCGGCCTCGACCGGCAGCGAGACCATCGCCGTGACCAGCACGTCCAGATGAGCAGGGGACAACACGCCCTCCTCCACCGCCTCGGCCACCAACGGCAGCGGAGCATCCACCACAGCGCCGGTCGGAGTCACCGACGGAAACAAGGCGGAGGCTTGGGCGACCCACCGTTTCACTTCACTCGTGTCGACCCGCACCACGTGCTTGACCAATTCGGCCAGACTGCGATACCCGGCCCGCGCTTCCAATCCCCGCGCGTGGGCTTCGGCTATCACGGCCAGTATCGACGCGTGGGCCGATCGGGCGCGTTCCACCTCGGTACGCAGGGCGTCCATCAGCCCTGTGTCGTCGAGGAGCACCAGATCGGCCATATCACGAGAATATAACAGGACTCCGACGCGGTCCCAGTCGAAAAGCCATGATCAACGGTTCTATCGGGTGATTCTACGCAACGTGACCGGCAGGCCGGTGACCGCGTACGCAATTCATGCATAATCGCAAAAGTCTGGGCTCAAGAAGGAACAGCACGCGCCGGGACCACGTCATCGCTTGTGCCCTGCCGTCGACGCCATGCGACCGGAACTCGACGCGCGCCCTGCCATGAACCGCCGAGCTCGATGGGAAAATGTCGGGCTTTATTCGACAGTCCTGGTCTTCGAGCGTCCGGCAGCGAAGCAGGCCGTGAATCGTGCTGTCAGTCCCCTGTCGGGTGTGCGAGCAGGGATTGCGCCAACCGGTGGTGCCGTGAAACCAAGTATCAGGAGGGTGTCGAGAATTGCCGCACTAAATTGCAAGGAGCGGTTCATCGGCAACTCTGCTGTTCCAGATTCCTGTCGTGCTGTGGGCGTGACAGACCAATGTGGAAGCTGGAGCAGCTCCACGTGGCACCGGTCCGTCATCAGGAGTTAGCTGGAAGCATGGAGTACACGAACCTCGGTCGATCCGGTCTGTCCGTGTCGCGGCTGTGCCTTGGCACGATGAACTTCGGACCCGAGACGACCGAACCCGACAGCTTCACGATCATGGACCGCGCGCACGAGCACGGCATCAACTTCTTCGACACCGCCAACGTCTACGGCTGGAAGGCGGGGGAGGGCGTCACCGAGCAGATCATCGGCCGCTGGTTCGCCACCGGCGGCCTGCGCCGCGAGAAGACCGTGATCGCCACCAAGCTCTACGGGAGCATGAACGAGTGGCCGAACGGCAACCTGTTGTCGGCGTTGAACATCCGCCGCGCCTGTGACGAGTCGCTGCGCCGGATGCAGACCGACTACATCGACCTCTACCAGATGCACCACGTCGACCGCGCGACGCCGTGGGACGAGATCTGGGAGGCGTTCTCCGTCCTGCGCCAGCAGGGCAAGGTGCTCTACTTCGGCTCGTCCAACTTCGCGGGCTGGCACCTCGCCCAAGCGCAGGAAGCCGCACGCGCCAGGCACTTCCTCGGCCTGGTCAGCGAGCAGTCCATCTACAACCTGCTCAACCGCTGGGCGGAACTCGAAGTCCTGCCCGCAGCCAAGCACTACGGCCTCGGCGTCATCCCGTGGTCCCCGCTCAACGGAGGCCTCCTCGGCGGCGCCCTGCGCAAGCAGCGTGAGGGCAGCGCGGCCCGCAGCAACTCCGGCCGCGCCAAGGACGGACTGGCCAAGCACCAGGAGGCCATCGAGTCCTACGAGAAGCTGTGCGCCGACCTCGGCGAAGACCCGGCCAACGTCGGCCTCGCCTGGCTGCTGCACCAGGACGGCGTGACCGCCCCGATCATCGGCCCGCGCACCACCGAACAGCTCGACGGCTCACTGCGCGCGGTCGAACTGAAACTCGACGACGAGGTCCTCACCAAGCTCGACGAACTGTTCCCGGCCCCCGGCCCGAACGGCTCCAAGCCCGCTCCGGAGGCGTACGCCTGGTAGGTGGAAGGGGGCCTCACCGGGCCCCCTTCGTCACTCGTCGTCCTCGTCGTCCCGCGCCAGGAACGTGGCCAGGCGTTCGATCGGCGTCTCGAAGTCCGGGTTCAGGTCGACGAAGGCGCGGAGCCGGTCGGCGAGCCAGGCGAAGCTGACCTCCTCCTCGCCCCGGCGGGTTTCCAGTTCCTCGATGCCGCGGTCGGTGAAGTACATCGGAGTCCTCCGTGAACGGCCGAGCCGCCGGAACCCACGTGCTCGGTTCCGGCGGCTCGGGGTGGATCAGTTCTAGTCGAACGCCTTCGTGATGATCTCGCGCTGCTCGACCTCGTGCACCTTGCTCGACCCGGCCGACGGGGCCGCCATCGGGCGACGCGACACCCTGGTCACGCGGAAGCGCTCGGGCAGCAGTTCCGGGAGTGCGAGGCCGTAGAACGGCCACGCGCCCTGGTTCGCGGGCTCCTCCTGCGTCCAGCGGACCTGGGTCGCGTTGGGGTACTGCTCCAGCGCCTCGGTCAGCTTGCGGGCGGGCACCGGGTAGAGCTGCTCGACGCGGACCACCGCGGTGTCCTTGACCGTGCGCTTCTCCTGCTCGGCGGCGAGCTCGTAGTAGATCTTGCCGCTGCAGAGCACGACCTTGGTGACCTTCGACGGGTCCGGCTTCGTCGGGTCCGGGATGACCGACTGGAAGCGGTCCTCCGTGAACGCCTCGACCGGGCTGGTCGCGGCCTTCAGGCGCAGCATCGACTTGGGCGTGAACACCACCAGCGGCCGGTTCACGCCGTCGAGGGCGTGGCGGCGCAACAGGTGGAAGTAGTTCGCGGGCGTCGACGGCACGGCGATCGTCATCGAACCCTCGGCGCACAGCTGGAGGAACCGCTCGATGCGACCCGACGTGTGGTCCGGGCCCTGGCCCTCGTGGCCGTGCGGCAGCAGCAGCACGACGTCGGAACGCTGCCCCCACTTGGCCTCACCCGACGAGATGAACTCGTCGATGACCGGCTGGGCGCCGTTCACGAAGTCGCCGAACTGCGCTTCCCACAGCACCAGCGCGTCGCTGTTCGCGACCGAGTAGCCGTACTCGAAGCCGAGCGCGGCGAACTCCGACAGCACCGAGTCGTAGACCATGAACTTGCCCTGGTCGTCCGACAGGTTCTGCAGCGGCGTGTACTCCGCGCCGGTCTTGCGGTCGACCAGCACCGCGTGGCGCTGCACGAACGTGCCGCGCCGCGAGTCCTGACCGGCCAGGCGGATCAGACGACCCTCCAGCGTGAGCGAGCCGAACGCGAGCAGCTCGGCGAACGCCCAGTCGATGCCGCCTTCGCGGGCCATCTTCGCGCGCCGCTCCAGGACCGGCTTGACGCGCGCGTGCGGCGTGAAGCCCTCCGGGAGGTTGACGTGCGCGTCGGCGATCTTCTCCAGCACCTCGATGCTGACCCCGGTGGGGAGCTTCGCGGGCACCTGCTGCTCGGACTCGACCGACGGGCTGGCCTTGGCCGGGTGCTTCTCCAGCTCGCGGACCTCGTTGAAGACGTGCTCCAGCTGGCTGGAGAAGTCCTGCAACGCCTTCTCCGCCTCTTCGACGGAGATGTCGCCGCGGCCGATCAGCGACTCGGTGTAGGTCTTGCGGACCGAGCGCTTGGTGTCGATCACGTCGTACATGGCGGGCTGCGTCATCGAGGGGTCGTCGCCCTCGTTGTGGCCGCGACGGCGGTAGCAGACCATGTCGATCACGACGTCCTTGTTGAACGCCTGCCGGTAGTCCACCGCCAGCTTCGCGACCCAGTAGCAGGCCTCCGGGTCGTCGCCGTTCACGTGGAAGACCGGCGCGCCGATCATCTTCGCGACGTCGGTGGAGTACTTGCTGGACCGCGAGTTCTCCGGCGCCGTGGTGAAGCCGACCTGGTTGTTCACCACCACGTGCACCGTGCCGCCGGTGCGGTAACCGCGCACCAGCGCCAGGTTCAGCGTCTCCGCGACCACGCCCTGGCCAGCGAACGCGGCGTCGCCGTGCATCGCGACCGGGAGGACGGAGAAGCCGTCGCCACCCTTGTCCAGGATGTCCTGCTTCGCCCGCACGATGCCTTCGAGCACCGGGTCGACCGCTTCGAGGTGCGACGGGTTCGCCGTCAGCGACACCTTGGTCTCGCCGTCGCCGAACATCCGGAAGTACTTGCCCTCGGCGCCGAGGTGGTACTTCACGTCGCCGGAGCCGTGCGCCTGACCGGGGTCGAGGTTGCCCTCGAACTCGCGGAAGATCTGCGAGATCGGCTTGCCCACGATGTTCGCCAGGACGTTCAGCCTGCCGCGGTGCGGCATGCCGATGACGACCTCGTCCAGCTCGTGCTCGGCGGCCTTGTCCAGCACCGCGTCGAGCAGCGGGATGACCGTCTCGCCGCCTTCGAGCGAGAACCGCTTCTGGCCGACGTACTTGGTCTGCAGGAACGTCTCGAACGCCTCAGCGGCGTTCAGCTTCGACAGGATGTACTTCTGCACGGTGGCCGGGGGCTTCTCGTGCGGGACCTCGACGCGCTCCTGGATCCAGTTGCGCTCCTCGGGCTCCAGGATGTGCATGTACTCGACGCCGACGGTGCGGCAGTACGAGTTGCGCAGCACACCCAGGATGTCCCGGAGCTTCATCCGCTCCTTGCCCGCGAACCCGCCGACCGGGAACTCGCGCTCCAGGTCCCACAGCGTCAGGCCGTGCGACAGGACGTCGAGGTCCTTGTGGCTGCGCTGGCGGTAGTTCAGCGGATCCGTGTCCGCCATCAGGTGGCCGCGGGTGCGGAACGCGTCGATCAGCTCGATCACGCGGGCCGTCTTGTCGACCGAGCCCTCGGGGATGTCCGCGACCCAGCGGATCGGCTCGTACGGCAGCCGCAGCGACGTGAACACGTCGTCGTAGAAGCCGTCCTCGCCCAGCAGCAGCTGGTGGATCCGGCGCAGGAACTCGCCGGACTCGGCGCCCTGGATGATCCGGTGGTCGTACGTGGAGGTCAGCGTGATGACCTTGCTGACGCCCATGTCCGTCAGGGCCTGCTCGCTGGTGCCCTGGAAGTGCGCCGGGTACTCCATCGCGCCGACGCCGACGATCGTGCCCTGACCCGCCTGGAGGCGGGGAACCGAGTGGTTCGTGCCGATCGTGCCGGGGTTGGTCAGCGAGAGGGTCGTGCCGGAGAAGTCCTCCGTGCCCAGGCCGCCGGAGCGGGCCTTGCGGATCAGGTCCTCGTAGGCCTGCCAGAACTGCGTGAACGTCATGTCCTCGCAGCCCTTGATCGAGGCCACCACGAGGGTGCGCGAGCCGTCCTTGCCGGGCAGGTCGATCGCCAGGCCGAAGTTGACGTGCTCGGGGGTCACCACGAACGGCTTGTCGTTGATCGTCGCGTAGTGGTTGTTCATGTTCGGGTACGCCTTGAGCGCCCGAACGACCGCGTAGCCGATCAGGTGCGTGAAGGAGACCTTCCCGCCCCGCGTCCGCTTCAGGTGGTTGTTGATCACGATGCGGTTGTCGGCCAGCAGCTTCGCGGGCACGGCCCGCACGCTCGTCGCGGTCGGAACGGTGAGCGACAGCTCCATGTTCTTCGCGATCGCGGCCGAGGCGCCCCGGAGCTGCTTCTGCTCCTCGCCCTCGGCGGGCTTCACCGGCGCGGCTTTCGCGGCCTGCTGCGGCGCGGGCTTGCTCACGCTCGGCTGGGCGGCCTTCGGAGCGGCGGCCGGCGCCTTCGCGGCAGGCTTGGGGGCGGGAGCCGGCTTGGCCGCCTGCGCCTGCCCGTTCTCGACCGCACGTGTCGTGGTGGTGGTCGTCGTACCGGAGGAGGACGCCGCGACGCCCCCGTTGCCGGCTGCCCGCTGGGTCGGCTTGTAGTCGGCGAAGAAATCGTGCCACGCCGGGTCTACGGACGACGGGTCGGCGAGGAACTGCTCGTACATCTCCTCGACCAGCCACTCATTGGGGCCGAACTGTGACGCAGGACTACTGCTGGACACGGCTGCCGCTCGCCTCTATCCATCTCGCTCTTGGTGTCGACATAACTCCCTGCCAGGTTAGTCCCCCGCGTGTGCCACTTCATACGGAGGATGCGCCAGCCAAGGAGTGCTCAATCACAGGATCGATCACGATCCCGCTGGTGTTGCAGTACTTGAGCATCCCTTGAGGTGGAGTGGCTGTCGACCTGGACTTGCCCCGGTGTGCGACCTCCTCCTCTGCCGTGGTGCGGAACCGGTTCCGCGGGGTGAACTGCTGGCGTGCGGCCCTCCGGCCGCGGTCGGGTGCCCGGCCCTGTGGTGATCCGGACGAACCGGGCACCCTTTCGTGTGTACCCGATGGCGTGGAAATTCACCGGTCGAGTGCCCTCGAAAGTGCGGTAGTCCGTCGTCGGTCAGGCGGCCTGTTCGTCTGTTTGGCCGAAGCGCCACAACCTGGCATACGTGCCGTTTGCCTCCAGCAGTTCAGCGTGGGTGCCCTGTTCGGCGATTCGGCCTGCTTGCAGGACGACGATGCGGTCGGCTCTGGCGGCGGTGGCGAGGCGGTGGGCCACGACGAACGTGGTGCGCTTGCCCGCGAGGTGGTCGCTGGCCGCCAGCACCGCCGACTCGGTCGCCGGGTCGAGTGCCGCGGTGGCCTCGTCCAGCAGCAGCAGGTCCGGGGCGACCAGTTCGGCCCTGGCCAGTGCCACCAGCTGGCGCTGGCCGGAGGAGAGGCCCTGGCCCCGTTCGCCCACCTGCTGGTGGAACGCGGACGGCAGGGAGGCGACCACCGGTAGCGCGCCCACCGCGCGCACGGCCTGTTCCACCTCGGCGTCCGTCGCGGTCGGGCGGCCGTAGCGGACGTTGTCGGCCACGTCGCCGCCGAACAGGTGCGCCTCCTGCGGGACCACGCCCAGGCGCTGGCGGAACTGGGACAGGTCGTAGGACCGCACGTCCACGCCGTCGACCAGCACCGCCCCGGACGTGGCGTCGTAGAACCTGGCGATCAGCTTCACCAGGGTCGACTTGCCCGCCCCGGTCGCGCCCACCAGCGCGACGGTCTCGCCCGCGGCCACGTGCAGTGACACGCGGTCCAGCGCGGGTTCGCCGGTGCCCTGGTAGTGGAACGTCACGTCGCGCAGCTCGACCTCGCCGCGCAGCGACACCACCGGCACGGGGTCGGTGGCCGGGGGAACGGTGCTGGGGGTGGCCAGCAGGTCGCCGATGCGGCGCAGGCCGACCCTGGCCTGCTGGTAGCCGTCGAACACGCCGGACAACTGCATCACGGGCGCGAAGAAGAGGCCCAGGTACAGCAGGAACGCGAGCAGGACACCAGGGGTCAGGGTGCCGGCGGCGACCCGGTAGGCGCCGACCGCCAGCACGGCGGCCTGCGCGACGCCGGACAGCATCGACACGAACGGGAAGTACGTGGCGATGTACCGCTGCGCCCGCAGCCTGGACACGCGGTACGCGTCGCTGCGCTCGGCGAACGCCTCCGCCGAGCGGCCCTCACGGGTGTAGGCCTGCGAGACCCGCAGCCCCGACACGTTCTCCTGGAGGTCGGCGTTGACGACGCTGACCCGTTCGCGCGCCTCGGTGTACGCGGCCGACGACAAGCGCTGGAAGAAGTAGGTCGCCACGAGCAGCACCGGCAGCACGGTCAGTGCGACTGCCGCGAGTCCCCAGTCGGTCAGCGCGAGCGCGACGGCGATGCCGCCGACGGTCAGCACGCTGATCACCGCGGTGGTCAGGCCGGTTTGCAGGAACGACGACAGCGCGTCCACGTCCGTCGTCATCCGGGTCATGATCCGACCCGCCATCTCGCGCTCGTAGTAGTCCAGCCCGAGCCGCTGGAGGTGGGCGTAGCTGCGGACGCGCAGCACGTACAGCAGCCGCTCGCCGACCCGCGAGGTCAGCACGGTGTTCAGCGCGGTGCTGAACCAGTTGAGCCCGACCAGCAGCAGGCCGAGGCCCGCCGCGATCCACAGCGCGGTGGTCGACGCCTCCAGCACGCCGTGGTCGATGCCGTACCGGACCAGCGACGGCAGGCCGATCGCCAGACCCGCGTCCACGACGATCAGCAGCCCCACCGCCGCCATCGCCCACCGCGCGGGCCGCAGCAGGCTGCGCAGCCGGAAGCCGGGGTCCGGCGCGGTCGGGTCGTCGCCCGCCAGGTGTGGCAACTCGGTCGCCGGGGGCAGGGCGTTGACCTGCGCCAACAGGTCGGGGGTCGCGGGCATCCCGCCCGCCAGCGCCGACGTCGAACTGCCCCGACCTGGCTGTGCGGTGGGTTTGACCGTGCGGTTCGCCGAGGCCAGCAGGGAGAGGTCGTCCGGGTCGATCGACGGCCACAGCGACGGCGTCGTGCCGTCCGGGCCGGGTTCGAGCTGGACGTCCGCCCGCGGGTCGACCTGCTCGATCGCGTCAGTCGGACCGGCCAGCAGTTCCCGGAACAGGTGGCACCGCTCGTCCAGCTCGGCCCGCGTGCCCACGTCGACGACCCGGCCGCGGTCGAGCACCGCGATCCGGTCCGCCAGGGCCAGCGACGACCGGCGGTGCGCGATCAGCAGCGTGGTCCGCTGCGCCGTCACGGCCGCGAGCGTGTGGTGGATCGCCGACTCCGTCGCGGTGTCCACGGCCGAGGTCGCGTCGTCCAGCACCAGCACCCTCGGGTCGGTCAGCAGCGCCCGCGCGAGCGCCACCCGCTGCCGCTGACCACCGGACAGCGTCAGGCCCCGCTCGCCCACCACGGTGTCGTAGCCGGACGGCAGGGCGAGGATGAACTCGTGCGCCTCGGCGGCCCCGGCAGCGGCGGTGACCTGTTCGTCGGTCGCGTCCGGCCGCCCGTACGCGATGTTCGCCCGCAAGGTGTCCGAGAACAGGAACGCCTCCTCGAACACGACGCCGACCGTGCCGCGCAACGACGACAGCCGCAGGTCTCGCACGTCCACCCCGCCGACCGCGATCGAGCCCTCGTGCACGTCGTAGAACCGGGGCAGCAGCAGCGACACCGTCGACTTGCCCGACCCCGCCGTGCCGACCAGCGCCAGCGTCTCGCCGGGCCGCACCTCCAGCGCCACGTCCGACAGCACCGGCTCGCTGCGCGTGTACCCGAACGTCACCCCGGACAGCGAGATCCCGACCGGCCCGGTGGGCACGTCGACCGCGTCGGGCTTGTCGACCACGTCCGGCTGCGAGTCGATCAGCTCGTACACCCGCTCGACCCCGGCCCGCGCCAGCTGCGCGTTCACCATCAGGCTGGAGATCAGCCGCGTCGGCCCCACCAGGTTCGCCACGTACGTCGCGAACGCGAGGAACGTGCCCAGGCTGACCTGCCCGCGCATCGCCATCCACCCGCCGAGCGCGAGCACCGCCACCTGCCCCACGGCGGGAAGTGCCGTCAGCGTCGCTGCCGGTCGGGCGGTCAGCCGGGCGGCCCGCATCCGCTCGGCGAACAGCGACCGCGCCTGCCCCTCCAGCCTGCTGACCTCGCGCGCCTCCTGCCCGAAGCCCTTCACCACCCGCACGCCGGTGACCGTCTCCTCGACGTGCTGCGCGAGGTCGGCCGCGCGCTGCTGGGCCGACCAGGTCGCCGGGAACAGCACCAGCCTGCTGCGCGCCGCGATCCACCCGACCGCGGGCACGACCACCAGCGCGATCAGCGTCAGCAGCGGGGACAGCCACAGCATCGCCACCAGCGCGGCCGCGGCGAACACCACCGTGCCGACGGCCAGCGGCACCATCGACAGCAGGCTCTGCACCAGCTGGAGGTCGGTGATCGACCGCGACACCACCTGCCCGGTCCGCAGCACGTCCTGCTTCGCCCCGTCCAACCGCTGCACCGCGCCGAACACGCCCTGCCGCAGGTCGTGCTGCACGTCCAGCGCGAGCCGCCCACCCAAGTAGCGACGCAGGAACGCGGTGCCGAACGTCAGCAGCTCCATCCCCACCAGCACCGCCACCAGCAGCGCGAGCCGCTCCGTGCGCCCGATCACCGCGTCGTCGACGGCCAGCTTCACCAGCAGCGGACCAGCGGCCTGCAACCCCACGCCCAGCACTGCGGCGACCAGGGACAGCAGCACCAACGACCGGTGCCGCCAACAGGCCCGTGCCAGCTTGCGGATCCAGCCAGACGT
Organism: Umezawaea sp.; assembly: GCA_039922235.1. GTDB lineage: Bacteria > Actinomycetota > Actinomycetes > Mycobacteriales > Pseudonocardiaceae > Umezawaea. The sequence goes on from JBDSAJ010000136.1 coordinate 23,579, forward strand.
GTCTGGGACGGAGGTAGTCACAAATCCAGATTAGGACGGCCCACCGACAAAACCGGGCTGTGTGACATGGCCGATGCCCCGCAGACGGCGGCTCGGCCGCCTGGAGTCGGCACGTCGAGCCTCGATTTTTTCGGCTTGGGGGAGAGACTT
>JBDSAJ010000137.1:0-8865 GCA_039922235.1 Umezawaea sp.
CCCGGCCGCGGGCAACGCGCTGATCGGCACGCTCAAGGGCACGTCGATCGTGAGCGTGCTGGCCGTGCAGGACCTGCTGTTCTCGGTGCAGCTGATCTACAACCGGAACTACCTGATCATCCCGCTGCTGCTGGTGGCGACCATCTGGTACGTCGTCGTCACCAGCGTGCTGAGCGTGGCGCAGTACTACGTCGAGCGGTACTACGCGCGGGGTGCCGCGCGAGCCCTGCCGCCGACGCCGTGGCAGAGGCTGAAGGGACGGCTGCGATGAGCGCGGCGACGCTCGTGCGGATCAGCGACCTGCACAAGAGCTACGGGACCACACCGGTGTTGCGCGGGGTGGACCTCGAAGTGCGGCAGGGCGAGGTCACGTGCGTGATCGGACCGTCCGGGTCGGGCAAGAGCACCCTGCTGCGGTGCGTCAACCACCTGGAGAAGATCAACGCGGGTGAGGTGGAGGTCGACGGCGAGCTGATCGGCTACCGCAGGCACAAGGGCCGCCTGCACGAGCTGAAGGACCGGGTGATCACCCGGCAGCGGGCGTCGATCGGGATGGTGTTCCAGAACTTCAACCTGTTCCCGCACCTGACCGTGCTGGAGAACGTCGTCGAAGCGCCCATCGGCGTCCGAGGTCTTGGCCGGGGCGCGGCCGTTGCGCTCGGGAAGGAACTCATCGCACGGGTCGGGCTGGCCGGTCGGGAGGACTCCTACCCCCGTCAGCTCTCCGGCGGGCAGCAGCAGCGCATCGCCATCGCGCGGGCGTTGGCGATGGAACCGAAGCTCATGCTGTTCGACGAGCCGACCAGCGCACTCGACCCCGAACTGGTCGGCGAGGTGCTGGCCGTCATCGCGGACCTGGCCGAGGCGGGGATGACGATGGTCGTGGTCACGCACGAGATGGCGTTCGCCCGCCAGGTCGCCGACACCGTGGTCTTCCTGGACGAGGGCAGGGTGGTCGAGTCGGGACCGCCCGCGGAACTGCTCGCCAACCCCCGCCACACCCGCACCCGCGAGTTCCTGGCCAGGGTCCTGTGAACGCACCACCGGTGGTGCTCGTGCTGGTCGGCGGCGGCCCGCGGGCCGCCGGGCTGATCGAGCGGATCGCCGTGAACGCCCCGGAGCTGTTCCCCGCCGCCGCGCTGGAGATCCACGTCGTCGACCCCCACCCGCCCGGCGCGGGCCGGGTGTGGCGCTACGAGCAGTCCGAGCTGCTGCGGATGAACTCGATGGCCGTGGACGTGACCATGTTCACCGACGCCAGCGTGGTGTGCGACGGGCCGGTCCGACCGGGTCCGTCGCTGGCCGACTGGGCGGTGCTGGCGCGGTCCGGCGAACTGGCCGTCGACCTGCCGGACGACGTGCGCGCCGAGCTGGACCGGCTGGAGCCCACGACGTTCCCCAGCCGCAGGCTGCAGAGCGCCTACCTCGGCTGGTTCTACCGCGACGCCGTCGCCGCGCTGCCGTCCGGGATCACCGTGCGCCACCACCTCTCGACGGTGCGGCGGATCACCGGGTCACCGCACGGGCGACAGCGGGTGTGGCTCGCCGACCGGACGTCGCCGCTGGTGGCGGACGCGGTGGTGCTCACGTTGGGGCACCTGGACGCCGAGATCGGGGCGGAGGAACGGGAACTCGCCGACCACGCGGCCGCGCACGGGCTGGCGTACCTGCCGCCGGACTACTCCGCCGACAGCGACCTGTCGGCTGTTCCCGCGGGCGCCGACGTGGTGCTGCGCGGGTTCGGGCTCGCGTTCATCGACCTGATGGTCCTGCTGACGCAGGGGCGCGGCGGGCGCTTCGAGCACACCGCAGAGGGCCTGCGGTACCGACCTTCCGGCCGGGAGCCCCGGATCCACGTCGGGTCCAGGCGCGGCGTGCCGTACCACTCCAAGACCGGCTACCGGCTGCAAGGCGATCCGCTTCCGCTGCCCCGGTTCTTCGACGGTGCCGCCGTCGACGCGCTGCTCGGGTCGGCCGACGAGTTCGACTTCCGGGCGGACGTGTGGCCGCTGCTGGCCAAGGAGATCGCCTGGGGCTACTTCCACGAGCTGTTCACCGGGCACCCCGAACGGGTCGCGCTGCCGTGGCCCGAGTTCGCGGCGGCGTTCGCCGAACTGGACTGGTACAGCGCCGCGATGGCCGCGCTGGTCTCGTCGTCCGTGCCGCGCGCGGAGGACCGGATCGACTTCGAACAGCTGGACCGGCCGCTCGCCGGCCTGACCTTCGCCTCCGCTGAGGAGTTCCAGGAGCACCTGCGGACCTACATCGAGGCCGACGTTGCCCGGCGGTCCGATCCAGCCCACAGCGCCGACCTGGGCGCCTTCATGGCGCTGCTCTCGATCTACGGGCAGCTGCCGCGCGTCCTGAACTCCCCGAAGCTGTCACCGTCGTCCCGGCTGGCCCACGCCGACGGCTGGTGGACCGGCTTCTTCAGCTTCCTCGCCAGCGGCCCACCACCGGACCGCCTGGAAGAACTGCTCGCCCTCTCACACGCGGGCATCGTCCAGTTCCTCGGCGCCGACATGTGGGTCCGTCCCGAGGACGGCGCGTTCCTCGCCGGCAGCGCCAGCACCCCGGACGTCGTGCGCGCCACCGGTTTGGTGGAAGCACGCCTGCCCACCCACAGCCTGGCGACCAGCGCCGACCCGGTGCTCCACGCGCTGCGCGAGGCGGGCGAGGTGATCGAGGAACGGCTGTCCGACGGCCGCTCGACCGGCTTGGTGCGCGTGGCAGAGGACAACCGCCTCATCGGCCGCGGTGGTGAGCCGCACCCGCGCCGCTTCGCACTGGGCCCCTTCACCACCGGGCGGGCGTTTGCCGCCTTCGCCAGGCCGGGAACGAACGCACCCGGCTTCCGCCAGAACGACGGCGTCACCAGAGCCCTGCTGCGACTGCTCGCGGACGAGGGCTCCGGCGACGCCGAGAGCGTGGCCTGACGGCCGGTTATTCCACCGACGTGTATCGCCCCTGAAACCTCACGAGCGGCAGGTTCCCAGCAGCGTGCTGAACCTCCAGCGGCTCACCGACCAGCGCCACGTGGTCACCGACGGCGATGCGCCGCGCGGTGCGGCAGCGCAGGCGCAGCGGGGCGTCCAGCAGGTGTGGAACACCGTCCACGTCGGGCTCCCAGTTCGTCGTGCCGCCGAAGCGGTCGGAGCCGGTCTTGGCGAAGAGGTCCGAGAGGTCGCTCTGACCGGCGTGCAGCAGGTGCACGGCGAACAGGGGAGCGGTGCGCAGCACCGGCCAGGCCGATGCCCCGTCGCCGATCCAGACGACGATCAGCGGCGGGTTCATGCTGGCGGAGGTGAACGAGCTGACGGTGACGCCGACCGGTCCGTCGGGGCCCTGCGCGGTGACGATGGTGACCGCCTGCGGGTGGTCGCGCAGTGCGCCCTTGAGGTCGTTGGCGAGGTCCTGGCGCGGTATGACGCTCATCGGGACACCTCCGCTGCTCGTGGTGCGGTCAGGGTTTCGAGCACGGTAGCGGTGCCGTTGTCGGTCAGCAGCTTCACCAGGCCGTCGATCAGCGCGTCGTGGTCGGCCAGCGCCGACTCGGGGACGAACACGGCCGGACCGGGGATGTGGGCGCCCAGTTCCACCAGCACGGGCCGCAGGTGCAGTTCCGCGGCGAGCGCGTGCCGGTCGGACGCGGCGACCTGGAGCGGGATGGCGGTCTTGCCCTTGAGCCAGCCTGCCGGGGCCTGGTCCAGCACCGACTTCAGCAGCCCGGTGTAGGTGGCCTTGTACGTCGGCGAGGCGATCACCAGGATGTTCGACCGCTCCAGGTCGGCCAGTGCCTCCCCGACCTTCGTCGAACCCGGCGTGAACAGGTCCTGGGCCAGGTCGGCGGCGTCGACCACGGCGCCGTTCTCCGTGCCGGGGACGACTCGGCGGATCGCTTCGCGCAGGGCCAGCGCCGCGTTGAGCGTCCTGGAGGCCGGGCGGGGGTTGCCCACCAGCGTGCCGATGAGTGCGGACATGAGGGGGGCTCCTTCTCGCGACGGGAACTCGGCAGGTGTCCTCGGGTCACGGACAGCGGCTGGAGCACGTGCGCGCGAAGTCGACGTGGCGGCGCCGGGTCAGGAGCGGGGCTCGGTTCACCCCTCCGAGCCTGCGGTGGTGGCGCGGTCCCGTCAAGGACGTCCAGCGGGCGGGACTTCGGGATGTCACCCCAACGGCGGAGGTGAGGGCTGGGAGACCGTCGGCCGGTGCGGAAGGGGGGATTCCGTCCGGCCGACGGCGGTCGGCGGTTGGGGCGCGCCGTGAGCGTCTCGGGGTGGGCTCGCTCCGGGCGAGGGGGGTTGTCCGGGCGAACCGACGCCCGGCGCAGCTCCCCGGTGCCGACCACAGGTAGAACGGGTGGTACCACCCCGGTGTTCCCCTCGTGTGCGAGGTCACTGAGCCGTTCCTCGGGGTCGGGACGACTCACTGGCGGGCAATGATTTCCGTGAGCCGTCCCGGCGCGCGCAGCGGCAGGTAGTGGTCAGCCCTGGCCACCACCTCCAGGCGTGCGCCGGGGATGCCCTCGGCGAGTCGGCGGGCGATCACGCCGATCTCCGGGTGGTTGTGATCGCCGACGACGACGGTGGTCGGCACCTCGACCCGGTCGAGGTGCTCGACGGCACCTTCCTCGGCGAACAGGACGTGACCCTTCTCGACGCCCGCTCGCACCCTGGCGTTCTCGGTGACCATGGTCGCGATCGCCGGGTACCCCGGGTGCCCGGTCACCCAGCGGGGCCCACACCGCGAGTTCCAGCTCGGCCAAGCGGTCGGGATCACTTCCCCGGTCCGCCGCCGCGTAGGCGTCCAACTCGGGGGACCGCGGCCAGTCGTGGCCGCCTGCCGACGCCGCGACGAGCGTCAGCGAGCGCACCCGTTCGGGGTGCTCCAGCGTGAAGTCGAGCGCGACCTCGCCGCCCATGCTCAAACCGACCAGCGCGGCGCGCTCGACGTCGAAGTGGTCGAGCACCGCGAGGAGGTCGTCCTCGTAGCGGAACGGCGCGGTCGGCAGCGTCGACCGGCCCAGTCCCCGCGCGTCGTACCGGATCGCGGTGCGGTGCAGCGCGAGGTCGGGGAACACGCCGTCCCACAGGCGGCTGTCGTGGACGGACCCGTGGAGCAGTACCACGGGCGCTCCGTCGCCGGACTGCTCGGTCCACAGGCGGCCCTCGCCGGAGACGGGGGCATACTCGATCGTCATACGGCCGATTCGATCACGTTTCGGCCTGGGGCAACGCGAAACCGCCCGCTCCGCGTCGGAAGCCCTGGATATGGGGTCATCGGTTGAGACGGCAATTCGTTACAGGTCACGGTGAAATCGTCGCATTCACCGTTGACATGGATTGACATTCCCTTCGTTCAGCTCTTGACTGGGCATCAGGTGCGCGAACCGTTATCGGAAAAGCGTTCGCTAGCTTGGAAAAGCCCGAAGGGCAAGAGACCTTTTAGTCCAATGTGGACTTCGATGATGGGCTGATTGACCTATTGCCACTTCGCGCGTGGAGAGATGTGCTTCCACCATTCTTCCCCCACGAAGGGTTTTCGCGTCGTGATCAAGTCAGGACTTCGGTGGAGACACCGCACCAGCGCGGCCCTCCTGGCCGCCGTGCTGGGTTCGACTGGGTTCGGCTTCGCCGCCACCCCCGCCGTCGCACAGCCGATGCCGCCCGCGCAAGCGGACAAGCAGCTCGACAAGCAGGACCGCGCCCTCCTCGTCGAGGCGGAGCAGGCGGGCCAAGCCAACGTCACGCTCCTCGTCGCCGCTGAGGCGGGCAAGCTCGACGCCGCCACCACCGAGCTGAAGGCGCTCGGGGCCGTGGTCGAGAACACCGACCGCGAGGTCGACTACCTCAGGGTGACGCTGCCGCGTGGGCAGGCCGAGAAGGCCGCCAAGCTGAAGTCGGTGGACGCGGTGGACGTCGACGGCCTCGTCGCCGTGGACAACCCCCGTCCCGAGGGCGCGACCACCCCGCTGCCGCAGAAGGCGCCGGACGCGACGACCCCCAAGGTCAACCCTTACATGCCGATCGGCGACACGGGTGCCGCGCAGTTCGCCCAGTCGCGCCCCAAGTGGGACGGCCGCGGCACGACCATCGCCATCCTGGACTCCGGCATCGACCTGGACCACCCCGCGCTCGCGACCACCACGACCGGTGAGCGCAAGATCGTCGACTGGTACAACGCCAACGCGCCGACCGAGAACGACGGCACGTGGGTCGCGATGGGCAAGGAGCGCTACACCGGCTCCTTCACCTCGGGCGGCGTGAACTACACCGCCCCCAAGAGCGGCTCTTACGCGCTCGGCCAGTTCTCGGAGATCGCGAAGGACCTCGGTTCCGCGACCTCGGAGACCGGCGGCGACATCAACCGCGACGGCGACCGGCTGGACAAGTTCGCGGTGCTGCAGGACGTCCAGACCAAGGAGGTCCGGGTCGACCTCGACCAGGACGGTGACTTCACCGACCAGGTGCCGATGATCGACTACAAGTACAAGAAGGACGTCGGCTTCTTCGGCACGGACAACGCCGCCACGCCGCTCATCGAGCGCGTCGCCTTCGTCGTCCAGACCGACAAGTCGATCTACGACAACGGCGGCACCGCCTACGTCAACCTCGGCATCGCGGGCGCCGCACACGGCACCCACGTCGCGGGCATCACCGCGGCGAACGGCATGTTCGGCGGCAAGATGACCGGTGCGGCCCCCGGCGCGAAGCTGATGGCCGTCAAGGTCTGCCTGACCTCGTCGTCCTGCACCAACAGCGGTCTGCTGGAGGGCGTCCTCTACGCCGCCCGCAACGGCGCCGACGTCATGAACATCTCCATCGGCGGCCTGCCCGCCCTCAACGACGGCAACAACGCGCGTGCGGAGCTCTACAACCGCACGATCTCCGAGTACAACGTCCAGATCTTCATCTCGGCGGGCAACAGCGGCGCGGGCGCGAACACCGTCGGCGACCCCTCGGTCGCCACGGACGCCATCAGCGTCGGCTCCTCGATCACCAAGCAGACCTGGCTGTCCAACTACGGCTCGGTGACCAAGCAGGCCAACAGCCTGCACGGCTTCTCCTCGCGCGGCCCGCGTGAGGACGGCGGCTTCAAGCCGGACATCATCGCGCCCGGTGCGGCCATCTCCACGATTCCGCGCTGGCAGGTCCCCGGCCCCACCGCGGGCACCTACGAACTGCCCGCCGGCTACGCCATGTTCAACGGCACGTCGATGGCGTCCCCGCAGGCGACCGGCGCGGCCGCGCTGCTCGTCAGCGCGTACAAGGCCACGCACAACGGTGAGCGCCCGAACGTCGCGAAGCTGCGCAACGCCATCAAGACCGCCGCCGTCTACAGCTACGAGCTCGGCGCGTACGAGCAGGGCGCGGGCAAGTTCGACGTGAAGGCCGCCTACAACGTCCTCAACCTCGAGGGCACCCAGGACGTCGTGACCTCGTCCGTCGAGGTGCACACGGCGCTGTCCGCGCAGCTCAAGCCCACCGCGGACCGGGGCGTCGGCATCCACGACCGCGAGGGCGTGACGCTCGGCAAGGACTACACCCGCACCTACACGTTCACCCGCACCACGGGGTCGGCTGAGCCGGTGAAGTTCACCGTCGACTGGACCGGCGACAGCAGGTCGTTCGAGTCGGCGAGCAGCGTCACCCTGCCGCTGAACACCCCGGTCACGTTCGACGTGAAGGTCAAGCCGATCAAGGAGGGCATCCAGTCTGCCGTCCTGACCGTGGACAACCCGTCCACGCCGGGCGCCGACCTGATGACGCTGAACACCGTGTTCGCGCCCTTCGACTTCACGGTGGCCAACAAGTACGCGGTGACCAAGTCCGGCGAGATCGCCCGCAACCAGGTCACCAGCCTGTTCGTCCGCGTCCCGCAGGGCGCCAGCGCCCTCAAGATCGACATGGTCGCCGGCGGCGACACGGGCAAGGGCCAGGTGCGCTTCCTGCGCGTCGACCCGACCGGCATCCCGCTCGACCTCACCAGCTCCACGGCCTGCTACAACCCCGACGCCGGTGCGGGCTGCTCGCCGGGCACGCCGCTGAGCCGCACGGTCAGCAACCCGCTGCCGGGCGTCTGGGAGATCGTGATCGAGGCCCGTCGCACGTCCGACGTCGACAAGGCGCCGTACAAGGTGTCCGCGTCGGTGCTCGGCACCACGGTCAGCCCGAACCCGGACACGATCGCGTCCGCCCCGCTCGGCCAGCCGGTCGCGCGGACCTACCAGGTGACCAACTCGCTGTCCGCGTTCAAGGGCGGACTCGCGGGCGGTCAGCTGACCAGCGCCAAGGTCCTCAGGCCCAGCATCGCCAACGCGGCGGTGCAGAGCTACGACATCGCGGTGCCCGCGGGCGCCTCGGCGGTCAGCGCGACCATCGGCCGGACGAGCGACCTCTCGGCCGACCTCGACCTGACGCTCTACAACTGCACCACGGGTACCTGCGTGGTGTCGAAGACGTCGGCTGACGGCGACTCCGAGGAATCGGTCATCACCCCCTTCCCGGCCGCCGGTCTCTGGCGCGTCGTGGTCGACGGCTACTCGGTGCCCGCGGGCACGACCGAGTACGACTACATCGACTACTACGCGGCGGCGTCCCTCGGCAACGTGACCGTGTCCGACCCCCACGCCGACCGCGCAGCGGGCACGACGTGGACGGTCAACGGCACCGTTACCGCTTCAGCTCAGCCCGGCCCTGGCCGGACCCTGCGCGGCGAGCTGCTCGTGCAGACCGCCGAAGGCGTGACGGTCGGCCGCAGCACCGTGCTGGTGCAGCAGGTCGTCTAGTCACCCTGTTCGACAGAACGGCCCCGCGTCCACTTTCTTGGGCGCGGGGCCGTTCCCGTGTATTCAGCGACGGCCCC